>JAOMAZ010000041.1 GCA_028344335.1 Deltaproteobacteria bacterium | reverse complement strand
GGGCTGGCAGAGGCAAGCAATTCGGCGCCATCTTGAGGCTCAATCTATTCCAATTGGGCGCACTGCAGATTTACTATGAGGCTGAGGGATAATCGGAAATCCTCATAATCACATCTATGAATAACAAGTTGGAGAGGGGCGCATGTCTAGACTACTTGGGCGCATGGTCGTCGGCACAATGCCGTTGATGCCTCGCTTTGTCATCAAGTGGGTTTCTCGTCGCTATGTTGCTGGGGCAAAAATATCTGAAGCAGTAGCAGTAATGAAAAAACTGTCAAGCGAAGGAGCATGTTTTACCGTAGATGTATTAGGCGAAGAAATCACTAATTTGGATGAGGCTGAGTTTTTCATCAAAGAATATCACAACCTGATAGATGCAATAATTACAGAGGATTTAGATGCTAACCTTTCGATAAAGCCAACCGCATTTGGTCTCTTAATCGACCGAGAAAAAGGCCTTCAAAACATCCAAGAGTTGCTTGTGAAAGCAAAGGAAAGTGGAATTTTCGTGCGCCTTGATATGGAGGACCATAGAGCAACTGATGATACCATCGAAGTCTGCTTAGCGATGCATGAAAAAGGACTAACGAATATCGGCGTTGTATTACAAGGTCGGTTATTCAGAACTTTAGATGATATCCGCAATATCTGCAATAAACTTGGACCTGCTGCTGATTTCCGAATCTGCAAAGGGATTTACCTTGAGCCAGATACTATTGCTCATACCCAATATCGGCCAATTATTGATGCCACAAATGAATGTCTTGATTTGATGCTACAATCATCATCCTATGTTGGGATTGCTACTCATGATGTTCCAATCATCAAACATGCACTCGCCTCTTTGGAAAAACAAAAGATGGGGCCTCACCTTGAAGACCCTCGGGGAAACCCACCTGCAAAAAGGCAGGGGAAGGGACCTGGATATGAATTTCAAATGTTATTAGGGGTACGCGGCGACTTGAGAAGAAAACTCCACAAAGATGGCCATCGAACCCGTATTTACATCCCATATGGAGAGAGATGGTATGAGTATTCAATGCGTAGGCTAAGAGAAAACCCAACTGTTGCATGGCACGTTGCCAAGACCTTTTTGATGCCTTGGAAAAATCGCCGTTAAGGCAATTAAATTCTATTCAGTCTGAGTTGTGACGGTATGTCCACACTTTCCACAGGACTGACGGTCTGAATGAACTGCCATGAAAATCCCTGGACCACAGCGTGGACAGAAATCGGCCTTGCGTACAAGGGTTCCATCTTCGATAGAATACTTTGACCACTTTGCAGCAGCATTTGGACCATCAGACATCATTCCTCACCCCCAGCGACTTCAGTTGCTAAAACTGGTACAGCCTTGACTTTCTTCTCTTTATCGGAGTCAGTTCCTATTCCGTGGCGCTCAAGCATGTACTTTGGTTCCACAATCATGCTGGACGTTTTGCCGTAAATATGAGCAACTCCAGTTGTTAATGGTTGACCAAAACGAGTATTAACATCCTTGATAATGATACATTCTTTGCTTGCCCCTGGTTCCATTGACTTGGCCATATTCAACAAATCATCCCTGCTTGGAGTTGCATTGCCAACGTGGCGCCATTTGAAGCTGATTTCAACTCTGTCGAGTAGGTTGTTTTCTTTGCGATCTAGTATTTCCATTCAATCATCTCCTGTTCAGCGGATATTTACCTTGAGTGCATATGTTCCTGGCTCGGTAATATTCAAGCGGGAAGCAATTTCTGCTCTTTCTGGGTTGAGAATAATAACGTATCCCAAGTGATCAGTGGTGACCTTGGCATTTGGGTGAGAGGGGCATTGTTCGACACCGTCGTCTAGTATTCGGTGGCAATCGCCACATGCGAAAGGTAGTTTTGCCATTTCACTCACTCCTCTCTTTCTTCGATGATCCAATCCATACCACCCAAACCTGGTTGCTTGCAGGTTAGACCAATCTTAGATTGGCGTGGGTCTGAGGGGTTTGGTGATAGGGAAACTATTCTTGCACGAACCGTACTTCCGGTTTGCAATCTGCGACCGGTTTGACGGCCTTCGACCATTCCCATTCCCACATTGACATCAACGTGGTCTTCCATGATTTGCGACTTGTGAAGTAGTGCTTCCATTGGCCCGATTCGTACGAATGTGCCAAATTCGTGAACTTCCGATACTGCCCCTTCTACGACTTCATAGTCATCCATGCAGAAAAGAATTGCATCGAAGCGAACGTTTTGGTAAATTGCACCATCACCGTGAATGATTCGACCTCGGCCGAGTGGCTCGTGGTTTAGGGTTACAAGTATGAATCGGTTATCATCATCGAAGCGGCCTTCGAAGGCTGTTGAAGCCAACTTATCGATGTGCTGATTCAATGACTGATTCTTACGGATATACTCCGCAGGTATCCTGATGATGTCCTCCTTCTGAACAAGTTTGTACATGGTTTTTTCACCTCGACTTCCGCCACTTTAATTCCGTTGGCAGATTTCAGGACGGGTGGCCATGTGGGCCATTCCGTCCTTCACCGGCTCCTGCCTCTGGAGAGAAAGCGACTAAAGTCGTCTCGGCGACCTGTGTTTCCTTCATAAGGCCACCGCCAATGATGAATCCAAAATTACCCTTCCATTCTCTTCAATTGAGTTTTTGGCATTAAGATATCTGATTGTTTTTCGGGGCCCTAAGGGGCCCCGTTCACGTAAGCCTATTAGCGGGTTGCGAGGCACGCAAGTCTTGACCAACATGCCCAATGCATCCAATACACCGTGGGTTATCATCACCCTGATGTTTTTACTGGCTGCACCATTAACACCAATACTCACGCTTTCAGACGATAATAGTTCGATGATTGAGGCAAGAAACGAAAGTCCATGGTATGGAAGTGAGGTATGGAGTCAATTCCGACATTTGCCAACTCATAATTCATCGATGCCTGCACATTCAGTGAATGGAGGGCCTGCTGATGGAGAAGTCGCAAATGTTAGTGAATTGATGACAATCGATAAGGCGGTTGTTAATTGGCAACATGAATCAAACAATCATCCAGGGGCAGATGGGTATGGAACAGTTATCGCAGATTTCTCAGCATCCATCAGTGCCCCAAGTGCCGCTAGCGACCGTTGTGGTGCTGAAACTTTGTTTGCTGTTATCGTTAGTACTCAAGACGTGGGTAGTGAATCTCACAGTATGCTGAAAATCATCGATGGTGGCTCGGGAAAAACCGCTTGGAAGGTTGACCTTGGAGTTACAAGGGCGGTCAAAAGTTCACCTGCTTTGGCTGATATCGATGGAGATGGAATGTTGGAGTTGATGGTTGCCTTCGATACCTCAAATTCCGTCAATCTTGATGTCTATTCGCCTCGGCTTTCCTGTGCGGAATCAGGTTGGATCACATCTGGCCACACTTCTGAATTATTGTGGTCTTGGAGTAATGCTGACCTTCGCCTTGGCGCTATCTCTCCGCATTTCGCTCTCGAGAATGATCACTTGGTCTCAAGTCAATTATTGTTGGCAGACCTTACAATGGATGGCAGTCCAGAAGTAGTTCTATCTGTAATTGACCAAGATACCGATAACCCCAATGTGGTTGCAATTCCTTTAACCACACAGGGCCCTCCAGACCCAATGTGGACTGTTGTCCTTGATAGAGGGACACATGTTTCAGACCCAACATGGGTTGCCCTCGACCCATTGAATGCAGCGGTGTTACTAACTACTATCGATGGTAATAATGGGAATATGTGGGTTTGGAGAATTGACGGTTCCAGTGGTTCTCTTGATTGGGAACGCATCATTCTTAGTGGAACACAAACAGATGCCGACCCTGTTCACCTTAGAGTCCCAGGGCCAGTTGTTGCTCAATTAGATTCAGATGCAACACCTGAGGTTATTTTCACAATTCCTTCCGATCAAAATGGGAGAACTACTGGAAATGGTGCTACTTTCATCGCATGGGAATTAACCTCTGCCGAGGAAATTTGGAGATTCAGAGCCCCTAACGGTTATGCAGATGCTGCGCCTCTTCCTGTAGATATCAATATGGATGGCATTGCAGAACGACTTTGCTGGGTTACTTGGTACAGTACCAGTTCTTGGACTCTTGATAGACAAGGGTTAGCTGGTTGCCATAATACTACCACTACACCACCGAGTAAGGATTTCAGCAGAACATTGGATTCATCTTCTGGAAATGCCAATGATGAAATCGCGGCAAGTGCGCCTTTAGCAATTGACCTCGATGGCCAAGGAGCCCCTGAATTATTGGTTGCATTTGGTCGAAAAGTCTATGCATTTGATGGCGATTCAGGTGTTTCTGCTGATATTAGTTCAGACTGGTCCTCTCCTTTGAGCATATCTCACCGGACTTGGTCTGGTCCTGCTGCAGGAGATTTGGATGGCGATGGGGCCCTTGATTTGTTAATTGGAGATACTCTGATTAGCCGTTCTGCGCCTGATGCTGCACCGACCAGTGATGGTCGTGGGATCTCTTTCAACCCCGAACAGCCAAACCCTGGACAAAACACTACTATCACTGCGCAGTTCTCAAATGTTGGAACAGGTGACTTTGAGGGTGCTCTTGACGCTGTTCTATTCCTAGGAGGGAGTGAAATTGGAAGACACCGAGTGGTTGACCTCGAAGCAACTGCTCCAAGTGGCAATGGTGGTCCAGTTTCATTTAGTGTGGAGATTGTAGCAACAAAAGGTGTGCATGAAGTTTCATTACTTCTCGACCCCATGTCAAATCAAACTCAAGCTCGAAAAGATAATGATCAAGAATATGCCTTCTTGGAGGTCTTGGAACCCTATGTTCTCGATATTAATTCCCCGCTTGAGATGACCCGTATATTACCTGGGGAATCATCTGATATTAATCCAAGTATTACGGCGATTGGGAGAAAAGCATCTGAGTGGAGCATGCAATTGCATGAGGAATTGCCAGAGGGCTGGAGTATTTTAGACCAGACTAGCGGCGGTAGCCAATCTCGTACTATAACTCCAAATGAAGTATGGAGGCCAACAATTAGGGTTAGCGTTCCAGAATCTGCAGAAGGAAGTGAGAGTGGATATTTCATTCTTGAAATGACTCTTGACTCCGACCCTAGTATTTCATTTAATGCAACAATCCCAGTAGAAGTACAACGGACTAGAGGGCTTTCAATTCAAGGGCCAGACGGCTTACCCCTCAGTCATGGCCATGGCCGTGTGGGGCATGATGCAAGTGCTTGGTTCCTAGTGGAAAATCTAGGTAATGCCGCTGAAACTACCAGTAGTATCACATGGGATCAAAATACATGGCAAACTTCACCAAGGATAATAGATGAAAATGATAATGAAATTAATTTCTTTGACCTTGCACCTGGACAAGTTAGGGAATTCATCGTTAAAGTAGATGTTCCATCTTCACAAGCAACACTTGGTGAATCAGTGAATAATCAATTGGAATTATGCATTGGAGATGGTGATAGCACTCTATGTAGACAAATGAATTTTATTTTCACTGCTAATGCCGCATCCCTTTATCCACCACACATTCGAGATGAACCTCAAAATGACAGGTCTTGGCAATTAGAAGTTGGAAAACCAGGTGGTCAAGAATTAACTTGGGATATTGGTGCTGCTGGCCTTCTCAATGATGGATGGCAATGGAGTGCAGAAGGTGATTTCAGTATTAATGCAGGAATTTTATCTACTGATTCAGGCCCTTCACCTAGTACTGGTTGGTTGAATCTAAGTATCCCAGGAACAACTCCTCCTGATTTATACATGGTTAATATTAGCGCTGAAGAAGCACTAAATCATGATCTCAACCTATCGATGAATATTCTCCAAGTACATCGTGCAGACCTTTCTCTAAGTGCTCCATTAGCTGAGCCTTGGATGATGAATGTATCTAAGACTCCAAGCGATGAAGGTGAACGGTTGATAATCAAACTGTCTAATCCAGGAAATGGTTTGGACTCTTATAGTCTGACTGGAATGGTAGTTGAAGACCAGAATTTCAGTAGTGACCCAGGTGTTATTTTCCTGATTCCAAATCCAACAAGGAACCTCAGTGCCGGTGCAGTTGTTCACGTTCCCATCAATATCAGTCTTCCAGCAGATATGCCTGCAAGAGTTCCTCTTCACCTGCGCTTTAGTATGACATCAAACCTTGATTCTTCAACTATTTCCTCAATCGAAGTTTTCGTATCAGCGCGTCCAGACCATAGATGGAGCCTATCTTCGGTGGATGGTGTGAATCAAAGTACCTTACCTGGGAATGAAGTTTCATTCGGATTTAATGCTACAAATGTTGGGAATAGTGTGGACCACCTATCCTTCACTCCTGCCATATCATACCTATATTCGGGAGATGATTCAAGCACATGGAGTTTCTCAGCAACAGAATTAGTAGATATTTCAATCTCTGAAAGTCAAATGATTTGGTTTAACCTAAGTGTTGATGAATCTGCTTGGAATGGCACTGTAGCAGAAATTGAATTGCAATTGATCGCAGAAGACGTGTCCATCCAAACTATTGAACTTCAAGTAATAGTTCTCCATCATTCTGAATGGAGTTTCGATCTTTCCAATACGATTTTAGAAATCCCTCCCGCGGGAGCAATGCTAGAAGTTGTAGTAGAACAAAAGGGAAATGAGCCTACAGAGCCGTGGTTCACATTGGTAATG
>JAOMAZ010000040.1 GCA_028344335.1 Deltaproteobacteria bacterium | reverse complement strand
GCTTCGATGATTTCGCTGGTATTCAATCCTAAAAGGTCTAGCATTTCCTCCGCCTGGCCAGATTCTCCAAATCTATCCTTGACACCAACTCTCTCAAGAGGTACGGGGTGATTAGATGAGAGATGTTCTGCTATTGCACCCCCAAGGCCACCAATTATTGAATGATCCTCTGCACTGACTATACATCCTGTTGATGCCGCCATCCGGTTGATTAAATCGCCATCTAGTGGTTTTAGCGTGTGCATGTCGACTACACATGCACTAATGCCATCTCCTGCTAATTTCTCAGCAGCCTCGAGTGCTTTGGAAACTAATACGCCACAAGCGATGATACAAACATCATCTCCATCGCGCAGTACAATACCCTTGCCAATTTTAATGTCATTAATTCTACTCTCGTGTAAGACTCTTGTTTTATTGCGCGCTGTTCGCATGTAAGATGGTCCTGCTAGGTCTAAACATTGGCGAGTTAATTCAGCCGCACTAACATCATCACAAGGGTGCATCACCGTCATATTTGGCAAGGTTCTGTAAATCGCCAAATCCTCAATCGATTGTGCGCTACTACCATCTGTTCCAGTGTGTGTACCGCCGTGGCTTCCGCAGATATGTACAGGAAGGTTTGGTCTAGCCACTCCATTTCGGATTTGTTCAAAGGCCCTTTCTGTAAATATTGCAAAAGTACTTGCGAATGGCTTGTAGCCACTAGCAGCTAATCCGGCTGCAACTAACATCATATTTTGCTCACCAATTCCACAAGAAACAGTGCGCTCAGGGAATTGTTTGCGGAAGTGGAGTGATTTGGTAGATTTACCAAGGTCCGCTTCCAAGACTACAACTCTTTCATCACCTGAAATATTGAGTAATCCTTGGCCGTAGCCATCACGGGTTGCTGCCATTCTACTCACAAACTCACCTCGAATAAACCGAGCTCTGCTAACCCAATACCAAGTTGTTCATCATTTGGTGCTGCACCATGGAATGCTGGATTGTTTTCCATGTATGAAATACCCTTGCCCTTGATTGTATTTGCAATGATAACGGCTGGCCGATCTGTAATACTATCTGCCCACGCGATAGCATCGAGTATTTGTTGCATATCATGTCCGTCGCATTCCCTAACAGCCCAGCCAAAGCCAGCCCACTTAGCGGGGATATCGAACATTCTCATTTGCACTTCAACAAAGTCATCATTTTGAATATTATTTTTATCGACAAACACATTGAGGTTCCCGAGTTCATGATGGGCAGCTGCCATTGCTGCTTCCCAGACACTTCCTTCCTGCATCTCACCATCACCAATCATCACCCATGTGCTCCTCTCACTGCCATCCAAGCGAGCTGCGATTGCAGTACCCATTCCAAACGATAATCCCATACCAAGCGAACCTGCACTGAAGTCTATACCTGGAGTCCACTTCATGTCGACATGCCCTTGGCAAACACCTCCTAATACACGGTATGAAGAAAGGTCTTCTTCTGTGATGAATCCTTTTTCTGCCAATACTGCATACATTCCTGGACTTGCATGGCCTTTGGATAGAATGAATCTATCCCTTTCTTCAAATTTGGGTTTATCAGGGTTCACCTTGAGGCGATTAAAATAGAGCGCAACCAAGATGTCGATTTCAGAAAGAGAACCTCCGGGATGGCCAGCAGCAGCACGATGAGTCATACGTAATATATGGGCTCTACAGCGGGTTGCAATTGCTTCTAAATTTGCAATGTCTGTAGATGTTGTCGCCATCATGGATTCGCCTCGATTACTTGCCCTTGGCCGGCAGCCTTTCAACATTGACATTCAAGCAATCTGACTCAAAGGATAGAATTACTCATCGTTGTGGCTTCATCGCCCTCAGGAATTTACGGCAACCATCAGTCAAAACAGCCATCGTATCAGTCAATAAATTCGAACCATCACGAGATTTTGGCAATGCTCTAGTGGCGAGGAAAATGAACACCCCAATAAACCAAGCATAGAATAACAGGCTCCAAAAATCTCCAAGTGTTCCAAGTCCAAACCACTTATGCGGGGCACTCCAAACGACGATAAAGAAAGCTATCAATACCCCCATTAACGATTCTCCGGCAATAAAACCAGCCCCGAGTAAGACTCCCCGAGCAGATACCTCTTCGCCTGCATCCTTGGCTTCTTGTGAAGGCTCTTCCAATAATTCTCCGTCAACTCTTCGATATGCAGAGTGGATGACTACATAGCTGACAAGACCACCAATGACGATTGGTACAGAAAGTCCGAGGGGTAAATAAATTCCAATGGCAACCGACATAACCGGCATTTTTCTCCAAATGATGATGGCTGCAATTATTGCACCTAAAGTGATCATTGGAAGATTTAGACTTCCCCCAAATACCGCTTGAATAATCGAGCCAATCAATTCTGCCTGAGGGGCTAATAATGCAGTATCGCAATCAACGTCTTGGCCTTCTGCTAATAATCGGGAGCAATGTGTTTTGGTAATAACGAATGCCTTATTCAACAACCAAAGAACAGGTCCGATAACAATTGCACCTACAATAACACCGATTATTTCAGCGATTTGTTGTTTGTGAGGAGTTGCCCCAACCATGTGCCCAGTTTTCAAATCCTGCATTACATCACCGGCAATCGCTGCATTGACGGCAACAACAGCAGCGATAATCAAGGTAGCGAACATCAAATCCTGCTCTGGCATTCCAAGGATAACATCCCCTACAAGCCATACTAATATTGCAGTGAATAGGAGAGTCGCAATGGTCATTCCCGAAACAGGAGAATTTGATGAGCCTACTACTCCTGCGATATAACCAGCAACTGCAGAAAAGAAGAAAGCAGCCACTGCTAAGAAACCAGCCCCCACCAAAGCCAACAATATACTCCCCGTTTTCCACCAATAAAACAAGAAAGTCAGAACAGTGATTGCGGCACAAACTGTCAACACTTTACGCATATCTAAATCCATTTCAGTGCGAAGTGCATGCCTTTCTCCATCCTCATTAAAATTTAGCGCTTTCTTAAAACCAATTAATATCGTTTTACGCATAGACCACAAGGTATAGACGCCACCAACTACCATGGCTCCTACTCCGATAAATCGGATTTGTTCATTCCAAATAATCATGAAAGCTTCGGTTGCTGAAACTGGGCTAACATCTCCCAAATGATTGACTTCAAATGCTGGCCAACCATTTATTAAACCGTATAGAGGGACTAAAATTCCAAATCCCAAAACACCACCTAAGAAGATGAAAGAGGCTATCCTCAACCCTACAATATAACCAACCGAAAACAAAGCGATAGACATTTCTGAGCCCACATAGATTCTAGCAGCACCCAAGTCAAAGGCCCTGTGTACCATGTGCTTTGTCAAGTGCATCCCCTTAACGACCCAGCCAAAGATAGCACCAATGATTAGAGCATAAACGATTGCAATAAGTCCACCTCCTCCTTCTTCACCAGAAACAAGTACTTCCTTACATGCCACACCTTCAGGATATGGGAGGGCTTCTTCAACGATGAATACCTTGCGCAGAGCAATTGTGAACATACAACCTAAAACTCCTCCAAGGAAGGCGATAATGAAAGTGTCTAGCCAGTTAATATCTGACCAAATACCCATCACTAAAAGTGCAGGGATTGTGAAAATAATTCCAGCCGCAAGACTTTCTCCAGCAGATGCCATTGTTTGAACGGAATTATTTTCCAGAATTGAAACATCTTTGAATTTCAATCCACGTAGAATTAGCATTGACATGACGGCAGCAGGTATGGATGCGCTAACCGTCATACCAACTAACATGCCTAAGTAGGCATTGGCCGCAGTCATTACAGCCCCAAGAATGATTCCGATGACAATAACACGAGGGGTTAATTCAGGAAGGTCCTGCTCTGCAGAGACATATGGCTCATAATCCAGTCCCATCGAGGATGGCGAAGTGATTCTACTTGTCAATGGTTCGCTAATGATGTTGAGATATTGAAACCCAACTCCTTTGAGTCCATCTTAGTCATACTTATGACCCTGTTATCAACAGCAAAGGAACGCAGCAGGTGTCTAATGATGCTAAATGAAGACGAAGATTGGTTCACTTTAGATACCGATGAAGTATTAGAGAAGCTATCAAGTGACAAGAAGGGACTTTCTGACAAAGAGGCAGCATCACGGTTGGAAAAGTATGGGCTAAACATCTTGAAGGAACCTGAAAAAGACCCACGTTGGAAAAGACTGATTGCCCAATTCAATGATCCATTGATATTTCTTTTAATGGGTGCAGCAGTCATTTCCTTGGTAATTCATAATTTCAAAGAACCTGGTGATGCCATCTTTATTTTCCTCGTTTTGACTATTAATGCAGTGTTTGGATTTTGGCAAGAAGAACAAGCAGAGCAAGCAATGGATGCACTGAAAAAAATGGCGACAAGTAATTGTATCGTCGAGCGAGATGGAAGGGAGGTTGAAATTTCAACCGACCAATTAGTTCCAGGAGATGTCGTAAAGATGGAAGAGGGGCTGAATATTCCTGCCGATATTCGTTTGATTGAGGTCTATCAATTTAAGGTAAATGAATCTGCATTGACCGGTGAATCAGACACAGTAAGTAAAAATATAGAAGCACTAACTGGAAGGAGAATTGTCGCAGAGCAAACAAATATGGCATTCATGGGAACTGTAGCTGCTCGCGGCAGGGCAGTTGGCTTAGTCATCAACACTGGGATGAAAACTGAATTAGGCCATATAGCCAGTGGAATTGCCGAGGCTGAAACTCCAAAAACCCCGCTTGAAATAAAACTGGAAAGTTTAGGAAGGTTCCTTGGTTTTATCGCACTTTTTGTTGCTGTCCTTTTAGTATCACTAAAACTTGCAATCGCAATTCTAAATCCTTCAGGTGTGAGTTTAGTCGATGTTGTTATTGAGCAATTCATTGTTGCCATTGCCATATTCGTAGCCATTGTTCCAGAAGGATTACCCATCATATTGGTCATCACATTGGCCTTAGGGATGAGGAACATGGCAAGACATAAAGCAATAGTTAGAAGAATGAAAGCCGTTGAAACACTCGGTGCGACAACGATCATTTGTTCTGATAAAACTGGTACCTTAACAAAGAATGAAATGACAGTTAAGAGATTTTTTACAATGGATTCGAATTACAACATTAATGGCGAGGGATTCGACCCAACAATTGGTGGATTAAGTCAAGAGGGAGTGGAATTATCAGAAAAAGAAGTGGAAGCAGCATTAGAAAATGATGCTTTCAAATTAGCCTCAACCTGTGCTGCTCTTTGTCATAATAGCACAATTCACAAATTCGATGGGCATTGGGAAGCAATTGGCGACCCAACTGATTCAGCCTGTGCGGTCTTTGGTTGGAAAGTTCATGGGAACCTTGAAGAAATGGCTCAAAAGAACCCGCGGGAATATGAATTCTTCTTTGATGCAGTACGGAAAAGAATGTCTACGATTCAAACCATCAATGGCGAAAGGTGGTTATTGTCTAAAGGTGCAGCCGGTGGATATAGAAACTTAGTTACACACATAATAGAAAATGGTTTGAGAAAAGAAGTACAAGACGGCGATACTGATAGAATTTACAAAGCAAATAAAGAAATGGCTGCTGAAGCAATGCGAGTTCTGGCACTCTGTGGTAGAAGAATAGGTGATGAAGAAGACTTTTCGAATATGGAAGAGATGGAAAAAGATCTCACATTCTTTGGTTTGGTTGGAATAAGGGACCCGCCTCGTCCAGAAGTAAAAAAGGCAATTGAAACTTGTAAGGTTGCAGGCATCATAGTAAAGATGATTACAGGTGATCAAGAAACAACCGCATTAGCAATTGGGAAAGATTTGGGGATTGCAAAAACACGCTCCGAGTCGCTAAGTGGGCACAGACTAATGGAAATAAGTGATGAAGAATTAGTCGATATCGTTGAGGATATCGACGTCTATCACCGAGTCACACCCGACCAAAAAATGAGAATTGTAACTGCTTTGCAAAACCGTGGAGAAGTTGTTGCGATGACTGGAGATGGTGTCAATGATGCACCAGCATTAGCAAAAGCAAATATCGGCATCGCAATGGGTATGGCTGGTACAGATGTTGCAAAAGATGCTGCAGACATGGTTCTTCAGGATGATGATTTTTCCAATATTGTTAAAGCCGTAGAAGAAGGTAGGAAAATCTACCAAAATATCCGGAATTTTGTGCGTTATCAAATATCTACGAATGTGGCGGCCGTAGCAATTATTATTCTCTCAACCTTTGTATTCGGTTGGAATCTCCCCTTTACAGCAACTCAAATTTTGGTTATTAATATCTTGATGGATGGACCGCCAGCAGTTGCCCTTGGTGTGGAAAAGAAGCATGGAAAAGTAATGGAAGTTCCACCTAAGCCCTTGACCGAAGGATTACCTAATCTAGTAGATATGGCATTGATTATGTGGATGGGGTCAATAATGCTGGTAGGAACTCTGACTGTCTTCTACATTGCAGATGGGCACGTGATGACACAAGAGCCTTGCACGAAGGGTTTCTTTGACAAAGGAGATGTGATATATCAAGGTCAAATTGCAGCTTCTGATTCAGGTATATGTGATGAAGAAACTTGGGAGTTATGGTCAAAAGAAAAATTTGAGATTGCTAGAACAGCCGCTTTTGCAGTCTTTGTATTATTCCAATTATTCAATGTGCTGAATTGTAGGAGTGTAGCAGAAAGTGTGTTTTCCTTAGGTATTTTCAGTAATAGAGCCATTAATTACTCCATGGTCTTTTGTACTGGTTTCTTATTATTCGTAGTGCAGTATGCAACATTTACCATACCCTTTTCAGACTTGGAAATCGGCTCATTATTATCTACTCGCTTTTTGAATTGGAGTACGTGGTTAGTTTTGGTGGCAATTTCATCCTCGGTATTATGGATGGAAGAATTTAGAAAAGTAATGCTAAAAGAGGGGGTCTTGAAGACAAAGTTAGAATCACTCCCCTTAAAGCGTAAGTAATTGGATAGCCAAAGCATTCATTTCCAAACTACTCAGCCAATTGGATGAGGGTGTACATTGGGAGCATTTGGACTGGCGGATGATTGGCTTCAACGGCGTTCATCAGCGCTGAAGTCTATGCTGATTGAGGATGATATTCTTAATCCAATTGTTAGCGACCTAATCAAGGGTCAAAGATTAACCATTATTCAGGGTTTAGCATTATTGAAGCATCCAAACTTGAATTTGATTTTGCACATTGCTGATTTAGATAAGAAATCAAGATATGGGGATAGTATATTCTTCAACGTAAATATTCACGTTAATCAAACTAATATATGTGTCTTAGCAT
>JAOMAZ010000004.1 GCA_028344335.1 Deltaproteobacteria bacterium | reverse complement strand
CCGCCCATGAATAGCCGAGGCAACATCAGGTCTTTGACCTTGTCAATACGACATCTTCTTGAGGACTCCCACATCGCCCCGAACATGGATGGCCATGAGCAAAATGTCGTTCATTCAAAGGCAGCATTTGTACATGTCATCATCCCTGCAATAACTGGCGCAATATGTGGCCTAGTTTCCCAGTCGCTTGTTGACTCTGGTAAGTTAGCAAGCCCTTGGAATGAGAGAGACTACCTCAATTCACTTTGGAATATGCATGTTGCACTCCTCGTCGTTACTATACCCGGACTTGTTATGATGGCGGCTTGGATGGCCAAACAAGGCCGCAATAGCGAGATCCTTGATTTCATGGCTGGCGGCCTTTCAACGATTATCTTAGCATTTTTAATGTCAAGTATGGCTGGATGTGGAGCTTTTATTTTGGTGCTGTTTTGGTTCATGGCTTCAGGTAGTTGGGGTAAGCATGAGTTACCGGCATTCAGACTTGGCTTTTGGTGGGGTCTTGGGCTAGTTGTGGGAGCATTTTCAGGTGCTTTCGCCCTTGATATACGCTCTTAATCGATAATGTGCATTAATTCAGAAACTAATTCAATTAAGCTTGCTGATTCAAGTAATGATTGCTTTTCATTTGGGTCAGCAACTAATACCGAAGCGATTCGCCAAATGGAAGAGGCATCCCAATCACAGACAGTTGCCAATTGCGCATCTTTCCATTCTTCAACTATTTCTTCAGGCATACTATTTTGCTTAGCAAGATTTGAGAGAAAGGCCATCCACATATCTTCTAATTCAGCTTTGAAACCGTCATCTAATGTTCCTTCAGGCTCTATCATCCATTCTACCTTGGCACGGATATAAAGACGTGCATCATCGTCGCCGCCTACCATTTCCATCAAAGATTCAAGGTCGGGAAAAACTCGGTGTTGTATCGCATCCATCGGGGGTGCAGCCGGCTCGATAATCTCTATGATTCGAAATCTTCGTTGTCCTTGAATCTCGATAATGTGATTGCTACCGGCTTCTTCATGGCCGCAAATCCTTGCTGTTGTACCAATCAGATGAGGGCCAGTCCAGCCATTGACCGGATGAAATGGGTCGATTAAACAAATGCCGAAGGGTAGGTCGTCGAGTAGGCAATCATCTAGCATCTGTTTGTAGCGTGGCTCAAAGATCCGTAAGACCTGTGGCTCACCTGGCAATAATGTGCATTCGAGGGGAAAAATCGGCAGCACCAAACTGTCCCCGGCTGAATCCATCAGGTGGTCAATTTTACAGGATGCCTTTATTCCTGTTCATCAAATTGCCATTTATGAGACGGTAATGAATCGATTAGAGACTTATTCGCTATTTTCAGGCGCACTAGGCGATGGATGACAAAACCTGTCATCCAAAGAGAAGGAATTGAGAGTATATAGGCATTGATCATCGAGTCATTCCCATAGTCATTGAGGACCCGAACTTCCATGACTTCGGCACCCGAATCAGTGGGGTTATGCAACAAGATCAGATGCCAAACATCCGATTGGCCTAGAGTGATTTTGAGAGTTTGGCTAGGTAATACCCTAATTTCTTGGCCACCTTCATCGCTTAAATTAGTCCAATTTACAGAGCCTTCAGCCATTGCGGGAAGAGCGGCTTGTAATTGAATTGCAACAACATAGAGGTCGGCATTCTCTGCCAAATTAGTAACTTCAACTTCTACCGTCTCACCATAATGTAGACGTTGAATAATTTCGTAAGTTGTGTCTCCTTCACCAAGCCTGAATGAAACACGTTCATCCATATTTGCTTCTTGATAGGAAACAGCAGCAAAGATACTGAGAAGAAGCATTAGGCCGATGAATCCCTCAACCATGACATGCCGGACAACTTTCTCTTTTGTCACACCTTCAAACATCTTGCCGTGGTCATTTCTCAAACGCGGCTGTAAGTGATGGATAAAGAAGGCACCAATGGCGCCAATAGCCATACCTAATGGGATATCAATAATCCAGTGTATTCCAAGATATAGGATTGCAAAAGAAAACAAAATAGTATTTGCTACAATGAAAACGTGATAGCGATAATGGGCCCATTCTTTCATCTTCATGCCTTTTTCTCTGACATGGAGGATATTCAGGAGAATTATTCCAAAGGGGATTGCAATGTGTAGAGATGGAACCGCATTATCGAGGGGGTCATGAGTGGCATAGAATTCTGCATACCAACCATCTTGATAGAGAATGGCATCCATTCCTGGAATCCAAGAACTAGTCACTTCAACATTAAAGAATAGGTAATATGGAACAGCAATAGCATAGATGAGGAGATAGTTCAGTGCAACTTTATCGGTCATATCACGCTCGCCAACATAGGCATAGTAGACGGTGGTTATGTAAATCAAGAATAAGTAGATGAAAAGGTAGTGGAAGTTTAGGAAATCTGTCAGATATGAATTTCTGAAAAACTCTTGTACCCAGAGCGTTGCATTTCCTTCGATAGCATACACCCAGTCAGTCCAATGACCAGTCAGGCGTTTCATTGGTTCATTCAAATTATCAGTCCAGCTCTTCCACTTGATGATGACTAAATACCCCATGATGTGTAGGTAGTATCTCTTTTCGTGAATGATTCTAGCAATATCTCTGAGAGGAGTTCGGCGTTGCTTTTGGTTGAGGGTGAATAGCCAGCAAGTTAGGGGGGTGAGGACCAAAATAAGTCCCATCATTACCCAATATGGATTGAGGGCCATCAGAGCAAAGCGCGAGGCTACTCCTTGAAGAGCCTTGCCAGCGAATTCATCGCTTGATGCAGATGTTTTGGGCCTCTGAATAAAATGACAGCGACCATCTACCACCTTCACGGCCGACTCCTGATGCCTTAGTTCCGCCGAATGGAGTTCTCAAATCTCGGTGAAGCCAAGTATTGACCCAGACCATACCGGTGTCGAGGGCTTCACTAACCCGCCGTCCTTTCTCAAGGTCTGATGTCCATACCGATGCGGCAAGGCCATATTCGACTCCATTAGCGATAGCAACCGCTTCTTCTTCAGTATCAAAAGGATGTACCACTACGATAGGACCGAATATTTCCTCAGTTGAGCAAGTTGAGTCGATGCTTAAGCCAGAAATTACTGTAGGTTCTAAGAATGCACCTTCTTCAAAATCAGGTCGCTTACCACCGGTGCAGATGACCCCACCTTCGTCCTTGGCGATTTGGATGAAGGATTCTACCTTGGAGCGATGTTCCTTTGAGACCAAAGAGCCAAGTTCAGTATCTTCATCACTTGGGTCACCAAGTTTCATAGCTTCGATATGTTCGCATAAGTCTGCCAAAAACTGATCATAAATTGAAGATTCAACCAATATTCGAGAACCGCAAAGGCAGACTTGTCCTTGGTTTAGTAGACCAGCTCTAGAAACTCCTGAAACAGTCTTTTCCATATCCGCATCAGCAAAGACGATAGTCGAATTTTTACCACCCAATTCAAGGCTTAATTTCTTGAACATCGGGGCTGCAGTAGAGGCTACAATTTTCCCTGTTGCAGTTCCTCCTGTAAAGGAGATAATGCGAGTATCAGGATGCTCTGTTAGGGCTTGGCCTGCTTCATGCCCATAGCCATGAACAATGTTGACAACACCCGCGGGTAAGCCAACATCCACTAATACCCGCGCCAATAAGTCAGCGGTTAAGGGAGTTAATTCACTGGGTTTAGCAACTACCGTATTTCCCATTGCAATAGCCGGAGCAATTTTCCAAGATAGCAAGTACAGCGGTAGATTCCAGGGCGTAATCAAACCTGCAACTCCCACTGGTTGCATGATAACATGATTGCTTGCATCCTCCATCTCAAAGCGTTCTACCTCTAACTCGCGCACCTGTTTAGCAAAAAACCGAAAATTTGTGATACTACGAGCAGCATCAACAGCCCTTGCCAGAGAAATAGGCTTACCAGTATCCATTGATTCAAGAGTCGCAATTTCCTCCGACTTAGCCTCAAGAGCATCGGCGATTTTATCCAACCAATCTGCTCGTTCTTCATATGATAGAACTGCCCAAGCAGGAAAGGCTCGTTTTGCCGCGATAACTGCGGCATCAACATCACTTGTAGTCGAACGTGGAATGACTGAAGTTTGCTTTGAAGTAGCAGGATTCAGATTCTCCACACATTCTTCAGTAGCAACAAATTCTCCGTTAATTAGATTCAACACTTCAATCAATGCCTTCACCCCGAGTCGGAATCTCATAATGCCAGCGGTCTTGATCAGGGTCCCATTCATCCCAAGTTGGAATAGTCTTCAAAATCTCAAGTAAATGCGGTGGAACAACCCCTGGTACAATGAATGCTTTTTGCCGGTGTAGCGGATACGGATTGCGTAATTCAATACCCAAGACCCCTAATATCGTCCTTGCTACATACCAAGTTGCTTGGGAGTTCCAGCCGTGAGCAATTTTTACCACGATTCCCAATCCCTTTGGGTAGTCTGGGTGTTCTATTGACAAACCCAGCAGGCCGTCTGCCCCTTCTTTGGCGATAACTTTTCCTTCGCCGGCTTTGATAATGGTTGAGTCGAGGCGATTGAAACCACCTATCAAATCAGGATGTTCTACCATAGCAGACCAAATCCAATCATCATCCTTTTGTCGCACTAGTCCAGCACATAAGCGAGCTAATTCATTGACGGTATTGGAAATTGTTGGCAGGCCACAACCATCTTTGGCGATGCGCTTTGGTTGCCAGTCTTGACCAAGAAAACTGCGAATAGTTTTCATGAACGAGAGGAATACTTCGTGGCTTGGCAAGGTATATCCAGCCCGCTTCCAACCTTTCAAACGGCAGCCTTTCAGTATAGCAGCATGCTCACCACTACAGGTATGATACCAACGTCGAGGACGCCGAACTTGGCGACCAAATTGAATTAGCGGTACATCAAGAGGTGTTAACATCAAGCCCCATTCGGATTCAGACAACAAACTCTGCGCAGCAGCAACATGCTCGGTATCGCCATTATGGCTAGCCACGGCAATGGCCTTTTGCGACCAATCAGTTTCATCATCCAAGACCTCGCAAAAAGCCTTCAACATGAATGGCTTCATCATCGAGCGACCATAACATAGGACATTGCCACCAAAGGAATGGATGACCTCATCACCATGAGCCCAAGCAACGGCACCATGAATGGTAGTTTCAGAAACCCCGTTTCGACGATAATCAACCAATGGCTCCCATTCTACATCACGACCAGTAGGGATGCCCTCAACATTCTCACCAAGTGGAGAGTCTGGAAATACCCCTGATCCAGGACGACCAGGAGATACAGCTGAATGGTCATCATGTTGTAAGGTCAAAGCGCCGCCTCCACCAACGGCACCACTTGTTCGATAAAAGCACGCATGTTGCGACAGACACGCTCCGAATCATGATTAAAGAAATCAAACCAAGTCATTATCCTGTCTTCTGGATGGAAACGCTCGAGCATTTGGGCGGCGATTTCTGCTGGATTGCCGATTAAAGCATTGTCAGCAGCCTTGGCAACCTTTGCTGGATCGAGTGTACCTTCTAGGGCAGCCCAATATGCGCCAAGTGAAGCCTTTGCCTCAAGTTTAGCAGCGGTACTTTGTTCATCTGCAGTCAAACCTTCTTCAGCATTTAGGAAGACAAAGGAAGTTCTTGGCATATCTCTCCTGCTCCAGTTACCGCCATCTTGATGGTAGCAAGCAGCCATTCTAGCATGGGTTGCTTCGATTACCTCAGGCTGAGTTATTGACAAGTTGAAAACCTTGACAGGAAGAATCGAATTAACGAACTCCTGAGCATTAGGATCATGAGTTCCAGCGATTAACTTCAGTTGAGAACGCGGCCAATTCCGTGGTACGATACTGATATCTTCAAACTTGTATCGGCGCTCAATATCAACCGAATCCCCACCACCAGCAGCATCTTGAACAGCCAGCCAATCTTCATCAGAACGGAAATTTGCCCTTGTTAGAGTTGTTGCGCGAATATCCTCAGAACTAATCCGGTCGCCCCGCAATAAACGCAGGAAGATTTCAGATGCCTCCATGAAGATTTGACCACGCAAAGCAGGCCACGACTTTTCTTCAACTTCATTTCGGGGAATTACCCCATATGGGCGAGCCATGAACTCAAAGCGGCCAGCACTGAAACCAACGTGCAACTTTCTTTGCGAAGAGGACATCCCCATCAATTGTACAGTGTTGGCAATTCTTTCAGCTTGAGCAATTGGCCCACCACTGGCTAATAATGACAATACTGCTGAGCCAATATCAATACGCTTGGTACGATGAAAAGTTTCCAATGCCAATTGGGGGAAATCAGTGCAGAGGCCAACTTCTCCTTGCCAATGTGGTACGACAGGTTTCTTGTTCAACTTTTGAGTTTCAGTGGATAGGTGTGCTTGCGCGAGCCATGCAACACCGAAGCCTAAATCGTCGGCTAGTTTTACCTGTTCAAAGTAATTTTTCAACATCCGTTGTTCAGAAGGGATATGGCCTTCAGCATCGGGAGTTTGAGAAATCGAGAAGAAAATATCGTACTCCATGATGGCTCCCCCTCAGTTTAGCGAAGAGGCTGTTGATACCCGTTCTTTTCGGTTAAACAACAACCTTATTCTGTTGATTCGACCCAACGACCCTGAAACTCATCCCCAGTATTGTCGATGTGAATGAATAACTGCAAGGAAATCCAGACAAGAGTATTGAAGCCACTCGCCAAGCCATCTTCTCCCCCCGCCTTAGCAATCATAAAATCAAGGTTATCAGTGCCTGAATGCCATTCTTGCCAGAAGGATATATCACCTCCAGCACTGAAGAAATTGAAAGTTGCATATCCCTCTCTAAAGAATGAACAATGATCGCTAGCACAAGATTCAGCGGCTGACCAATGAATTTCATTTTGAGAAGTAGGAGAATATTGCAACTCATCAACCACTACACTTTCAATCCAATCCAGCATCACAGTATGGTTCTCATCCGATGCACCAGCAACTGCGATTCCCAAATCATATGGCCCATAGCCAGGGGGTGGCACAATTGGATAATTCAGGGAAACCATATCGAAATTCATGTAGGCCTTAACAGTTACATTTTCAGGAATATGGTCAACAAATGCCAAACTTCCAAGCAGCCCCTCTTCTTCACAAGCCCATAATGCTGCAACAACAGTATGGTCAAAATTCATGGTACCAAGTGCTTCTGCCATCTCAAGACTAACGGTGCTACCACTGGTATCATCATTGGCGCCTTCGGATGTTCCACCACCCGGTGGTGTCATGGCATAGGCGACATCGAAATGCCCACCCACAACAATCCACTCATCAGGATATACCTCGCCATAATTGTAGGCGACAATGTCCTTTAGGTAGTCCTCCTCATATTCTGTAACTTCAACATGGTCGAAGCCGATGTTGAGGAGATGCTGTTTCATTGCTTCAGCAGATGCTGCATAATTCTCACCTCCATCATGGATTGAGCCTTTTCCACACCAGCGATTGTTATGGTCAGTAGTTAGCCAATCGATGGTATCGAAGGCGGATTGACCGTTGACTATTCCAGCAGCATCTACGACGCTGACATTGATGCTTTCAGTCATCTCGCCGGCTGTTATGTTCAAAGTAGCAAATTCACCAACTACAGGATGCATAAACAATCCCGGCGATGCGAAGCCAGCTGGATAAGTCCAGTTCCCTCCATCCCTAACCACTCCGTTTTCATCAACCAAGAAGCCGGCGCCATCGATTTCAATGTGATAATCGATGTTGGATTCAACGGTATAGTAGAATAATTCACCTGCTGGGGCGGACAACTCAAAAGAGGCAACGAATAATTCAGTTGAAATCTCAGAATCTTCGTTTCCAAAGCAGCCGAGTAGACCAGATGAGAGCATCAAGCAGACCAAAAGCATGGTTTGAGGTCGCCTAATCATATACTGCGGGTCGAGCACTTGAATGAAAAACCATCGCATCAAAGAATCGGCAAGGTTTTCGGCCATGCTTGGTGAAAGGGTTCAAGAGATTAGCATGATGGCCGCAATAATATGGCAGACAGCACCCTATACCCAACCGCCTACCGCACTCACAGCCTTGGCCAAATCCAAACTCAGGGAGCTGACTTGCTCGACAAGGAAGTAACTATCTGTGGTTATGCCCAAGCCATCCGTGGCAAGGGGAAAATCTGTTTTCTTGACTTACGAGACGGAACAGGCCTTTGCCAAGTATTTCTCAAACAGGGCTTGGTCGATGATGATGTGTTGAGTAGCGTGCAAAATACCAGCCGTGAATCGACTATTCAGTTCACTGGAACCGTAGCTCAAAAGCGTGCTCCAAAGGTAGCAGAAGGAGAGCCTATTCCACCAACTGAATATGAAGTTGTAGCAAATGGGGTCAACATTCTCTCACAGGCCGCAACTCCACTTCCGCTCGGAGTTACCGATACAGTCCACGTTGAATTAGACACCCGCTTGGATAACCGCTTCCTCGACTTACGCCGTACTCATGTCAATGCAATCTTTAATTTGAGAGCCAAGATTCTACAATACGGAAGAGAGCATTTGATTAGCGAAGGATTCAAAGAAATAAATTCCCCAAAGATCATCGCTGCTGCTGCTGAAGGTGGTACAAACCTCTTCCCAATGAAATACTTCGAGAGAGATGCATACCTATCCCAAAGCCCTCAATTATACAAGCAACTGGCAATTCTTGGCGGCTTGGAAAGAGTTTTCGAAATCGGTCCAGCCTTCAGAGCAGAAAATCACGACACTTACCGCCACCTAAACGAATTCGTTTCCTTCGATATCGAGATGGCTTGGGCAAATGATGAGGACGTGATGGCAGTTCAGGAGCGAATGATTCACCATATTTGGTCATCAGTTGCTGCCAATGATGGCAAGGAAATAGAAGCCATCAATGTTTACCGCCGCACTCAAGAGATGGAGGATATCGTAGTAGAGGTGCCAAGCATTCCTTTCCCACGAGTTGAATATAGCGATGCCATCGAAATGATAGCTGCTGCTGGTCAAGACATAACTTGGGGAGATGATATCGAAGCCCACCACGCTGATATCATTGCAGAACATCATTCTGGTTTCCATTTCATACCTCGCTGGCCAATGGCGATGAAGCCATTCTACATCTATCATGAGAAAGATGAGACTTCCTCAAGTGGAGGACAACTTTCTCGCGGTTTCGACCTAAATTATGGCCGAGACGAAATGACCAGTGGCGGTCAGAGAGAACACCGAGCAGATGTATTGACTCAGAACTTAATAGATGTCGACTTAGACCCCGCTGATTTCGATTTTTACATCGATGGATTCCGTTTCGGAGCACCACCTCATGCAGGTTGGGGGCTGGGGGTTGCTCGCCTAACAATGGCTTTGACAGGTAGTCGCAATGTCCGTGAAACAGTATTATTCCCGCGTGATAGAAAGCGATGTACTCCCTGATGACAAGACCGAAAATCACGGGGTCTATGTCCTCCTCGCAGAGGCATGGCCAAACTAGCATTTGCCTATTTACTGCTCAAAGAGCACCCTTATGGGAGGGAGATGTTGAAACAGTTAATATCGCAAGATTTCATCCCATCAATAATCATATCAGAAGATTCCCCCATCGCCGATGAAGAACGAGAAAAGTTCCTCGCCCGTATTGAAGGAAATCCTATTGCTGATACTATTGTTGAACAAATGTCTGGATTAGATATTCCGCATGTGGAAGTTTCTATTCATAATTCTGAACAGGTTATGCCTCATCTGCGCGAACTAGAGTTAGACCTCATCGTATTTGGAGGAACTCGAATAATTCGTGGAGAAATTCTTGATCATCCTAAAGATGGTGTCATCAACTCCCACCCTGGCTTATTGCCTGAATGTCGAGGTAGTGCTAGCCCTGCTTGGTCTGTTTACCACGATATCCCAATCGGTTCATCGACCCATTTCTGCGATAATGGGATTGATACGGGAGAGTTATTGATGCGTCGTGAAGTACCAGTTAAGCGAGGAATGACTTACGAAGACCTGTGCTACGAGACTTTGGTTTTAGCAGGTGTATTGATGAAGGAAGCCCTAATGGCATATGAAGCAGGAGAATGGAATGCGATGCGTAGACCACAAGGAGAGACTGAACATCCGACTTTCCGAAATGCTCCTGATGAGGTTTTAGAAGTAGTTTATCAGAAGCTGGCTGAACAAACATATGCACATTATTGTGACTGAATAAATTATATTGGAAGAATTAAAATTGCAATTGGAGGAATGAAGAGAATGTTAGATAGTAAATCGCCATTTACGCGCACCGCGATGGAAGGAATGAAAGCCTTAGTTTGTGGAGCTTCAAAGGGAATTGGAAGAGCAACGGCCAAGGCTTTGGCAGAAGTAGGTTGCACAGTAATTTTGTGTAGTCGAGATGAAGAAGAACTTGCTGGCTTATGCGCTTCATTGCCGGGCCCTGGGCATTCTATTCTTAGTCTTGATTTAGAAAATACTGCGGCCGTGAAAGCCGCAATTTCTACTCTCCTTGAAGATGGACCGATTCAAGTTCTAGTCAATAATTCAGCGGGCCCCCCAGGAGGCCCATTGCTGGACAGTGAAATTGAGGAATTTGAGGCACCATTCAAGCGCCACCTACATGCGGCTCATACGATAACCAAGTTACTTGTACCAGGTATGGTTGAATCTGGTAGGGGTAGAATAGTCAACATTATTTCAACTTCAGTTCGAGAACCAATCCCTAATATTGGACTTTCCAATACTCTTCGTGGTGCCATGGCTTCATGGTCCAAGTCACTTTCTCGTGAATTACCTGAATGCATAACAATCAACAATATCTTACCTGGGTTCACAAATACAGACAGATTAGCATCTCTCGCCGCTTCGATTGAAAGCAAAACGGGCCGTAGCAAGGAAGAGATACGCTCAACTTGGCTATCTCAAGTACCGATTGGTCGTTTGATCAAACCTGAAGAAACTGCGAATGCCGTGGTTTTCCTATGCCTGCCACATAGCGGCGGTATCCGCGGTGTTAGCTTAGCAGTTGATGGCGGAAGAATGCGCTCAATTTGAGGCTAAAAATATGGATGAATTAAGCATTGAGTCCCAACGCCGAGTTCTGGTGATGGCTCAAACTACTCATAATGAAAGTAGTGAGATGACTGCTTTAGCCGACCTTGCGCACCTTTTATTGAAAAACAATGAACCTGAGGAGGCCAAGTTGCTATTAGAACAAAGCCTCGAACTAGCTCGAGGAATGAAGGATGATATTGGCCTAATCGTTGCACACTGGGGTCTGGCTGATGCTGCCCATTTAGAGAAAGATGAAGATGAAGAGGTGCTTCATTTATCCCAAGTTGTTGCCATGTATTTGATGATGGGCGAACCTATGCCCAAGGATATCAAGGAAAGACTTGAAGACATAACTGGGTGATGTTCTTGAGTGATTCGCAATTTCTGATGGAAAAGGATGAATTCAAACGTTTCGTTATGATTGGAGCTCTCAACACCGCTATTTTTTACGGTTTTTACGAGGGCTTGTATTTTCTTTCAAGCGGTCTTGAACATCGTGCAGCGATGAGTTGGGTTTTGGCATATTCGATGGGTTCAATCATCGCTCACACTACCCATCGTTTGGTTACCTTCCATTCAAGTGTGCCAATCGAACATAGTTTGCCGATGGCAGTTGGGGTCTATGGGTGCACCCTCATTTTGTCGACAATTTCTGAAGTTATCTTGATTGAAATACTTGGTTGGCACCATCGCCTTGCGTGGGTCACTAATGCCGCTTCATTTGGAATCATAATTTACATAGCCTTGAGGCACCTTGCTTTTCCAATCAGACTCGGGACAAAAGAAACTGAATGAGCCATTCTGCTTATACGCACCCTCTTTGTCGGAGAAGCGTGTCTCAAGCACAATCTGATGCTAGAAGGGCCACCCTATGGGTGGCCTTACTAATCCTTGCATCTATATCTCCAATTATGGCAATTCCTGCTTCGGCCGCCGACAATATTCTACTCTCAGTAGATTCTTTGCATGTTCAATTATCACCAGGTCATTCGAGTAATATTACTTTGACAATAGACAATAATGGTTCCAGTATCGAGGACTTTAATGTCTCAATTTATTCCTCCGGCTTGGCATCTTCATGGACCGTTTTAGCAGCCGAAGATGTGGTGGAAGATGTACTTCCAACCTTCTCTGCAGATACTACAATCGTGGTGCGACTAGGTATCGATGCGCAGATTTCTGATAGTGGGAATGTAGCGATTTATGTCAATGAATCAGATGGAAGTTCTTCATCGATGATTACTGTTCAATTGAGTGTACTCCCGCTGCACGGAGCCAGCATTGATGCTGCGGCAATGGGTGATATGGGAATGGTTTCCATGGCGCCAGGAAGTACTCTTGACCTCAACATATCGGTCACAAATCAGGGCAATGTCATTGATTCAATTCTACTCGCTGTTGAGGAAGAGCCTGATCTATCTCAGTGGTGGGTTGATTGGGCAGTTGCTCAATTACCACAACCAAGTGGCAATGAGTCAGTCTTGATTACCACACCAGCAAATAATTCATACCACAATATTTCAGATGACAATCTTAGTATCAGTGTTGACTTGGATAATTTAACCGCTGACCTTGGTTATGATTTTTCCATGGTCGCATCTTATCCTGAAAATGGATCACAAGTTTGGTCTGCAAGTTCTGTTGTCAATCAATCGAATAATTCAGTCACGGTCAATGAGACTTGGAATGCCAGTGATTTAGGAAACATAACTCTTGATGCTAATTTAAGTTGGAATTCCTCGTTAATAGCCTCTATGTCAATCGGCATTTGCTTACATAGCGGAGATGACTGCATAGCCGCACCTCCAAGTAATGGAAGTGGCAATGGTTCTGGTAACGGCAGCGGAAATAGCTCAGGTAATGGAAGTGGAAACGGTTCTGGCAACGGCAGCGGAAATGGCTCAGGTAATGGCAGTGGCATGCCTATGTCAAACGGCGGCAGAGCCGTACCAAACGGCTGGCAAGCACGCTGGTTGGACGACCAGTTATTAGACATGAATCCACAAGAATCCCGAATTAAGACTCTAAGAATAACCGTCCCAGGAGGTATTCAACCCATTTACCAAGGCTTCAGTCTTTCAGCAGCAAGTACCCAAGGGAATCTAACATGGACGACGACTCTAGTTGTCAACGTCACTGAAGAGACAAATGGAACTTATACCGATTTAACCGATTCAAGTGTGCAGTGGTTGCCCGGAACAAGCGAAAACTTGAGTGTCAAATTCACAAACCTTGGCACATATTATGCTGAGCATATTCATTCAGTTCAATCCAAAACAGGAGAGTGCGAATTCCAAGTTATACAGCCCGATGGCGGACTTCTAGCACCTAGCGAGCCTGAAACTCTCGCCGTTCAAGCGACAATTCCATCAGCAGCCCATCTAAACGATACCTGTTCTGTAACCTTGCAAGCAGCAAATATAGCCGATAATTCTTCAATCCATACAAGTACAATTAATCTAACAATCGGGGTATCATATGCTTTGAGATTGGACTCACCTTCTTCAATTTTGAACATCACACCTGGAGAGACAAAGCAGGTTACATGGGTGATTGCTAACGATGGTAGCGAAGAAGATGAAATCTACTTTGAAAGCCAATCAGCAGCAGGAGTCTCGATTTATCCCCCAAGTACTTGGGTTGTTGTTCAACGTGGAGATTCTGAGCAATTCAATGTCGATGTTAGTGTTGCCGAGGGGATCTCAATAGTTGATATTTCAACCTTTACTATTACTGCAAAGAGTCGTCATTCACAGGCTAGTAGTGCAGCAGCAGGGGTACTCAATATTTCGGCAAGATATGGCTATTCAGTCGCTGGCCCTGCCGACAATAGAGTGCAGGTCTTACCAAACTCTAGCACGCAGTTCAGCATCACCGTAGATAGTGATTCTACAGTTAACCAAAGTCTTAGTTTAGGAAGTAGTGGTCTGTCATCTGAACTTTCTCTTGTCTTGGAAAACGAATCTCAAAGCATGATATTGGAGCCATCTTCCCAATTTACGATTTCTCTTCTTCTGAATGCGAGTCCTACAGCCGCTTTGGGAGACCAAACCTTTTCAATTATCATGACAAGTGATAATGGTGAGAGCGAATCCTTGAATTTGGTGGCTCAAGTTTTGGCTGAATCCGATGTCAAAATATCTGCCGCATCAGAATGGGTTGTAGTTGGCAGTAGGGAATCTGTATCAACAGTAATTCACATAACAAATTTAGGTAATTCAAATGATACATTCTTGATTGAAGTAGATGATTCATTCGCTGGCACTTCACTCGAAGTTTCTATGAACGCAAATTCCGTTAGCCTTGAACCTGGTCAATCTAGTAATGTTAACATAACCTTGAGAAGACTTTCAGATGGCCCTGCTCAGAGCGTTAACCTAATCATTAGTGCTAGTAGTACCACAGACGATTCCACTGTTAGTTGGAATTTAACAGTCTTTGAGCAAACAGTAGACGCTTCAGTAGTTTTCCTTAACACACCTTCAGAAGTATCCCCTAGTGGGACTTTGAGTGGCTCATTGGTGCTAAGTAATACAGGTAATGCCGCCGATTCCTTCCTACTTTCAATGTCTGGGTTAAGTTGTGATATTGCTGCTGAGCATGAATTAGAAGCCGGTGCTTCAAGTGCCGCAATCCCATTCACCTGCAATGCTTCTGAGTCTTTATTGGCTGGAACAAAAGACTTGGTGGTTTCTATTCATTCTCTATCAGATCCAAGTGCATCGATTTCTGCTTCACACATCTTAGAAATTTCATCCTCTTTCATCGCAGGTGTTGATGTTGTGGAAATAACCGTTTCAAGTTCCCAACCCGCAATGAATTATGATAGTAGTACTACAATCACAATCACAGTCAAGAATAAGGTCAACCACATTATCGATATTACCATGGCTCTCGAAGGTGATGATTCTGGCTTAGTTTATGCTTCTTGGACCGACCTTAGTTCGAACATTCCGGGTAAGACTGCACGCCTTGGACCAGGTAGCAGCGTTTCATTCAGCCTCCAATTAGACTCAATGACAAATGATCAATCTATTGCCCATTTGACCTTATTGGTTTCTTCCTCTTTTGATGGATTGGAAGTGGTTGACCGGAGCGGGGCAGTAGATGTCAGTATTGCTGGTCCTCATCAACCACCATCAGGCCTTGCTTTGCCTTTCTCTATGGAGATTGATAACCAAAAGGGATTGACTTATTTGGCTGGAGGATGGATACTTTCCTTTGTGCTCTTGACTTTCATTATATTACGTGCAAAATCCCGAAAGGGACGTGAAGATGAGGTGGTTGTTGAACTTCCTCCTTTGGTCAACTTACCACCTCCTATGCTAGAAGAACCAGAGATTGCTTTGCAAGTATCTACCGCACCTATTGGTGCAGACGGGCTTGGAGTTGGTGAAGTCCGAATAACTTCTGATAGGAGAGTTGAATGCCCTTCATGTCATTCAAAATTGGGTTTACCGCGGGGAAGTGAAGCGCCGTTCAGATTTACATGCCCAACCTGTGAATCATCAATTCGCGTCGTTAACTAGCATTCGGATTGCTTAAGGTTTGTAAGCGATTAAAAGGAAGGCAGTATGTCCGAATGGACCGTTTATTGGTCTCATTCCACCCTTACTTGCACGGCCCCATTGACGTTGCATCAATTCGCCAGCCCACTCGATTGACAAGCCTGCTTCCTCACAGGCTTGCCATGCTGCTTCAAGTTGGCTGCTGACAGGACAATAACAACCTATCCGACCACCATGATTTAGCGACGAATGTAGCGCTTTGATGGCGCTCGGATGGTCGGGTAAATCGAGAACAATTGCATCGAGGTTCCATTCATTTTTCTGGGCTACTTCACTGATATCACCGATGATGCATTGATGACTTGCAGTGGAAGAAAATGCTTCTACTGCAGATGAAATATTAGTCATTCCTATACTAGCATGCTCCTCTCTATTTTCGACTGAAATAAGATTACCTTTGCTACCAAGTGAACGCATCAAATGAATCGATAGACCACCAGAACCAAGCCCTGCTTCAAGCACATTATCTCCTTCTCCGATTCCAAGCTTTGCTATGAAAAATCCAGCGTCTTTTGCAGATATAGTTTGAGCTCCTCTTTGCATTCCAGAAATCACATCAGGTAGGCGTGGTCTGACGATAGTGTAAGTATTCCTTCCCAATTGAATTTCACTACCAAAACTGGCATCTGAAAATTTTTCAAGTGGATCAAGAATACCAATTCCTTTGACCTTTCTACTACCAGATTCAATACGAATCAAGGTTATGTTGCCATCTGAACTCCTCAGTCCAATTAGGCTGCCTTCAGGATGTGATGCCATTGTTTAGCCGAGAAAGCATTATGACATCAAACCATCCCATTTACCTCATCAATTCACTGATACTACGTATCAGGCAACTAAAGGGCATGTTTATCAACAGACTTGTTGAGGCAGAGCCATGAGACGCATACCTGTGACCGGTTTGACCATGACTTTCCTAATGCTACTTTCAGCATTGGGTGTTGGTTGGTACGATACACAACCAGATTTAGAAATTGAACTTGAGGTGCCTGAAGAGCCTATGGCTGCACCAACCAACCCTGGTCATACAGTGTTTGCACAGTACATCACTTCGGATAACTGCGGATTTTGTTACCAATACGGTAGCCCAGGTCACAAGCAAGTCAAGAACAGTTTGCCTGACACCTATGTGTATATCTCGTACCACAGTGCAAATTATGGCAATACAGCCGATGCAGAATCCGGAAACATCGCTCCGATCATGGGGGTCAGTCATCTACAAGAATCTGGTGGCGCTCCCAAGACCTCATTCGGTGATGCAACTCTGAATACGGGTTGTGGTTCAAACACTTGCTGGGATTCATACGTCTCAAGTGGTGGAAATATGCATTCCACAGCATCGGATTATGCAATGACCATCGGTCAGAGCGATAATGGTGATGGCACCTCTGCCATCAGTGTTAATGTGAAGTACACTGGCTCTGGAACTCCACCTTCTTCGTTCAAGTTGTATGCTGCAGTGACCGAGGAGGTCTGCAATTCTCATGCCTATAGTGATGGCACTAAGGGTGGCAATTGCTGGGAGGCATGGCTTCTCAACAATGGCGGTTATGCTAGTAATAGTGGCAACGTTGGAGGGGGCACAGGATTCGAGACAATCTCCCTCACCGGCAATCAGTGGTCAAGCACATCTTGGACAGTTCCAAACAGTTTGGTAGGTGGAGGCGCATCTAACATGAATGTGGTCTCTGCACTTTTCTCTGGCTGGAGCACTTCCAGTTTTGGAGAGGATGTTTTCGTAGCGGCTGATGGAACCATGGCACCACCAATTGACCTCGGAATACAAGACTTCACGGTGTCGAATTCTAATGGAGCAGAGTCATGGGTCACTGGAGATGTTTTGGATCTCACTGCAACGATCAGCAATAATGGAATCGATACTTACAACGATGGTGGGATGATACGGTTCTTCCAAATCAATGGCGCAACGGAAACAGAGATTGATACTGGAATAATCAATACTCTAACCACTAGTGGCAGTGGTTCTACTCAGGTAATGACAGCACAGTTTGATACCAGTTCATTGTCTGAAAATGCATGGGATGTTGCCCTGAGAGCCAAGATAACTGACACCACAGGTGACGGCAATTATGGAAACAATGTAGTGAATAAGGAAATGCTTCATGATATGCCGCCGATTTGTTCTAACCCAACCATTATCGGAGACCCTGAAGTTGACCGTGGGGAAACTGTGGTCGTGGAAGTAAGGGGAGATCCTTCAGATGGAGTCGATGAAATGGATACGATGGTTCCAAAACTGGAAATTTCCATAGCAAATGCTGATTCATGGAGTTCCTCCTTGGTAATGGGAGGTCAGACCCTGATGGGAGAAGGAACTTCCAACGAGAGGTACGAGTTCCAGTTTGAGCCAGATTCAACAATGATGAGCGGCCTGTACGACATACGTGTTCAATTCGTTGACGCGGGTGGTCAAGAAAGCGATTGGGTAATCAAAGAAGATGCATTCAGTCTGAACAATGCACTACCCGTAATTGTCCCTGAACCATACCCCTCTGTCAAGGTGGAAGTAGAAACAGCAGTTAGCATGGTGGGGCATATTAGCGACATGGAAATGCCACTTTCAGAATTGGAAATCACAAGTACCAGTCCAAACTTCATCTCTTGGGATTCAACAACTGGAAAGATGACAGTTCTTTTCAATAATATACAGAGAGATGTACATGGAACTCCAATGCCAAGCGGTATCTACGTCATAGTCGATGATGGAGAGGATACCACAAGTGGAACTTTATTGTTCAATGTAATTGAGAATGGCCAGCCTCGTTGGGGTGCCGTTACAAGCATTCACATGGATGAAGGGTCCTCGGACAGCATCATGCTTTCGAATTACCTTTCCGATACCGATGACACGGGTGCATCAGTCGATTCTAGCAGTCTTATCGTAGCAGTCTTGGAAAACGACAACCGCGACCTAATAACTGCATCAGTGACTGGCCAGACACTTAACATTGAAACAATTGACCAAGATGTCTTTGGCCAAGCAAGGTTAACTCTTCGTGCAAGTGATGGAACACAATTTTCCGATACTGTTGTCATCGTATCGGTCAATAATATCAATGATGCACCAACTATTGACCTTTCAGAATTCGACGGTATGATGCTGAAGAAGGGTGAAGAGAAGATAATTATGCTTGCTGATTACATGGATGATGTTGATGACGATAATAATGACATTTTAGTTTCAGTTGCTGCAAGCCCAGCCCACTCTGCTCGCCACAGCATGTTATCCAATGCACTAACAATGGGTTGGGATACAACTGGCGACAAGACAGTTATGATTACAGTTATCGATAGGCATGATGATTCATCAACCTACACCTTCACTGTAGTTGTCTACGATGCACTGCCCTTATATGTCTCTGATAGCGACCCAAGCGCTGATATCTTTGTTGAGATAGAAAACGGACTAGTTGGCAAGGATGCAAGAGTAACCTTGACAGTTGTTAATGCAAATCTTGGTTTGAATCACCTTAAGAGTGGCTGGCAAATTTGTTCTATTCTAGATGGAATCTGTTATGAGTTCCAAACAATCGAACATACAGGAGTACAAACAAGTTGGTCCTTCTTCCTACCATTCGACCGAAGTAGTGATGGTCTTCTGTATAATGATCAACTCAAATTAGTAGATGTTAATGCAGTCGACACAGACGGCAATGATCGTAAATACCACGGAACAATTTACTGGAACATCACAGAATTCCCTGTTGACCCTAGTACCATGGACTCCCGTGAACTTGACGCACACATCATGACTTTGGAGAACCGAATTGCGTCTCTTGAGGAAGCAATAGCCAGTCTTGAAGAGGGTACTGATGAATACGTTGAGAAGCAATCTGAACTCAATTCAACTAAGGATGACCACAAAAGTGCCTGTGCGGTTGATGGTGCTAAGTGCATTTCTGATGATGTGCAGTCTCAAGTTGAATCAGCTAAATCTAGCAATCTTAACTTCACTTATATTGGAATTGCAATGGGAGCAATTATACTCGTTCTTCTTTCGATTTTGTTATTAGGAGGTCGCAAGGGTGATGGCGATTCATTCACATCCTTAATTGATCATACAATGGTTCTACCAGCAACAGATACCGTAGCAAACTCTTCCTTCGGTGGAGCGCAGGAATTGTTCGCAGCCCCGCCTCCACAAGCAGGCCCCCCTATACCAGCAGCGGGACTTCCAGTCGGATGGAGTATGGAACAGTGGCAGCACTATGGTGCACAATACTTGCAAGAAAACGGTCTTTGAAAGGGAGAAATAATGTTCTGTTTTTTGGCGAACCCATAAAGCAGTTGCAGATGGAGGCACAAACATGGGAGATGCTACACCCTTAGAGGAAGATACCTCGGAGAAAAGTGTAACTGAAATTGTGGAGGAGTTAGATTCTCCTGACCCAATTATTGAGGAATCGATAGTCGAATGGTTAGATTCAGTGGATTTCCAATCAACTGAAGATGTACCAATCCCAGATGGACTAGTGGACCAAGTTATCGGACAAGAGGATGCTTCGGTGGTTATTCGCAAGGCGGCTGAACAACGCAGACACATGATGATGATTGGAGATCCAGGGACAGGAAAATCGATGTTAGCACGTTCAATGACGGAATTACTTCCCCAAGATGACCTCGTTGATACACTCTGCTACCCTAATGATGATGATGACAATGAACCAAGAGTTCGTACTGTTCCCGCCGGCCGTGGAGACCGTCTAATCAAGGCTCAGCGAGAATTAATCCGCTCACAAAGAGAGAAGCAGCAGAAACAATTGCTGTTTGGTGTTGCAATAGTTGCATTCCTATTCTTGGTATTTGCCTTCAAGAGCGGGGATTTTATGACTCTATTCTTTGGTCTCCTTTTACTGGCATTTGCATATATGTTCATCTCCAATAGAATGCGCTCAGGTGATGAAGCAAATCTACCGAAATTATTGGTAAAGCATCAGCGAGATGATGAACCTCCATTCATAGATGCAACTGCAACTCTTGCTGGTAGCTTACTTGGCGATGTCCGCCACGACCCATTCCAGTCTGGAGGAATGGAAACTCCAGCCCACGAAAGAGTTGAAGCAGGAGCAATCCACAAAGCAAATGGTGGAGTTCTATTCATCGACGAAATCAACTTACTACGCCTTGAAGAGCAGCAGGCTTTGCTAACAGCAATGCAAGAGCGCGCTTTCCCAATCAGTGGCCGTAGTGAAAGAAGCAGTGGGGCTTTGACTAAGAGTGAACCAGTTCCATGCGATTTTATTCTTGTTGCTGCCGGCAACCTCGATGCTATCCAAGGTATGCACCCTGCTTTACGTAGTAGAATCCGTGGCTATGGATACGAAGTATTCGTCAATAGTGATATGTCAGATACCGCAATGAATCGCCGCCGTTTAATTCGCTTCATTGCTCAAGAAGTACGCAGAGATATAGGCAGTAATAGAGAGATACCTCACTTCAACAAGAGCGCAGTTGGAATGATTTTGCGAGAAGCTCAGCGAAGAAGTGGAAGGAGAGGCAAGTTATCTCTACGACTCCGTGAACTTGGCGGTTTGGTCAGAATTTCAGGAGACTTAGCAGTGGAAGAAGGAAGTGAATTAACATCTTCTCGCCACGTTATGGCAGCACGTAGAATTGCCAAACCACTTGAACAACAAGTTGCAGACCGAATGATTGAGCGCCGTCAACAATACAGCCTCTTGGTCAACAAGGGTCAAAGAGTAGGTAGAGTAAACGGCCTTGCAGTTTTAGGTGCCGATTCAGGACTTTCCGATTATAGTGGAATTATGCTACCAGTCGAGGCACTTGTTACACCTTCTCAAGCCTCTGGGGGCAAAGTATTCGCAACCGGCGGGCTATCTGATATCGCTAAAGAAAGCGTTACAAATGTTTCAGCAGTTGTCAAGAAATTGACCGGCAAGGATGTATCGGACTTTGACATCCACATCCAATTCGTTGACACTCATGGCGTTGATGGAGATTCAGCAAGTATCACCATCGCTACCGCAATCATCTCAGCCTTAGAAGAAATTCCAATCCGCCAAGACTTGGCCATGACAGGCTCGTTATCTGTGCGAGGAGAAGTTCTCCCTGTTGGTGGAGTAACAGCCAAGATTGAGGCTGCTGCAAAGAGTGGTGTGAAGACAGTTTTGATTCCCAAAGCAAACGCCCAAGATGTACTCCTAGATGATGAATACATAGATGAAATAGAAGTCATCCCTGTGGACACTTTGGATGAAGTAATGCAATGGGCTCTTGTCATGACAGACAAGAAACCAGGCCTTGTAGAGAGACTCACAAATGTTATCGATATCTTAACTCCAGAAATTGATCTAAGTGGAACTCCGGCTTGATTTCTCAAACTACTTCCCCCTGCATCATAATGATGGAGATATTGAAAGGCAAAAGGCCTAGCAGCCAAGGATGACTGAGGCCAAAGTAGCAGGGCAAGGTTCTCTTCTTATCATAACCATTGTCGTATTAGTAGACATGATTGGTTTTGGAATTATTATTCCATTCCTTACTTTCATGGTTGCCCATCTCTCAGGTCCAGATGCTGAAATTGGTTTTTGGGTTGCAACCTTAATGTCTGGTTATGCAGCAGCCGTTTTCTTATTTTCTTCCTTTTGGGGTTCTTTGTCTGACAAATATGGTAGGCGACCAATTCTGATGATTGGCCTACTTGGAAATACGGGAACATTCATCCTATTCGGTTTGTCAACCACCCTTTGGATGGCATTTATTGCCAGAGTGCTTAGCGGAATTTTCAATGCCAACATCCCTGTTGCTAGAGCTTACATATCTGATGTTTCTAAACCTCATGAAGTGGCAAAGAGGCAGGGCTTGTTAGGGGTCGCTTTCGGAGTGGGATTCACCATTGGGCCAGCACTTGGAGGCTGGCTATCTCGCCCAGCTGACTGGAATTGGACTTCAATTTTTCAAGATACAATATTCGATTCAAATCCTTATCTTCTTCCTTGTATCGCTTCATCTCTTCTTTCGGGTATCGCCTTTTTGTTATCGATTTGGTGGCTACCAGAGAGCCTACCAGTGGAATCTCGAAGTAAAACCAAAAATACAAACCCTATGCGAGAATTAAAACGCAAATTTAAAGATATTTTTGCATTGCTTTCACGGCCAATTTTGAGCCCACTGATGTGGAGTGCAATGGCATTTTGGGTTGGTTTTACCATCATGCATGTATCTTTCATCTTATTCACTATGATGAGTCCTCAACAGGGAGGCTTAGGCTTTTCTGAATCGGATAACGGTTTGGTATTCGGTTTCATTGGTCTTTCAGGTCTTCTTGTGCAGGGGGTATTAATTGGTCCGCTCACAACACGCTTCGGTTCAAGCCGCTTGATGGCATTTGGTTTGGTCTCAGCAGCAATCGGTCTGACTCTAACTCCGTACGTAGACATCTCCTTTGCTTGGTTTGGAATACTATTAGTTAGTTTCATTATTGCTCTTGGTAATGGGCTATTCACCCCAAGTAACATGGCCATGCTTAGCAACCATTCGGGGGTTTCAGAAAAGGGATTGGTGATGGGTGTTGCCGAAAGTCTTCGTTCACTTTCCACTTTGGTTGGAGTCTTAATTGGAGGACTTATATGGGATTTGACAAATAAAGAGCAAGGATTCTTCACTTATCATACTGTGTTTTGGTTATGCGGAATCTTCTCAATCATAGGCTTATTTATTCATATTTTCGGGGGAGCATGGAATGCAGATGACCCCGCTTTGGAAGGTGTAGGAATAGATGGATAAAGCCTCAATAATTTGCCACGGTGGTGCTGGACACACTGCAAGTGATCAACCAGGAGTAGATGCGGCTACTCAACGGGGGTGGCAAATTCTCAATGCAGGAGGCTCAGCACTCGAAGCCGTTGTGGAGGCGGTAGTAATTATGGAAGATGACCCAGTATTGAATGCCGGAACCGGTGGTAGATACCGTGCTGATGGCAGTCTGCAATTAGATGCTGCAGTTGCAACGAGTGATGGAAAACTTGGATTGATTATGGCAATCGAAGATACCCCAAACCCAATCAGGGTTGCAGCGGATTTACTGAGCGAGGATTTCCACATCCTTGCAGGCCGTGGAGCGAGACATTTTGCAGACCTTAAAGGGCATAGAAAGGCATCAGTAGTTGGAAGTAAGAGCCCCAGTGCAACTGATACTGTAGGCGCTGTTGCCAGAGATAAGGATGGTAATTTAGCCGTTGCATCTTCAACCGGCGGATGTAGTGGACGCCCTCTCGGGAGAGTCGGAGATACCCCAATGTGGGGTTCGGGGCTTTGGTGCGATCAGAACATTGCAATTGCCGCAACTGGAATCGGTGAGGAGATTCTCAAGCAATTACTATGTTCAAAGGTTGCAGTCCATCACCATTCTGGAACCAGCATTAATCATGCCTTAAGTTGGGGAATTGACCTTTTTGATAAAAATATAGAGATTGGATTAATTGCAATGACAAGGGATTCTCAAGCAACTGCCGCCAACACAGTAATGCCAGTCTGCAATTTCCCTGAATGATTCTTTATGTCAAGAATTAAGTTGATACTTGGGCATTGGTTATGTATGGGTCATGTGATGGGATACTATGGATGAGGCGGTTGTTGACGGCACCCAGTTCGCAAGAAGGCTTGGTGTCATAACCAACTTCATCGTTCTCTTGACCCTGATAATTTTTGCAGCCATTGTCTTGGAAGATGTATTGAAACCATTTATTATCGCTCTTGGCGTTTATTTTATTCTCAAACCTGGTGCTGATGCACTGAATAAAACAGGTTTCAATTTGTATCTTTCATATTTTACGGTGTTGATGCTTTTCCTTTTACTATTGGTTAGCAGCGCTTATTATTCATATTCCCAAATTAATGATTTATCAAAAGACGAAGATAAAATGGCGGATTATAATGAAAACCTTGAGTTAAGATATCAAGAGATGAAAGATTCAGCAATATTTGGACCGGCGTTAGAAGAGGATGGTGAAGATTCTAATAAGACCGTAAACGATCATCTTGTGACATTTGGTGTGATAGAAGAGGGTGGAGATGTCTCTGATTTATTCGGAAAGGTTCTTTCTTTTGCTGGTGCTTTAGGAACAACAGCGATTACAGTTTTATTCTTTTTAATGTTCATTATTTTTGAAGCAGGCCTTCTTCCAGGTCGAATTTCAGCAGCCTACCCTGGAGAGGCAAACGAAAAAATCAAAAATGTTAGAGCAGCCATTGAAGAAAGTATCAATGTATATATTATCGTAAAAACAGGGGTAGGAGTTGGAACAGCAATCATCGCTGGAATCATTCTTTCATCTTTCGGTATTGATTTGTGGTTCCTTTGGGCTTTGTTAACTTTCATTCTCAACTATGTGCCATATATTGGTTCACTAATAGCCAGCATCCCCCCTATCATTCTCGGATTTATTATGCTTGATCCAGGCGCAGTTTTATTCATGGGTATTTTGCTCATCGTAAATCAACAAGTTTGGGGAAATGTAATCGAGACAAAATGGTGTGGCAGTAAACTTGATATTAGCCCAGTTCTATTGTTAATAGTTGCAGCATTTGGTTTCTGGCTTTGGGGTATTGTTGGAATGGTACTATCGGTTCCATTCGTCGTTATATTCAAGATTATTCTTGAAAACATTGAGCCTACTAGACCAATTGCAATTCTGATGTCTGAACGGGCCCCTGATTTGATGGAAGCATATAAGGAGGCATTAGCCGATGGAGTACTAACCTCAAAGGAATTAGATGCTCTAAATCGAATCCAACACAAAATGGGATTCACTGAGGAAACTATGGACAAGATGGCTGGCTTAGTTGCGATAAACCGAGCAATTGAATCTAATTCTGTGACCGAAGATGAAAAGGTACTTGTTATGAAAGCAGCAGAATTAGTACTTGGCAGTAGACATTTGAAGATGATTAAAACTTCACTCGAAGCCGGTGTCATCGATGAGCACGCAATGGAAGCGGTTCAACTATTATTGGCTCGATTGGAACCTGATGACGAAGAAGAATAAGCCCGTTTAGGCAAATTGACTATTCAATTCAAAGTGCGTCAGCCAACATTTGCTCAAGTGCAGTGTTAATCTGAAGGATTAAGGTTCCAAATTCCGGGGGAATGTTAGGGTCTTCGTATAATTCCTCAAGTTTATTTTGAGTAATTGCAATTCGTACATCGAGTTGCTTAGCCTTGTTTAACAACCATTGTTCGACGGAGTCCTTTGCACCTTTTCGAATATTACGAGGCACTTTAGGGTCATCTAATTGGTTAATCACCGTCGCGACTTGCTGGAGTTTTACTTCGATATCGGCAGACATGATTCATCACCTATTATCTCCTACAAGGCCGGCTGCGACCATTTGTGATTTAAGGCAATTGCTACCACGGACTGCTAATGGTAGAGGATACATTGGAAATTCTAGGCTATGCAAGGTGGTTTTCACTAGCCGTTTGCTTCGCTATTGGAGCTTGGCTCGATAATCGAGATAGGCGCATCCCGAATGAGCATTGGATTGCTTGGTCTAAGCCGTTGATATTTATTTGGGGATTAGAATTAATGATTAAAGGGGCAGATTGGACAATCTGGGCCAGTGCTCTTGCGGCTCTTTCCTTTGCTTCAGTTTCTGTGATTGGTAGACCTACTATACCCTCAATTCTAAAAGGAGAAAAGATGGATGTTGCAGTTGCTTTCTGTTATCTTATTGGTGCTGCTGGAGTGATATTAGGGGCTATCAAGTATGCACCTGGAGATGCCCTCACTTTGCTAGACGGTTCGGCTTCTGAACAGAGAATTCTTTGGTTTGAAGTCATGCTTGCATTTGCTATGGTTATTGTGTTTGAATTCGCATGGCGTCTTCGCTTATTGCATGGAGGAGCAGATGCAAAGGCCTTGATGTGGGTGGCATTATTAATCCCAAGTTGGTCTACCTTGGCACCGATTTTCCAACCTAGCGAGGTAGTAATTAGCACACCTCCTGTCTTTTCATTGTTTATTTGGGGAGGGATTGCATTCCTATTACTTCCTTTAATTTTATTAGCACTTAATCTTAAGAAAAGTAATTTGAAAAGCCTCAAAGATTTACGAATGGCTTGGCATTCGATACGAATGCCATTAGATATGGTTCAAGAAAAACATGTATGGTTGATGGACCAAGTTATAGAAAAACCCGATGGCAGTGCTGGAATCAAGAGCCAAACAAGAGCGCCCCGCCGAACACCAAGTGCGGAGGAGTTGGCAGAACAAGTAGATGCATTGATTGAGCAGGGTGCCGTATCCGCTTGGGTCAGTCCAAAGATTCCATTAATTACAATGCTTTTTCCTGCGATAATTCCATTGTTTTTATTCGGTGATCCAGTCGCTTTGGCTTTCGCTCTGTTGGGATGAACCCATGAACACACTGTAGTAAGTGAATAATGAAACAAGAGGAAAGGGAATCAGATTCCTTTTCGCTCAATATTCTTAGGGCGAAGGCCCTTGTAGCTGCAACGTCGGCAAGCAACAGCCCTCACAGCGTTGCGAGCATTACAGCGCATGCATATCTTTTTGTGAAGGAGGCGAACCTCTGCTTCTGGAAAGCGTGCCATGAGCCCGCCGACCTGCTCTCCCTCTTTAATCACACCGGCTCCCTCACTTTCATTCAATAAACAGAATAACTCCTTCGTCTAGCCTCATGTTGATGCGAGTCATCCGCTTACCTGGCATTCACCATGATGCCAACTGTACTTTGATTATTGGTAAGGATTCAACATTGATGGTCGATGTCGGAACATCTTGGTACCAATTACTCATTCATGAACGTGTTATCGGTCAATTAGGGGAAGAAAGTGCCCCAAGTGCAATTCTATTGACCAGCCGTAGATTCAATCATTGTGGTGGGGCAGCATTTATTTCAGAACAATTCTCTGGCATCCCGATTCATATAGAACCCTCTGCAGCATCGGCCTTGTCGATGGGAGACTTTGCATCTACTGGCGCTCGCCGGTTTGATTCTGAAATGCCAAAAACATCAACTGAAGCAGTGATTGATTCACAAATATGGGACTTGGGAGATTGCCAAGTTGAAGCCATTGCTTTGCCTGGACATTCCCAAGATGGTATGGGATATTGGTTACCAGAGAAGAAAATTGCAGCAGTTGGCTCAGTTATTCCGATGTTGGACAAACCATCCCGCTGGGACATGATGGGAGGTTGTCTTCCTGATTTGGCTGATAGTGTTGAGTTGCTTCTTGAACTTGAACTTGAAATGCTGATTCCTGGGTTTGGTGAAGCAATTAGTGGGAAATCCGAAATCCGCAAAGTTTTGCAACAACATCTTGCATTTTTTGAACAATGTATCGAAGCAGGGGGGGATGTTCCAGCCCATTGGCAAAGACCAGCCCAAACTGCAAACTACCTAACCCCCCGAACATCATGGAAGCAGATTAGGGAAGAGGAATGATGTCTTGGATTTGAATTTCCGCAGTATTCATTCCTTGGATTACGATTAATGTATTTCCATCTAAATAAAGTAAATCTACTTTATTTTGAAATTCTAATGTGGAGATTATGCCCTTCAGGTCATCTAAGCATCTAGTTTCTATGGATTTTCCATGACTTGAGATAACATATGGGATGCCATGAAAATAGACAATTTGGGCTGATTCAGGGAACCAACCACCAATTCTAGTAGAACTGATTGGCACTAATGAGGGGATAGAGAGATGGATGATCAAGCCTTGTTTCGAGAATATTACAACGCCTTGGATGGAGTCTTGAGGGCTGGGTATTAGGCAAGCTGTTACTATAGTTTCACCAAGTTCCACTCTATGAGAAGGTCCTCTTTCAGGCCTCCAGTTTATTATTCCGTGTTCAAACTCTATTATTCCATGTGGGGTTGCACAACTTAACATGAAACAGGTCTTTTTCGCCAAGGGTACTGTATGTTTTCCTACAGAGGGTTAACTGAAAGTGAATCAGTACTCTTTATCGTCTTTGGTCTCTTTCTTATACAGACGGTAGCAGGTTTTGCATATTTTCACTCGGTTTTTTATTTCGTTAAAACTCCCACCTCCAAAGATATCTTGTGCATCTATTTTAGAGATTGAACGCCCCCCCATCGATTTGTCTGCCCAGCCATCACAGGATTTTATCCCACAGGATAACTCACCCTCTTTCTTTGAGTTTCGACTCTTTTTATCAGTAGATTCTCCGCGCTTTTCTTTGTGCTTACGTGCCTTTGACTTGAATCCCATGTTTATCCCCACCTTGCTTTTCATCATCAATCAATCGGTTGCATCTATAGTCGCATCCCTATCTGGTCCAATTCCCACTGACGAGACCGGTACTCCAAGCAATTGTTCAATATGGGCGATATAATGTTGTGCCGCTTCAGGTAGTGCTGCAAAACCTTGCCTGTCTATTGCTGCTTGTTTGGCAATTTCAAGCCATTTTTCTAAACTTAGCCCCTCAAACCCTGGGAGATCGATTAAGATGGGCTTACAACGGGCCAAGGCTTTGGCGCTTGCCGGCATGTCCCTAATTTCAACGCCGTCTAATTCATATCCAATGCAAATTGAAATTGTCTCAAGTCCACCAAGTACGTCCAATTTAGTTAGTGCAAGGCTAGAGAATCCGTTGACTCGTTGGGAGTGGCGCAGGACAACGAGGTCCAGCCAGCCACAACGGCGAGGCCTGCCGGTTGTTGTACCAAACTCATGACCTACTTCTCCAAGGTGTGTTCCTACTTCATCGAATAATTCGGTTGGCATAGGCCCATGTCCAACTCTAGTTGTGTAAGCCTTCACGACCCCAATTGTTTCTTCTACATGGCCAGGATGTACACCGGCTCCATGAGTTGAGTTTCCACGGCTTGTAATTGATGAAGTAACGAATGGGAATGTACCTTGGTCGATATCAAGTAGACAACCTTGAGCGCCTTCTAACAACACTTGTTGGCCGGTAGAAAGGGCAGTATCAACCATCACTCCTGTATTTTGGATGGCCTGAGAATAATTATCATGAATCCATTGGATATCATCCCGTAAAGAAATAGCATGCCTATCTGATGGAAGGCCTAGGTATTGCAGTCTATCTGCTTGGCGTGAAGCCATCTCGTTCAAGGCAGATTCATCTGCAAGCAATTCAGCAATATCGCCAAAGCGCAGGCCAATACGGTTGATTTTATCAGCATAAGTTGGACCAATCCCCCTTCCTGTTGTACCAATTTTCTTGTCTAAACCATCTACCATTCTGTGAAAAGGCAAGATCACATGTGCTCTATCGCTTATATGGAGTCGAGTTCCAAGTGGCATCTCGCCAGTTTCGGATTGCCATCGCTGCAATTCCTCCATCAGCACCCATGGGTCGATAACCATGCCATCTCCAAGAACCAATTCACAACTTTCCCTAGTTATCCCACTCGGCAGTAAATGTAACTTGATGGTTCTTTCACCTAAGACGACTGTATGGCCAGCATTATTGCCACCCTGGAAGCGAACAACCCAGTCTGCCTGGCCTGCTAATCTATCAACTAACTTGCCTTTTCCCTCGTCGCCCCATTGGGCCCCGAGAACTACGGTCGCAGGCATGGTATCAATTCCAATATACTCGCCATCGCTTGAGGATGATGAACATTGGCTTTTGCATTTATCGGATTCCATGAAGGAAAAGTATGAAGCAATAAAACACATCCTTTAAATAGTGTGAACATCTACTGTATAACTAGTGGTTGATATGATGAATGCTGATAAGAACGAGAGACTGGAGGAAAGAAGTAATGAAAAGAGAGAAAGTGTTTTCACATCTCAAAGACCTTCCCAAGCAAGGAGGACAATTGGACAAACTGAGCCTTGTGAGTCCTGTGCAGCGGTTGAATGGATAGAAGATTCATCACGTGGCGAAATCCACTGTGGGTCCTGTGGATTAGTCGTAGAAGATGCAATCCCTGACCCCGGAGCAGAGTGGACTAACCATGGTGACGGGAATGACCGAAGTCGAGTTGGAGCACCAACAAACATGGCCTTAGCTGACAAAGGACTCAACACTGTAATTGACCGCAATGATCTATGGGGCGGGAGAGCCGGAAGACATGGTATGAATAGCCGTGCCCAACGAGATTGGAGGAGAAGAGTCAGATTAGATGAGCGCTCAAAAAACCGCAACAGTCGAGAGCGAAACTTAGTCGAAGCAATGAAATTCATCCGTGATAGAGGCGAATTACCATCTGCTCTTGAACAGGTAGCAGCTGAATACTACCGGAAAGCAATAGCCAAAAATTTGGTCATGGGCCGATCTATCAGAGGAGTAACAGCAGCCTGCGTTTACTTGACAGCTCGAGAAAATAATCTACCCCGAAGAATTGAGGATGTTGCTGAGAATTTTGATATGTCAGATGAACTATCACTCAAAGAATTACGCAGAACAATTCGCTTAGTTTCACGAAACTTAGGTCTACACAAAATAAGTGGCCCTGAACAATTCTTGGACAAGTTTGCTAGCGACCTCGAACTAAGCCCACAAGTACTCGGTGAAGCACGCTATATTTGGAAAACTATTGGAGAAATGGAAGAGTGGCAAGGTAAGAGACCATCTGGAGTCGCAGGTGCCTTACTCTACAAAGCAGCAGGCCTACGGGGCCATCCAAGGACACAAGCAGATGTTTGTGAGGTTGTGGGTGTCAGTGAAGTAACACTACGTGGTTTGATGCGAATTCTCGAAGCAATGCTAAAAGCAGTTGGCGAAGCAAGTGAAAACTAAATCACTCTCTCTTGAATGCGGAAAGGAACCCTTTAGATGGAGGGCTTGATTCAGATTTCAATAATTCCACAAGTTCATCATTTCCACCTATAAACACAGCCTCCTCAGTCCGTGTATCATATATCGATGGAACCGTTTTATGGCCTGTCAGTGCAACTACCATGGAATATAATGAACGCGTTTTTGCTACATTAAATTCCTTCCACGAAAAGGAATTTCGATGTAAAAGTGCTTTTGCCTTTGAACAGAATGGGCATGTTCGAGTGGTGAACAGAATGAACTCCACATTTTCGTGGAGCAATTTTTTACTCAATCGTTCCTCCATGCTACTTTCAAATGATTCTGTTTATTGAATCCTATGCTGAATCATTAGAAGACTTGAGATTTTGCGAATCTCGATAAAGGAAGTAAATGAAAGGAATCATCGTCAAGAGCAATAAAAATGAGAACATCGTGTCCCAAGTGCCTTTGAAAATTGTGCGTGGTTGATTAGCAGCAAAAGATAATGTCATCCATAATGCTGTTATCCTCAGGGCCCAAACTCCGAGTGTAAGATGAAGAGGCCAATTATGGCGTTGAAAAACTCTCCAAACGAGAAGAGGAATCAGGAATACTGGGCCAGATCCCATGAAAGCGACCCATTCATTGCTTGGAGAGAATCTATCACCAATATAGCCACCGCGCAAGAAAATATTCCCAAGATCTAATTCTCTTGGATGAGTAATGCCTGAAATTTGTCCCATGGCAGACCAAATCGTGAACCATACTGCGATTGGTAGCAAAGCCAGTATCAATATCCTCGAATATTCGGCTAAGCGGTATTCAACCGGTTTCAATAAATTGGCTGCATGCTGAGAAAGCAATCTCTCTGAACAACACAAAATCAGAATAGCGAAGGAAGCGGGCCAGGCTCCCCAACTGATAGTTAACCATCCTAAAGCAGAGAATTCCAATAGGCGTAATTTATCTTCTCCATCTTGCAAAAAGTTGCGAATCCCAATACCCGCTACGCCTACTAGAGATACCATAACAAACCAATCAACATAATTTGATTCGAAGTACATCAGTAAAGGAAGGAACGCATAGGCATAAGCATAGAAAGCATTTTTCTTTTGAAATTCATTGTTTCTAATTGATATTGCTAAGAAGGAAACCAAACCGATCATTATACTGCCAGTAATTGCTAATGCCAAAGTATGTGGGTACATGTTAGATAGCATGTTGCGGGGGAGATTGAAACCCATCAGGCGGTAATGGGTCATGAAAACAGGGAAAATCAATGCTATAGCTAAAGATACTAAAGTAACTATTTCCATCTTTTCAAACTTCTTACTTTTAATTAATTTATATAGGCATAAAACAAAAACTATGAAACCGAGCATTGAGAATCTTGTGCCAAGATAGGCAATGAAGAAAATACAAGAAAACAACCAAAGCATTTGATGCCAATTATTACCATCTTTTGAACATCTATACATCCAAATGCTAGTTCCAATGAATGCCATAAAAAAGTAGATTCCAACGACCGTTATCAAACCGGACGGATAGCCTTCAAAATAATATGAATACATCAATAATGCACCTGCTCCAATAGCCCCAGTAATTAATGAAGTTTGTTTAATAGAATCGGAGTCAGTGTTTTCTTTTCTAAGCCACCAATAAGCAAATACTCCTAGTGCCAAAAAAGAAATTAGTGCGACAACCATATTCTCAGATTTTATTCCCATCTCCTCTCCAGGAATTAATTCCCAACTAATGACATCTCTGTCAAGGCCATCGACTGCAGGCCAGTCATTTTCTTGAAGCCATTTATTCCGCTCATATGCTGCATGCCAATTCCATAACTCCAACTCATCTTTTTGAGTCTGACTAATATCCAAAATCTCTACTGGCATTCGTCCATTTATTGAATGTGATAAAGGCTGAGCGAAAAGCAAACTAGGCAAAGTTGCCAAGTCTCTTTGGTTCATCCCTTCAACCATAGCACCAACTTTGATATTTGGTCCATAAATAACCGCAGCAATTTCCCGAATTTCAGAGTCTGGTGACCCATGTCTCCCGTCGTTGGTTACTCCATGGTCAGAAGTTACCGCAACAGTCCATTCAGGGCCCAGCAAGTCGAAGATATCACCTAAGTCAGAATCTATTGAATTCATTTTTTCGAGATATTCTGGAGATCCGATTGCGCCATAACGATGACTAACATGGTCGGTACCTGAGAGGTGCATGACAATGGAGTCTAAATCCCGATCCAATGGGCTATTTCCAGTCAACCAATCAGTCAAAGTAGCAAATGCTTCATCATCTCCTTGGTAATAATCAGAATGGCCATGAAAATGTTGAGTAAAATTTATTGCAAGATTATCCTCATACAAGTCGCCCCAGACATAGTCCCCTACAATTCCCAACCGGCGGTCTGGATCTCCATCACCATCTTCATCCCATGTGCTAGCAATAGTCCAACCATCCTCTGTCCCTGGGTGCTCGGGATGGAAGTTTGCTAAGCCTTCACTCGGTCGAGATTGTACTCCAGTGGCGATTTCTCGTACACAAGCACCAGTCATTGTCAGAGGCCCAGTTTCTAGTAATAAGGTCGCCCCTCCATCTTTTTTCATGTTTAGGTTGGGCATGTACTCTGGGCTCAGTAAAACATCTCTGCGAACTCCATCAAGCACCACGAAAAGAAACTTTTCAGCCAATGGTTCTCCAGCATGTGGAGCAGGTTCAAGTCCCTCCAAGGGAGTTGGTGAATCCATCAGAATATAAGTGCCGGTGGAAAGTAAATTGGGGATGCAAAGGGCGAGGATGACGATGACTGGAATCCAGAAACGTCTGGAGTTTCCCGAAAGCATATCCTCTTTCATATAATCACCTTCAGGTATCTCCTCATTAACATTATTTCGTATAAAATTTGCAAAAAGTGTTTAATCAAAATTATGTTGTCGGCGGGCGAACTCAAGTTCTATTTTGGAAACATCTTCAATTCTCTTCAAACCGATCATCTCTTGTGGTTCAGAACATGGGACTCCATCTATGCCAAAACCTCCTTCTAAACAGGCCCTAACCATCTCATTTGGGTAGCCAAATTCACCAGATGATGTCATATATGTCTCCGAATCAGCATTCCATTTCGTTTTCTGTAAGGGAATTAGAATTTCATTTAGAGCCTTCATACTAGCCCAATAACCTCCTACATTTGCTTCACCGAATTCGGGCTTTTCTACATCCTCAAGGTGAGTTTCAACTGAATTGCTGACTTTCCCATCAGGCCTCCGAAGTAAAGGAGCATAGGGATTTGGTGTGATTGTAGTTGGTAAAGTGAACTCCAATTTTTCTTTAATGTGAAATGCAAGCGATGCTAAGATGCTATTGTCAGTAACTAATGGCTGTGTTCCGAATGAGACGTATACATGTTCTACTTCTTCAGGTAAGTGTTGTAGAGCATGCCAAACAGCATCGCCAGTGCCAAGAGCAACAGGCTGTGCAACAACTACACACCCTCGTCCTTCCAAAGCGAGGTTGTATTCTTTGAGGCGTTCTGGTGGTACAACAATTATGATTGAAGTAAAATCCAATTCCATATTTTGTAATTGTTCAACCACATGAAATAGCGATGGTTTGCCATTTATTGGCATCAAAGGCTTGTGCGTTGAAACACCTTGCTCTGCTAGGCGGCTACCTTTCCCTCCACAAAGTAATACGGCACAGCATCTAACTCCTGCTGGCGGCTTTGGAAACACGGGATGAAACCAGTTGACTGTTAGGCCTTTAATGGGGATTTGATTGCCGTTGCAATAACCTCCTGCAACCATCCCTGCTAAGTTTGCTAGCTTTGATTCAGAATCCTGGCAATCGATAAAGAGATTAAAGCCATATTGAAAGTTTCCATCGGCTTGCAATTCGACCTCATTCCGTGTTATTACGCGAGTTTCCTTATCATCATTAACAGAAAAAACAATCTTAATCTTATTTAATTCAGCAGCCACAATTGCTGCAGGTCCGTAGTGCTGCTCAAAGTTATCGATGAGTCCAGACCACTCTTCAACCTCAGCATCCTTTAGCAAATAGCGAAAGGCATGGGACCACAATGGAAAACTCACCATTAAATGCGGCTGAATGGCGACGGGTTTTCAACTAAGTGGAATTCTTTCTTCCAATACGCAATTCTTGGTATGTCAAAGGAATCAGCTTGGAGCAAGTTGGAGATATACTGTACAGTGTTTACTTTTATGGTAGGTATTGTCATACAGAATGTACTAAATCAATCAAAGTTAGTAGTTAGTCTGCTTGCGGTGTTCTTTTAATGGCATCTTACAGCCACTTGAGATATGGGTAGGATGCGCAGTCAGTCAAAAAGTATTTTCTTGTGCCTATTGATGGTCCTGATGTCTCAAGTTTCATATATTGATAATCCGTTGGTTGTTGAGGAACTTGATGATGTAGTTACACCCATGGATGTGGATACTGGAAATGCCGAGTTGTTGAATGTAGGTGGCGCCCACGCATGTGCTGTTGGAGTCTCTGGAAACATGAAATGCTGGGGTAATGGTAGTTCTGGGCAATTAGGACTTGGAAATACACAGAATGTCGGTGATGATATTTCTGAGCAAGGCGAAGGTCTACCTTTCGTTAGTCTTGGTACTGGATTGACTACAACCACGCTCGCTCTTGGTGATTCCCATTCCTGTGCTCTTTTCAGTAATGGTTCCATCAAATGCTGGGGGAATGCACCGCTACTTGGATTGGGACTGTCTACTAGTTCTGATGGCTATGGCGATGGATATCTGGAGACTGGCGACGTGCTTGCATTCATTGAATTGCCGAGCGCAACCACTGCAACCATGATTGAGACTGGTTCCAGACATACTTGCGCAGTGCTCAGCGATAACAGTTTGATTTGTTGGGGCAGAAATAACATGGGGCAACTCGGCTTAGGAGATACTGATGACCGAGGAGATGCGAGTAATGAAGTGGGAGATAATTTTGCTGCAGTCTCCCTGCCAACTTCACGAACGGTGTCCCAACTTGCGTTGGGATATGACCACACTTGCGCTATTTGGGATGATGGAAGCATATCCTGTTGGGGAGGTAATGCGAATGGCCAACTCGGAATCGGTAGCATGGATGATATTGGAGATGGTGGCAGTGAGATGGGCGACAACCTGGCATTCGTTTCTCTGCCAGGAGGAAATACTGCATTGAACATCACTGCTGGTGATGGATTCACTTGTGCCATACTTGACACAACACCCACGGAGACTTACTGTTGGGGAATCAACGATTACGGTCAACTCGGAATTGAGAACACAAATACCATTGGAGATGGCTCAAGTGAGATGGGAAACAATCTGGTCGAGACAGACCTAGGAACTTCAAGGTCAGCGGTCGAGATTGATGCTGGAATGGAGCACGTATGTGCAATTCTTGACAATGATTACGTGAAATGCTGGGGCTCTGGAACGAATGGCAGATTGGGGTATGGTAATCAAGTCAGCAGAGGCACTTCATCAGGTTCTTCAAATGGAATGGGGGATAATCTGCCGTACGTCAATCTAGGTTCCTCATCCAGTAGCGTTACTTCTTACGATGTAGATAGAATCGAGGTTGGCTCAGGTTCAACTTGTGTCATCATGAATGATGATGATGTTCGATGCTGGGGGGAGAATTCTCTTGGCCAACTTGGATACGGCGATACTGAGAACAGAGGCGATGGAGCATCAGACCTTCCACATTACACTGAGGTGGATCTGGAACTAGATGAGACACCTGCATCCGATTCCTGCGCGGATTCTTTTGAGCAGGCACACCATTCTTCTATGGATACACGCTTAGACAGTTCATCAAGTGATGTCGGTGACAAGAATGGTTTCGCACTCTTACCTAATGGTTGTCCGGCAATTGCCTATGTTGATGATGACAACAACATGATACGATTCTCTGCATTCTCCAATGGGTTGTGGGGTACTGAATCTCCCTTATCTGGTGGGATTACTGCAATTGATGATATCGATTTTATTATCGATGATTCCTACACCCCACATATAGTGCATTCATTGTCCAGTGGGGCAGATCAGTTGACCTACACCACCAAGGCGAATGGTTTCTGGGAATCGGTTGCTCTGACTGCGACTGCTACACAGGTGGAAATTGAGATTGACTCATCTGGTGATGTCCTAATAGCATATATTGACTCGAATGATTTGAAGACCATTTCATGTTCAAGTTCCTGTTCCACTTCCTCTTCATGGTCGGCTGCGGACACACATAGTGTTGGAGCTGCAGTTGAAAATTTAGATTCAGTTATTGATTCAAGTGATACGTTGCATTTCGCAATGATCAAAGAAGCAGGTTCCGCTGATGACTTGTTGCATGTATCAAGGAGCTCTGGTGGGACTTATGCCTCTACAACTATCGATGGTTCAGCTTCAGCCTCAAGTAGTAATGCATCTGTGGCTATCGCTATCGGTTATGATTCATCATTACACATCGCTTACACCAATGTCACCAGCATCCCACTATATGCATGGTGCGAGAATAGTTGCGATACATTATCCAGTTGGTCAACTGAGGCAACGACTGGGTTGATTGGTGGTGAACTTGATATTGCCATCAGTCCAAAAGGTGAACCTTGGATATTGGCTCAAGGGACATCTGTTGACTTAGCTGTTTCAAACAGAAATGCAGGTACTTGGGAGACGCAGACCGTGGCGAATGCGCCTGGAGCACCACAGTGGGTTTCATTGTTGATTGGCCAAACTGGTCGTGTATGGGCATCTCTCCATTCTCCAAGTGAAGACCTATGGGTCTTGAACGACATTGATTATGCAGGCTCAGGTCTACAGCAAGATGCGGATGGTGATGGTTGGACAGGCCTTGATGAGGTCAGATGCCAGACCGATGCATTGGACTCAACAAGTACACCTGCTGATTTTGATGAGGATGGAATCTGCGACAGGTTCGATACCAAGAACGACCTTCCCTCAGTGGGTGAATCAAATGTCATAACCACTGGTGATGATTTTGGTTGTGCAATTCTCGATGACCGCAGTGTCTCATGCTGGGGTAAGAACGATGCAGAGCAATTGGGTAATTCTGCAGCGGGAGTCTCATCCAATGAAGCGGTGACGGTCGACCTTCCAAATGGCTTTGAAGCATCAGATATCGATGCAGGTTCTTCACATGCTTGTGCAGTGGGAACAGATGGAAGTGTTGTATGCTGGGGAGCCAATGACAAGGGCCAGTTGGGTATCGGCACAACCTCAGCCTCTGGAGCACCAAGTGTTGCATCCTTGCCTTCTGGAGTTGTTGCATTATCCGTATCTGCTGGCTCAGATCATACCTGTGTGGCGACCTCATCAGGTTCAGTATATTGCTGGGGAGAAGGTGGTGATTCACAAACTGGAAATTATTATACTTCCAATCCAGGATATTATCAGGAAGATGGATTCGAGAGTGGAGACTTCAACACGCTTGAATGGGTGAACGATGCCACTCTTCCTTGGTCGATAGATAGCGGCTCTTCTTCAACAGGTTCCAATTCCATCTCAGTTTCACTCCTCACAAATCAACAGAGCGATTTTGAGTTATCCATGCCTACTGCTGCTGGAAACATCACTTTTGATTACAAGACCAGCACGGCAACCAACCATTATCTCAGATTCTATATCGATGATGTATTGCAGAATTCATGGTCCGGTATAGCGGCTTCTACATTCCAATCAGTATCTTTCGATTTGGATGCAGGCTCACATACTTTCAAGTGGAGCTCGGTCAGGTCTTCTTCAGCCGGCGGACAAAACAAGGTTTATCTTGACGACATTCGCATTAATTCGAGTACAGAATTGATTTCAGGTGGAACTTCGGCAAGCCCTTCAGAAGTTATCCTTCCTGCCTCAGTAGGAGTGATTGAAGATGTAGCAACTGGAGACAGACATTCCTGTGCACTGAATACCATCGGAGATGTATATTGCTGGGGGTACAATGGCGGCTCATCCGAGATGGTTCTAGGAAATGCCTCCACCACTTCCACAAATAGCAGCGCTCCTGTGAAAGTTGACCTTTCTGCAACAGGTAGCCATTACTCGAGTGATTGGGACGGAAGGACCTTTTCTGGAATAAGTGCTGGTGCTGATGCAACTTGTGCGATTCTATCATCAAGTCTGGAAACTGCATGTTGGGGTCAAGGATATGATGACAAGATTCTGGGTAATTCCACTTCTTCCATCAAGGGGACAAGAGTGGATGCTGGTTCTTCAGGAGACAAGCACTACTCGGTTTCAGTAGGCAATGAACACGCCTGCATAGTCGTGGCCTCGGCAATTGAATGCTGGGGTACCGAGGTATCTGGAGAATTAGGAGATGGAGGAACAGCATCTTCCATGGCGTCTACACCTGTTGTAGTTTCGGTTCCTGCAGGATATACTCCACTGGAGGTGGCGGTTTCCGAGTCCAGTACAACTTCCTGTGCCCTGTTCAAGACCTCTGATGATTCTCGTAAGATCATGTGTTGGGGAGAAGGTGGAGATGGCCGTATGGGATATGGTTCCACAACCGACCTTAGCGCACCTGCTGCTGATTCAGCGGTTGAATCAAGTGGAACTGATATCTTAACTCCCGATTCATCTTCATCAGTTTCACGATTGTTGAGCAGGCCTGTTGAGATTGGAGCCGGAACAAGCTTCTACTGTGCACGTTCAAACCAAGGTCTTGTCAAATGTTGGGGTGATAATTCAAATGGTCAGTTAGGTATCGGAAGTACCTCTTCTCCCAACAATCGGATTGGTGATCAGGCGAATGAAATGGGAGAGAACCTCGCGTACGTTAATTTTGGCGCCAATAAATCTGCAGTTCAAATCAGTGCAGGAAATTTCCACGCATGTGCAGTATTGAATGATGCTTCAGTGAAGTGTTGGGGAAGAAATTCCGAATATCAATTGGGACTCGGAAACACCACTCAAATCGGTGATTCTACTGCTGAATTAGGAGATCTGATGCCAGCAGTTAACCTTGGCGGTAATGCAGTGAAGGTTGCAGCAGGGCAATACCACACCTGCGCTTTGCTTGACACTGGAGAGGTCAAGTGTTGGGGTTATGGAGATCAAGGAATTCAAGGTGACGGTTCTACGGGTACTAATCTAGCCCCCACTACAGTCTTGTTGGGTGATTACAAGGCAGTAGATGTCTCTGCCAGTGTTGGACATAGTTGTGCAATTCTTGAGAATGGGGCAGCCAAGTGTTGGGGAGATAATTCTCAATATCAACTTGGACTGGGAAATACCACCGATATGGGTGACAACACAGCAGTTTCTGATAACAAGATGTCCTTCTTGAACTTGGCAGATGGTAGAACTCCGGTCAAGATTTCGGCGGGTCAGGCTTACAGTTGTGCTCTACTAGATAGTGGAAACATTGCTTGTTGGGGCTATGGTTCATATGGCCGATTGGGATATGGTAGTAGTTCCAGTGTTTCAAATCCTGGAACAAGCAATGTCGACATTGGGACGGATAGGGCCGCTTTGGATGTTCAAACATCTTCGACAGGTCATACTTCTTCGTATTGGTATCAAAATCAGGGTACTTACATCCACACATGTGCTATTGGTGATGATGAACTGTTGCGTTGCTGGGGCAGTGGATCTCATGGGCAATTGGGTATTGGAAGTACTGCGCAAATCGGTGATGGAGTCAATGAGATGGGAGACAATCTGATGGTGGCTGATATTGGAGACTATGTTGAATCCGTGGCATTGGGGGCCTATTCATCTTGCGCGATTCGTGAAGATGGGCAGGTTAGGTGTTGGGGCTACAATGGACTTGGAAACCTTGGACATGAAGACACTACTCAAAGAGGAGACCAGACTGGAGAGATGGGAGATGACTTACCGGCTACAGAACTTTGGCTTAGGGCAGAAGATACAGATTCTGATGGAACGATAGATCTCTGGGATACTGATGATGATGATGATGGTTCAATCGATGCTGATGATGATTTCCCATTGGATGAATGTGCAGATACTGATACTGATGGCGATGGGATGCCAAACGATATCGTGAACTCTTGTTCGACAACTCTCATCGAAGACCTTGACGATGATGACGACAACTGGAATGATACTGATGAGGTTGCATGCGCCACCAATCCATTGCTCGATACAGATACACCCAGCGATTTTGATTCGGATTTGACTTGTGATTACTTGGATACTGATGATGATAATGACACGTTTTCGGATATCGTCGAGGGGCAGTGTGAACCCATGTATGGATACTCTTCATTCAATGCCATGTCTAGCACATCAGGAAACTATTACATGAGACCTGATTATGGTAGCGCCATCTGGTTCGATGATGAATATGGGCTAAGAGTCATCGCCTCTGATGGTGCATCAAATGGATATGCCAGAGTATGGACCTATCAGAACGCAGTTCCTGATTCTGTCGGTGAAACTATGAGATATGGGGGGACCTATGGAAGCAGTCAAAACGTTGGACCTGGTGCAAATTACAGGTATCCACAAGTAACCAATCATGGGGGATTAGATTATCTGACATTGAGCAGAGATACGTATGAGATGGATGCACAATTGAATACACAATGGTCTCAACAACAGTTGGAAACTGGCAGTTGGTACCAGCAACCAACAGATGTTGCATTTTCTCCCAACGGGACATACTATGCCACAGATTCTTATGAATTAGATTATTATGATACGATTACAGATCAGGCTGGAACACTGAATTATCCTACTGGAGTTTCAGTTCAATACACGCAGATTGCAATCGATGATACTGGTGCCATCCATCTGGTGGCTCTGGAAACTGGCAGTTACACCTATTGGAAATATGATTCCGGCTCATGGAGTTCCGGAGAGACTATCTGGTCTGGCAGCAATGATGTGTATTACAAAGAGGCTCAACTTAGGGTCAATTCCACAAATGTGCCTTATTTCACATTCCTCGATGCCGGATTCATTCGAATGTTTTCACGGACTAGCTCATGGAATCCGGTATGGAGCAGTTCAATTCCAGATACCAATAACAAAGGGATGGAGATGAAGTTTGATGGTGATGATAATCCACATATCATCTGGAACGATTTCACAAATGCTTCCTTGTATCATACATACATGGATGGCTCATCAATGAGGACTGAGTTGGTCAGAGAGGAGACCAGTTGGTCCGCAAGTTATGCGTATGGGCTCTCCATGACATTTGATGAACAGGGTGATGTGTTCATTTTTTCATCAAACAGTGTTAGTGCTGTAGGTGCATATATCCATTACAAGGGCTATTTCGATGACCCTTCAAAGGATGCGAGTGTTACTCCTCCAGATGCAGATGGTGATGGAACCTGCGATGCTCTTGATACGGCATCATTGAATTATTCAAATTTGGTTTGGGAGAACGGTAGTTCCAATTCAGTAGTGCCGATATACTCAGGTCTCTGGCCAGATTCGGTCTCTATCAATCCTGCACTACCCGCTGGAGTACAGATGGATTCTTCCACAGGAGTGATTAGTGGAACATTCGATCAAGCTGATGTCGCTGGAACGACATACACAATCTCTACTACTTCATCTGGTGATAATTGGCAGAAGGTATTCACACTAAGAGTCCAAGAAGGGATACCTTTGCTGACTGGATATGAATATGGACCTTGGACAACTTCCTCCTATTCCTACGGTACTAATGCAATTAGAAGCAACAAGATTGCATTTGCTCCAGACGGTTCGATGTATGTATTTGGTGTCGCAACTGGTGCTGAAACATTCTCTCCATTGTCCACACCTTCAATGCAAAGGAATAATGATGCATATCTTGCAAAGAGGAACGGAACTTCTGGAGATTGGGAATGGGTTGAGGTGTTCGATACGTGTGACATCTACGCTCAAGATCTCCAAGTCTCTGATACAGGTTCAGTATTCTTGTTGGCACACTACCTTGCATGGGGTTATTCTCCATCATGTACTTTTGATTTCAGGAATAGTGATTCTTTCGATTTCACCTCGAACAATTATTACGATTCTGTAGTGATAAAGTACGATTCATTAGGTTCCCCTCAGTGGGTCAGCAATTCCAATGCAACTGCCGCAAATAGCGGAGGACATGTTCTGTCGTCGAATATTGAAATTGATTCTTCCAATGGCAATGTCACAATTGGCGGAACAGTCAAGAATACCACTGCAACAAAAACTATTGATTTTGCAGGGGTTGATTTCACTGACCTCGAAACCTCTAGTTATTCTCTTCCTTATGTCGCTCGGTTGAACCCTGATGGAACTGGTGCATGGGTTGCAAGTTCCCGTTCAAATGATACATCCAACGAGAATATATACGATTATGATGTTGAGGTTACTTCACATCCTGATGGTTCTGCAACATTGACTTTTAGAGGTCGGTATGCTATGCTCTTTGGTAATCAGGAGTTGTCCCGGAATGATGCCAACAATGGCTATCAATCGGTTGTGGCACATCTTGATGCAGGAGGTTCGTGGGTTTGGGTGCAGAATGTTACTGCTTCAGAATCTCACTTGTATGCTACCCCAACAATCAGTAGTTTCAGTGATGGTAGTATGCTTGTTGCATTCAGCGATGGATATCCAGACAATTCCATCGGTACTTTGAATCTGATGGGAGACGAATCGATTGAACCGGTTGGAGATGCTTGGTTTGCTGCTGTTGCCCTTGATAATTCTGGAAACAAGTTGTGGACTTATTTCGAGGATGATTTCGGTATTCGAGATTATGGTAGCGATAGCAGAATGTTTTCAGTATCAGATAGTGATGATGTGGTACATCTAATGATGGATACAGAAGATTCTACGAATGCCCAATATTTCAGGGCAATAGCATTTGACATTGATGGGAATATCGTATATCAAACTGCGACATCTGGTGGCTCTTCCGCCTGTTACCTGTATGATTTCGGGTTGGACTCCTATGGCGCTCCATTCTATGTCTTGGAATCAAACGGTCAATATTGGGGCGGATATACTACAACCACGGAATACATGACTTCCAATACCCAAGTAATGCCCAGCAGCTACGCATATATCTTCAGGACCTTCAGTCCAGAGATTTTGGAGGCCCACGAAGTAGAAATTGATTTTCCTATTGCAGGTCAATACAATGACCTCTATCCTATGAACAATCCAGTTTTGGATTATGCAACAAGTTGGACGATTTCACCAACTCTGCCCACTGGATTGACGTTCCAGTCAAGCACTGGTAGAATCTATGGTACACCTTCAGCCAATTCTTCCAATGTCACATACACCATTAATGTGACATTGAATCATGGAAACTCGGAATTGAGAAACTCCCACTCCTTCCAAGTAACATTCCCAGTTGCTGACCCAGCACCTGATGTGACGTACGACGCGGGAGACCTGTCTCCTGTTCTTGAACGTGGAACACTAATGGTAGCGATTTCTCCAACAGCGGGTCTTGATGACCAATACTTGTCGTATTTCACAACAGCCCCTGCTCTCCCCTCGGGATTGTCGATTGATTCTGCAACGGGGGATATTTCAGGCACACCAAATGTGAATCTGTCCTCTACTGATTTCACCATCAAGGCATGCAATAATTGGGGAGTCTGCGATGAACATACATTGACTCTGACAATCAATGAACCAGTTGCTGTGATATCCTATACTCAGGCCCACATATCTCTGAAGAAAGAAGAGCCGATGACTCCGCTTGAGCCATCCAATTCCGGTGGTATGGTTGAGACTTGGGAGATTGACCCTGTCTTGCCTGTGGGAATGCTGTTGGATGCATATGGAGTCATTTCAGGAATCCCAGTAGCCAATCAGGATAACACGACTTACAAGATATTCGCAAATAATTCTGGCGGCAGTGTGGACACAACCGTTGTTATTCAGGTCAATGGAACTGGGATGTATATCTTCTATCCATATGCTGAACATAGAATAGCAGTCAATTCACCTATCAATACAATCTATCCCTCACAGAGAGGAGCAGCAGCCATCACTTGGGAAATCACTCCAGACCTTCCTGTAGGAATGGAGTTTGGAGAAGGAAATGGCAGTATTTGGGGAACTCCAAGCGAATTGAGTTCGGAAACAGTCTACTCAGTATCTGCTCAAGGAATCGAACCCGAAATTAGTGCGTCAACTACAATCAGTATCACAGTATTGCTGGATCTTGATGGCGATGGTTCACCAGATGAGTCAGATGATGACGATGATGGTGATGGTTGGAGCGATGAAGATGAGCTTGCATGTGGAGGAACCAATTCCACCGATGCAAATGACCATCCATTCGATAGCGATGGTGATGGAATTTGTGATGTAAATGATGATATCAACGATGCACCGGTTCTGTTATTTTATGAGAGTTCAACGCTTGAAATATCACTCAATCTAGAGATGATGATGTTTGATGCAACCGCAGTTGGAGGAGATGTAACTTCTTGGTCTATCGACCCATATCTGCCTCTTGGATTGACATTCAGTGGCACCAGCCCTGCGAGGGATGGTGGAGATAATGGTTCAATATTCGGAACCCCAACAGAATTGAGTTCTATTCAATCATACACTATCACCGCGAGTAATGACAAATACAGTTCCACATTCACCCTGAACCTTGCAGTTCTGTTGGATACCGACCTCGATGGTCTACCTGACCGAGATGATAGTGATGACGATGCTGATGGGTGGTCTGATCAAATTGAGTTGTTATGTGGCAAGGATCCATTGAATGGAACTGATACGCCAGTAGATACTGATGATGACCAGATATGTGACTACGTTGATGACGATGATGATGGAGATGGTTTCATCGATACTGAGGAGCAACAATGTGGTTCGGATTGGAAGGATGCAAATGAAGTTCCAGTCGACGCCGACGGTAACGGAGTTTGCGATGGATTGGAGACCGATACCGATGGTGATGGGTGGCTTGATGGAATAGAATCCTCTTGTGGCACCAATTCAACTGATAACTCCAGTATTCCAACAGACATTGACAATGATTTCATTTGTGACTCTCTGGATGATGACAAGGATGGTGATGGATATGCCAACCATCAAGATGATTTCCCAGAAGATGAAATTGAATGGCTCGATACTGATGGTGATGGTATTGGAGATAATGCTGACACTGATGATGACAACGATTCTTGGACGGATATGTGGGAAGGGCTCTGTGAGACAGATTCCAAGTCCAACTCCAGTGTTCCTGATGATTTCGATTCTGATATGATATGTGACTTGTTCGATGATGATATCGACAATGACGGAGTATCAAATGATATGGATGCTTTCGAGGAAGATGCCAACGAGACCTATGATTTTGATGCCGATGGTATTGGCGATAATGCTGATGATGACGATGATGGTGACCTATGGTTGGATGTCGATGAAATCGCTTGTGGAACTGACCCTCTGAATGCAACCAGTACTCCAGATAACATGGAATCTTGTAATGCGACCAAGAAGAGTGAAGAAGTAGTTGAAAGTACATCTTTGGTGACAAAGTATTGGTGGCTATGTGTAATTTTCCTGTTACTGTTGTTACTTCTTGTTCCATTGATTCTATTCGCGAGGGAGCGTGGTGACTCAGTGCTAGTTATGATGGGGATGCAAAAAGGCCCGCAACCTGAACACACGTTTTCATCTCCTGATTTTATTTCTGGTTCTGGAACCAAGATAGACCCTTACCTTCTTCAGGATATTGAAGGTCTATCTCCTGGTAAATCAGCATCTAGTAGAGAATCCATTACCATTAGCCACCTACCGCCTGACACTATTGTCAGATTCATGGATCTGTATACTGAAGAGAATGAGGGGCGTTTCGATATGACAGATATTTTGGTCGAAGAAGACGACGATTGGATCAATGATGATGATGAAATGGACACTGGCTCAATATCATTTAAACTGGAATTTAAGGATCTCTCCGATTCCAATGATGGCGATGAGTACAGCACTCTAATGCGAGTAGGCAGTTCGACGGTATACTTCCAATGGACAGTTTCTATCAAGGATTCTTCTGGCGGAAAAAAGAAACGTAAAATCTCAAGGAAAAAGGATACTTCAATTGAGAAGTCTAAGGCAGAAGCAGAAGCTAAAGCCAAGAAGGTCGAAGCCAAAGTGGAAGAAGAAAGGCGTATCAAGGCAGTTGAAGACGAAGTTCGTCAAAATGCAGAGAGTGAGGCAGCCACTAAACTTGCAAACATGGAGTTGATGATTGCAGAGAAGATGGCCGCTCTAGAAGACAAGATGGAAGGACTTTCTAAGAAGGAGGCAGAATTAGCACGTGTCGCAGCCAAGTCTGAATTCATCGATTTCAACACTATCGGAACAGCAACTGCTGCAGAAAAGGATGATTTGCAACGAACAAAGGGAATAGGACCATTCCTTGAAGAGAAATTGAATGCATTAGGTATTTTCACCTTCAAGCAGATTTCAGGCATGACTCCTGAGATAGAAGACCAAGTGAATGTTGCAATCGAGTTCTTCTCTGGAAGAGTTAAGAGAGATAAGTGGGTCGAACAGGCTAAGGATTTCCTGAAAGAAGATTGATACACATAGGTGATGTGAGATGTTAGGAATAATTGATCAGATAAATTCTTTGGATTCTTCTGTCAAGTTACTTGTTTCAGGGATAGGTATCCTCATGGCCATCCTACTATCCAGATTTACAATTGTCAAACCTTGGCTCAAGGTAGTGAAGATGACAAGCGCTGAATGGGATGATGAATTACACGCTCCAATCTCCAATCGTTTGTACTCATTCATTTTTGTTGGAGGTATTCACTTTTCCTTGAATTGGATATATCCTGAGGATGGAGAATGGGTGGCTAGTTTATCTCCCTTCTTTTCAGTATTTTATATTATCTTGACCACTTCACTTACCAGTGTTTCTATTCGACATATTGTTCCTGCAATTTCAGAACGATTCAGGAACAAGTCAAGTGTAACAGTTTCAGGTAGTAACTATCTGATAATTTTCATGTTTAGGGGGATTGTATGGTTCGGTGGAATCTATCTGGCACTGTCAGAGATGGGGATCGAACTCTTTGGTCTATTTGCTTCATTGGCTGTATTTTCTATAATCATCGGTCTTGCTATGCAGCAGACTCTTGGAAATATTGTCAATTCATTCATGCTCTCTCTTGACCAGCCATTTGAGGTTGGAGATAGAATTGAGGTTGAAAATTTGACTGGGTCTGTTGCCTCAGTTGGGATTCTTTCGACTAAGATTCTGACTTATGAGGAGACTTTAGTGGTTATTCCAAACAACACGCTGGTTAATTCCATCGTCGTCAATCATGCCCGAGGTGGCGGAGATGGAGTTGCTCGCAGAATTTCTTTGGTCCTAGATATTGGAGTTGAATATGGAGAAGATATTGATCACGTTAAGTACACCTTGCTGCAGTTAATGCGCGAGTGCCCATATGTCATTGACGAACCAAATCCAAGAGTCTTGTTGAACGAATTGGGTGATTTCGCCAAGGTTTTCAGGATGTATGGATGGGTCAAGGATTACAGTGATGAGTGGGTTGCCAAGGATTGGGTGCTGAAATCCATCGATGAACGTTTCAGGGAAGAAGGAATTGGGATTCCATTCCCAACTCGATTTAATATCGGGCAGGAACACAAGTCCACGACCAATGTTCGCAAGAAGGATGCTAGTGTGCGTCTAGCGAGAATGCAGATGATTAAGGAAGACAAGAAACTCAGAGAAGAGCGTGAATCTGCACGAAAGGAACTTGAAGAAATCAAGGATCGTCTCAAGGATATCGAGTTGGATAAAACAGAGCGAAACTTGCTTGAGGAGACTTCTAGAGAACTTGAGAGGATTATCTCGATGTTCGAGGCAGGCGAAGATTGAGTTATTTCGTATATCTCAATAATATCTACCGTAAATAATTAGCGTGACAAGCCCTCGAGGGTCTATGCTCAGGCGCTTGGCTCTGCTGGTAATCACAGCCCTGCTTTGCATACCGGCATTCACTCTCGTAGCGGATGCACAGATTGGAAGTCTTCTCAGTTGTCCGATTAGTACTCTGACTGGAAGTAACTCTCCTGAGCAGATTCATATTTCACTGAGCCAGGATGAAAGTCAGATGCAGGTAATATGGGCTACAGAATCTCAGACAGATTCCGAGGTTGAATGGGGATTAGATGGCTCTCTTGACAACAGCGCCATGGGGGAAGAGTTCTGTTATGACCACGACATGGTATTCCACAGTGGTGTCATGATAGGTCTTGAAGTCGCAAGCAACTATAGTTACAGGGTTGGTGATGGAAGTGCCTGGTCAGAGGTCTACACTTTCCAGACCAGAGATGTTTTGTCAGATTTTACCTTCCTTGCTTTCGGGGATCACGGTCTTAGTTCAGAGGGTATGGAGACCACCAACATGGTGGTTGATAGCGATGCGGACTTCCTCATACTTTCTGGCGATATCTCCTATGCTAATGGTGAACAGTCTGTTTGGGATGATTATCTGGATTCTAATCAGAGGTCGATGAGTAACATGCCGTGGATGATGGTCCCCGGTAACCATGAGAACGAGCCGGGATATGGATTCGAGGCCTACGATATACGTTTTGAGTTTCCTTCGACCTCAGATTCCGATTACTGGCATTCCTTTGATTACGGTCCTGTTCATTTCACTGGTTTCTCGACAGAGCATGATTACAGTGCCGGCAGTGAACAGTATCAGTGGCTGGAGTCTGACCTTGGCGATGCAATCCAGAATCGAGAGCAGGTACCTTGGATTATAGTCTATGGGCACAAGCCGATGTACACTTCACACGATGATGCCACGCACGATGAAGATGCAGAATTGCGTGCCGATTTGGAAGCACTTTTCGTCGAGTCTGGAGTTGATTTGGTTTTTTGGGGGCATGACCATTTCTACGAACGAACCTGGCCGGTCATCGATGCAGAGGTCCAGCAGCGTGGCGACGCTGATGATGGCAAGGTTTTCTCGGGTGCGCACGCTCCAATCCACCTTATTGTCGGTACTGCCGGTAGAGGGGAGTACGATTATTCTGATGAGCAGCCGGTGTGGTCAGCATATCGCGAACAGTCATATGGAATAGTTAGGGTGAGTGTTGATATTGCAGGTGAATCATTGCAGGTAGATTATGTCAGACAAAGTGGAGAGATAGGGGACACATTCACTTTGAGACAAGGCGATCCTATTCCACAAAAGGAAGGTGATAGTATGCCTGCACCATCAGTTCTGTTGACTTTGATAGCCATGGTGATGGCCGTGATGTTCAGAGAATCCCGTTCTAATTATTTCAGCGCTTGAGTTGTAATTTCAATCTTTCAAATCTACCACATCTTCAAGTTAGGGATGCTGGTGCTCACGGCATGGGCACCTTTGCATCTCTTCAGTGGCTCAGTCGTTTCCTTGACGAGACGCCGGGCGATGAGGAAGTTGGGGGGCGCCCGCGCCAAGTTCCGAAAGCATGCTGGTCGCGCGTTAATCCGACTCCAGCACCTACACCTCAACTGGTGATGTGGTCGAACGAGATGGCAGCGCAACTGGGGCTCGACCGACCTGACGGCAGCATATTGGGAGGAGGTTCCATTGTCGAAGGTATGGACCCATACGCTCAGCGTTATGGGGGCCATCAGTTCGGAAATTGGGCGCATCAACTTGGTGATGGGCGGGCTATCACTTTGGGAGAGGTTCAATTGGAAGGTGAAGTATTAGAATTGCAACTCAAAGGTGCAGGACATACACCTTACTCACGCTTTGCAGATGGAAAAGCAGTGCTTCGTTCTTCGATTCGAGAATTCCTTTGCAGTGAAGCAATGCACCATTTGGGAGTACCTACTACCCGTGCATTGTCGTTGGTGACAACCGGAGAACCGGTACTTCGTGATGTGCTATATGATGGGAATCCAGCACCAGAACAAGGAGCGGTTGTTTGCCGTGTCGCTCCAAGTTTTCTACGCTTTGGAAGTTTTCAGATACATTCCGCATCAGGTGATGTGTCTACGTTACGAACCTTGGTTGACCACACCATTGAGCACCATTTCCCCAACCACTCAGTCCATGATGACGTAGCTCGTGTGGCATGGCTTACCCACATCGCAGAACAAACCGCATCGATGATTACGCATTGGATGAGAGTTGGTTTTGTTCACGGAGTGATGAACACTGACAACATGTCCATACACGGTTTAACCATTGACTACGGACCGTACGGGTGGTTGGAAGATTACAATCCGGGGTGGACTCCAAACACAACTGATGCTTCGACTCGCCGTTATAGATACGGCCAACAACCGCAAATTGGAGGGTGGAATGTAGCTAGGTTTCTTGAAGCGATGGTTCCATTGATGGATGAACCCGAGAGTTTGCATCAAGTGCTTGATGCGTACATCAGTGCATTAGACGAACATCACAATAACATGTGGGCCACCAAGTTAGGATTGGACGTATTCACCGCATTGGATGAGCCTCTAATCCAAGACTTGAACTCGTTACTGCAAGAAGTTGAGACAGACATGACCATTTTCTTTCGGTTATTGTGTTCCATTGAATCGCCTCATATAGATTCGCTTAGAGATGCTTTTTATGATTCTTCAACCGTTCCAACCGATGAATGGAATGCTTGGCTACAACGTTGGTGGTCACGTACTGAAGGTTCGCCGAATCGTTCCATAATGCGCAAATCAAATCCGAAGTATGTGCTGAGAAATTGGATGGCACAACTAGCGATTAATGCTGCAGAAGCGGGCGACTTTTCAGTCGCTGAACGACTTTACATCCTTCTTCAAAACCCTTACGATGAACAGCCCGAACATGAGGAAGAATGGTTTCAGAAACGCCCCGAGTGGGCCCGTCATCAAGTAGGTTGTTCCATGCTGTCATGTTCAAGTTAACACCCTAATCACCTATAATTGACGCAACGCTACGGATGATATCGGAAAAATCAGAAGTCATAACGTTATTTCTCTGATGACCCATCTTCATCTTGGTTCGCCATCTCCTCAATACTTTCTTCAGTTTCGGAACTTTCTGCATCTTCTGCATCCTCTGTATCACCAGATTCACTATCTAATTCGATTACCTTTTTTCCACCATCGCGAATCACTTTGTAAGCCTCGAATTCAAGGTCGGAGATATCTCCATCCTTGTCATAGTCTAGACGACCCCACATGTCAGTGGCGACATGTGCTTCCTCAAGTTCTGCCTTGAGTTTCTTGATATTTCTTGATGAGGCCATGAAGAACATTCCTACCATTACTATGATGATTCCTATCACACCCACAACTAGATTTGGATCCAGTCCACTCTCTTTGAGCACTACTGACCAGCCAGTACCGTCAGATGAATTATTAGAATCTCCTCCATCATCAGTAGAACGTTCAGCATCTTCTGGGTAGGCATCGGCATTATCGCCCACCCCGTCTCCATCAGAATCGGTATCTTCATTGGGGTCATTAACGAATGCGTCGGCATTGTCGCCTACTTGATCTCCATCCGAATCGACTGTTTCATTGGCATCGTTTGGAAACGCATCTGAGTTGTCGCCGACACCATCTCCGTCAGAATCAGCGCTTTCATTTGCATCATCATCGAATACATCTGCATTGTCGCCTACTTCATCTCCATCCGAATCTACTGTTTCATTGGCATCGTTTGGAAACGCATCTGAGTTGTCGCCTACTTGATCTCCATCCGAATCTACTGTTTCATTGGCATCGTTTGGAAACGCATCTGAGTTGTCGCCAACTCCATCTCCGTCAGAATCAGCGCTTTCATTTGCATCATCATCAAACAGGTCAGCATTGTCTCCTACTCCATCTCCATCAGAATCAGTAGTTTCATTTGCATCATCATCGAATGCGTCTGCATTGTCGCCCACTCCATCGCCGTCTGAATCAGCGCTTTCGTTTGCATCATCATCGAATACGTCTGCATTGTCGCCTACTCCATCACCGTCTGAATCAACGGTTTCGTTGGCATCATTATCGAATGCGTCTGCATTATCACCAACATCATCACCATCACTGTCGTTCCATTCATTCGGATCGTTGGGAAATGCATCATCCACATCTGACACATTGTCACCATCAACGTCGAGATCAGCATTGTCTCCAATACCGTCTCCATCCAGATCAGTGCTCTCATTGGCATCGTCGGGGAATATATCGCTATTATCTCCGACTCCGTCACCATCTGAATCCGTAGTTTCGTTTGCATCATCATCGAATGCATCGGCATTGTCTCCGACTCCATCGCCGTCTGAATCAACGGTTTCGTTTGCATCATTATCGAATGCATCGGCATTATCACCTACTCCATCGCCGTCTGAATCAACGGTTTCGTTGGCATCATTATCGAATGCATCGGCATTATCGCCCACTCCATCGCCGTCGCTGTCAGTGTCTTCAGTAGGGTCGCGCTCGAATGCATCATCGACATTGGGAGTTCCATCTCCATCGATATCTGAATCTTCAGCATCTTGACAACCATCACCATCGAGGTCGAATCCAATTCCGGTCATTCCTTTGGAACATGCATCCGAGACATCAGGATAGCCATCATTGTCATCGTCATCATCTTCTGAATCCTTGCAACCATCACCGTCGAAGTCCGCACCAGCACCAATGATTCCGAATTGACATGAATCATCAAGGTCGATCACTCCGTCATCATCATCATCATTGTCGGCATTGTCACCTTTTCCATCTCCATCATAGTCAGCAGTTTCAGATGGATTTGAAGGGAAGTTGTCTTCTGAATCTGGGATTCCATCACCATCGGTATCTATGGCGGGGTTGTAATTGTCCGTATAGTAGAGAATCTCAGTCTTGGTATTGTCATAGAATGCGATGTGGACACTGTCATTTTGATCTAGAACGAGGACATTGTATCTGCCCCATTGTGAGGAATCATAGATTGTGTTGGTATGGTGCAGTCCAGAATCTCTGATTCTCCAAGTGTTGGTTGAGTTGTCCAGCCAAGTGAAGTAGAGGTCATCATCTCCTGTTTTCGATTGGAATGAGATGTATGGCCTCTCTGCACTGTCAAGTTCAAGAGAGGTGAACAAGATTTCTCCCATGGTGGAGACTTGCCATCCCTCCCATGAACTTCCATTCAGGACCATGTATCCGAGGTTGTCATTACTGTTGTAATCGAAGGAGATATGTGGACGTCCAAACTGGTCAACTTCAATATCGCAATATGTTCCGCGCTGGTTGTTGGCATAGGTCAGGTCGCTTGAAGTGATATCATCGTCTACCACCCAGCCAGAGCCACTGTAGGTAGCATAACCAAGTCTATTTTCTCCAGAGTTGTAGCAGATATGGGGTACGTCAGCAACACTGAGGGAAAATTGGATATTTCTTTTCGCCCCGCTTCCACTGTTTATCACATCGTCAAGATGCCAACCACTACCATCATGAATGGCAAATTTCATGTTACTTGTTCCTTGTGAAGAATATGCAATCTGTGGCTTGTCGGTTGAATCGATGACAATTGCAGAGTACCAACCGATCCTTTCTATTCCACTGTTTGATTTTGAGTCTACGGTCTCTGTCACCCATCCTGTTCCATTGTGATAGGCGTAACGCAGAGTATCAGAGTTGTCCCCGCCAAAGTAGGAGACATGCGGGCGGTCTTGACTATCTAGGTCGAGAGAAATCCAAGAACCGTAGTATCCCTGATTGGCTGTATCAATGGTTTCTATGTCCCAGACCTCAGTACCTGCTGCAGCGGAAGCAGTAGAATTGAGTTTGGCGTATGAAACGTGATTGGTTCCAGAGTGATTCTGATAGGCGATGTGAGGAATTCCTTGGCTGTCCAGTTTGAATCCAAGTCCACCCCATGCATTGTCAAAACTCATGTCAGTGGAAACTACCACGGCATTGGCTCCGGATTGTGAAAGGTATCTGAGGTCCTCATCTGAAAGGTCGTAATATGAGAAATGAGGCCTGTCGGTCGAATCCATGACAATGGATGTGTATTCGGCCTCCTCATCGACGACTGACAAGGTCCAGTTTCCATCGTATGCGGCATACTTCAACTGCCCTCCATTGTCTCTGTCCACATAGACGATATGCGGATTGTCATTCGAGTCCACATCGATGGAACAGAATTCTCCAACCAAACCTGTTGAATCAACGGCTTCTGTCGCCCATACTGTACCGTTGTAGTGAGTGTACAGGAGATTCTGGAACTGCATGTTGTAGTGGCTAAAGTGAGGATTGTCTGTTGAATCGAGAACCAATGAGGCATGTTGACCGACATTGTTGGTCGAATATGCAGCCTGCTTGTACCATGAACTACCATCATTGTACGTGTACATCAGGTCCCCACCAGTATAGTTGTAGTAAGCAATATGCGGGCCATTGCTTGAATCGAGAGCAATCGAGGTATAGGTCCCAACGTTATCCATTCCGCCCCAGTTTCCATCCAGAGTCATGTTGATCCAAGCGCTTCCATTGTAGTAGGTATACTTCAGGTTGGTATTGTCTTCGTCGCGATAGGAGATGTGAGGGTTCATATTACTGCTGACATCTATCGAGGTGTGAGAACCGACGTCCCCATCTTCATCGATGGTCAGGTTGCTCCAATTTGAGCCATCGAAGTGAGCATACTTCAGGTCACCAGATGTCGCATTGTAATAGGAGATATGCGGATTGTTCACCTTATCGAGAGCCAGCGAAGCATGGGAGCCGACATCATCATCCGAATCGACTATGGTAGTGTTCCACTCCCATCCGTTGTATTTGGTGTACATCAAGTTGCCATTCGTAGCATCATAGTAGGCGATGTGTGGATTGGATTCGCTGTCCAAGGCCAATGAGCTGTATTGCCCGACGTTATCCGTCTCGTCGATGTTTTTCGGCATGTTTCCAATCGATGTAGACATCTTTACTGAGGTACTTTCAAGGCTTGCTGACAGTATTGGAGCCAAACTTCCAATGAGCATCAAAATTGTCAAAGCCAATGCCTTTCGACTACGATTCATAGAAAACTCGATTGCATGCTTGGTTTTAACTGCACTGCCAACAATGATGCTAGTAGAATCCCTTTGTATTGGGTTATTAACACTACAATCACTCTAGTGACCGAAGAAGCCCAACTTTAGAGAGTAGGGTTGCAAACAATCAGAGTCATATCTATATACAAAACTGAAATTAAAAGAAATTATGCACCATAAAGTACTGGCAATAATGGTCATTATTTTATTGTCATCAATGCTCACACCATTTATGCAAAATGATGATGGGTACGAATTTAATTCTAGTGAAACCTTTTTCTCTTCGGATGGGCCAGTAAATTATACAATTGAGTCTGAAACCATAGAACAAATTAATGCAACTGGTGTAAATCCGGGTGTTAAGTACTGGGGGAATCCTGAATTTCCTACTGAAAATGCAATTGCACACGATTCTAATGGTTATACACATATTATCTTCCGTGAAAACGGGTCTTCCGCGCTCCTCTACGCAACAAATTATTTTGCCTACCTCGACGAAGGAAATATCATCTGGAATGACGCATACATAGGGGGCTCATGGAAAACGACTTATGTTAACACAGAATCAAGACCAGTTGGTGATTTTGATATGGCAATCGACTCGAATAACAATTTGCATGTTTCTTATTTTGATCAATTTGATCAAAACCTGAAATACACCACGAACTCAAGCGGACATGCCTATTTCGTATCATCATGGGTTGTGACTTCAGTGGGTGCTGAAAACTCAGGATATAGTAATTCTATTGCGGTTGATTCCGATGATAAAGTACATATTTCATACACCGACCAAAGTTACAGCCAAGTTTACTATGAGTATTCTTACAGTTTGAATTATGCTACGAATCTAAATTTTGAGAATTTTGGATATTGGAATACCGACGTTATCATGGACTGCCACGGAGATAATGATCAAGATGAAGATCATGCAGGGGTGTTCGATACCGCTATTGCCATTGATTCCAATGATACAATACATGTTGCATACCACAACCAATACACCCGTTATGATGAGGGGTTATGGTATGCTTCGCAAGACAAGTTATTCAAGACTTGGGAGAATAATAGCCATATTGATACTGATACATATGCTGGCGCCTATCCCTCAATAGCAATTGATTCTGACAGCGGCATTCATATTTCTTATTCGGATTCTTATTCCCACAATAGCATCAATCTCAAGTATGCATATTCAATGAATGGGTCAATATGGAACTTATCTACTGTTGACTCGCAAAGTGGCACAGGTATACATCCCTCGATAATTTTAGATATAAAAAACAACATTCACATCTCATATTATGATGAACATAATAATGATCTCAAGTACGCATTTTCTTCCGGAAATAACTCCTGGGAATTAGTAACAATTGAATCAATAGGAGAATCGCACAGAGATTCATCGATGGTGATTGGGTCTGACGGTAACCTTCACATTTCACACTTTAACAATAGTACTGAAATCAGACATACTCAGATAACTTATCCAGATTATGATGGAGACGGTCTTGGACAACTTATAGACAAGTGTCCTAATGAAGATTCTACTGGGTTTGATAATAATTCTGATGGCTGTATGGATGATACCGATGGGGATGGAATTGCCGATCTCTTAGACCTGTGTGAAGGCTATGATGATGCAATCGATGTAGATTCAGATCAAGTTCCAGATGGTTGTGATGATTTAATCGACAATGATGGAGATGGAGTTAGTAATGATGTCGACCTATTCCCCGATGATTCCTCGGAAGCATTTGATACAGATGGAGATGGAATCGGAGATAATAGTGACCCTGATCACGATAATGATGGAGTTATGAATGAAAACGATGCTTGGGAGTTTGACCACTTAAGAGACACTGATACTGATGGAGATGGTTTAGCAGACTATGTTGAAGGCATAACAAGTGGCAGGTTAATTGATTTTGAAAGTGGAGACTATGATGGCGTGGGGGTTCATTGTGCCGAAGACCTTGCTGGCTTTTGCATGCCAGACTACGCACCTTGGGTAATTTGTGGAGACAATCCTATTGACGGCGAATACAGTATATGTCAGAAAATGTGGGCTAGTGATACAGGATACTTTTCAATAGGTTTCTCCTCTTGGAATGACAGCGTAGTTACTTTAGACGTCTATATTACATCGTTCTTAATCGATAAACAATGCATCCCAATATATCTCGATGGAAACGCTATTGATTATGGCTGTAACCCAGAAGGCTTTTCATCATTGGAACACCTTTCAATCAACGTTTCAGCAGGTAGTCATGAGTTGAAATTTTATGGCAGGATTATAGGTGAAGGAAACACAATTGACAATATCCAACTCCCGGATTACCTCATATCAGTAAATGAAGATGAAGATGATGATAATGATGGTTTTTCCGATCAATTGGAGACCTCTTTTCCCGAGGATTCCTTATGTCGTTCCGATCCATTAGATTCAAACTCCACACCAATGAACAATAGTTTGCACAATAGTAGTGATTATGTATACATGGAATATGATTTTGGCGAATGCGACATATATTACGATTCTGATGGCGATGAGTTAATGGATCGCGATGATGAATGCCCAAATGAATATGGCGGTGATGGATTTGGTTGCCCAACTGAAGAAGAAAAAGAAGCTGCTGCTGCAGGCTCAGCCTCAAGCCAGGTAATCATAATTGGTGGCTCAGTTGGGCTGTTTATCTTAGTTATTTTAGTTGGATTATTAATCGTTAGAAGAAAGAGAGATTCGGATTCGGACGATTTGTTTGAAGAGGATAATGAAATATACCAGCAAACGATACAGACTACACAAACATTCACGACAGATAACTTCGTTCCTACAGTAGCGGCTCATGCAAACCCAAAGCACGTAGGTTCTTGGGAAGAACTGCCAGATGGTGAATGGCTTGAAACCGATGAACAAGGTATTCATTGGTATCTTGGTAATGATGGAACGCATTGGTATTCAACTGATGACGGATATCGAGTTTGGGATGAATCTTGAAATGTGCATTCTTGAGGTAAATTAATCCAGATAAGTTGCAAGGGGTCCCCTTTAGTCAAATTTGAACACTAGGGTACCCATTCAACAGACGGGTGTTGTATGGGTGTTCAATTGGGACCCTCACATTCCCACGATATCAGAACCGACATTCCAGCATCTTTCACATGTGCTCCATTCGTCAGCACCACCTTTCGTCCATGGCATCCAACCCGTCTTGGCTCCACACCCTTCCTGTGGACAAGTATAAATCTTAGAATACTTCTCATCTTCATCCATTAAATCTGTCAGAAGTTCCCCACACTGCAGGCACTCGAAATCGCATGGTCCATATCGACAACGACGGCCAGATCCCATCTCTGACTCACATTCTCCACAATGGAAATCATGTCCGACTTCTTTGCAATCTATGCTGTGGTCTGTGACCCCGCCAAGAGGATTCACGGATATTGGTTTAAATGATTCATCTAGTAAATCTTGAACCAAATTTTCAAGACATTTCTTAGTACCATGGCCTCCCGAATGTCGCACTATTACCACTTCTTCGGAATTCAATGTGTCGTCATTCAATTGAGCGTATTCTAGTAAAGGCCTAAGCCCACCAGATTCGTATATTGGACTATTCTTGATTTTAACTGGTAATACTTTGTCCCCTTGCATCCATATTGCAGCAGAATGGTATCTTATGCTATAGCTGCCATCTCCAAGATTATATTTCATGTCGAACACTACCGTAAACTGCATGGAGGTCCCTAATCACCAACACTATTCAACATTTCCAAATGAACAATGTACTAATCGATTCGGATAAGTTGCATGGGGTTATCCGATTACCCATCCAACTCTCAAAATCAGTTGGAAGGGGTTGCAGTGGGTCTGTTTGTTCGCTAGCGAAGCAACAGCCCCACTACAAACTAGTTGGCAATCGCTGAGGGATTTGAGCCCTAGCATCTTCGTTGCAAACGAAGCACTCTTCCAACTGATTCAAGCGTCTAAAATTACGCTCCATTATCACACTGGTGGCGGATAATGCGGGTATTGCTGAGGAGGTACTGGTGCTGGCGGGTATTGCTGAGGAGGTGCTGGTGCTGGCGGGTATTGTTGAGGTAGTGCTGTTGGTGCTGAAATCGAGGCCACCGGAGGTGTTCCCAACGGGGCTGACATGGAGGGCGCCGGAGGAGTACCCAATGGAACCGGAGCGGGATAGGATTTGATAATCGCTTGATTGGCGACCTTGGAAACACTTTGAGATTCTGAGAAATTACCACCAAGTGAGGCTGAACCTATCAGGCTGTTGATGAAGGCTATCGTATACTCAATTTGGTCGATATCAACTGAGACATTATTGAGAATTCCACGCTTGAAGGTCATACCGTAATATGCCCCCCCTGAGGTCTCAAAACCGATGAAAAGGTGCTTGAAAAGAGCATAGCAGATAATCAGAATCAAACTCAGGAACAGACTCGAGACAGTGAATATGGGACCATCCATTTCAGCGGCGATGTCGATCGTTATTCCCATGGCGAAAAAGATGAAGGCTAGGACCAATAACTCGATTGGTTTCTTGTACCCTCCTTGGAAGGAGCCTATCTGGTTCAAGGAGGTAGATGTCTGGGCCATCCCTGATAACTTTGCCATCCTGAATGAGATTGAACCCTTGGTCACCTTCAAGGAGGCCGTTGGATCCAAACCCATGAGATTCAATAGGAAAGCGAACAGACCTGGTTGTCTGGCTTCGATAAATACATGTGCTCCGGTTTGGCCGGTCTCATCGACCTGAAAGGTCTTCAACACCCATGCTGCTCCCATGGCTGTTGAGATAGCCCTTCTGTATTTTAGCATTTCACTACAATAGATATATCGAGATTTTCATCTGCTTAAGCCTAAATAATGCTATTCAGCGCAGCAACATCACCACCAAAGTGGACACCATAACATCAATCGAAAAGAAACAAATGGTGGACGCTGGGGGGAGTGGACTGAAGCAACCAACGAAAGGGTTGTCCACGACCAAAGTGGACACCATAACATCAATCGAAAAGAAACAAATGGTGGACGCTGGGGGATTTGAACCCCCGGCATCTTCGTTGCAAACGAAGCACTCTTCCAACTGAGCTAAGCGCCCTACAATCCACTGCGATAAACAACCAGCCTTTGTTAGTTGCGTAGGACAATGCTGGCAAAGCATTGATGAGAACATAGCACATGGCTGCAAATATGTGGGATATAGTGACTGATATAGGGAACACTCTTGATACTCTTTCTGCATGGCAAAAAATCCTCGTTGGTATTGGATTTTCAATCCTCGGTGCAATGCTGGTGCGCATCCTCATCTGGGCACCTTCTAAGTGGATAGTAAACCGAACAAATGCAGATTGGGACGATGCTATCATGAAGTTGGCAACCCCACTTTTGAATTATGCAACCTTCTTACTTGGTCTTTATTTGACCGTTGTATGGGCAATCGATGGCGATTCAATCATCGCTTCAACGATGGCAACACTGGTAGTTCTGATTTTGATGTTCTTAACTGGTCGTTTCTTTTCTAAATTAACATCCCTATATCTTCCTGGAGCCCTTGAAATAATGGATGACAAAGCCGACCTCGGACTTTCTGGTGGCAGTACAATCATAGTTGGCCTTGCTAAGGGATT
>JAOMAZ010000039.1 GCA_028344335.1 Deltaproteobacteria bacterium | reverse complement strand
GCGTTCAAACTCTAGGGATTCAGTTATTGAAGAAATAGAAGATGGCTGGGTAGTACATTCAGTCATGGGAGCGCATACGGCAAATCCATCGAGTGGCGACTTCTCTGTAACCTCATCCTCAATTCTGAAAGTTGTTGATGGTGAAATAATTGGCGCATTGAAGCAAGCCGGAGTTTCAGGAAACCTTCCAAAGGCTTTCAGTGAAGGTGTTTCCTTGATAGAGATGGATAAACCTCGAAGTATTTGGGCTTCTGGCTCGGTTGTCATCCCTGATATTTTACTTCGAAATGGCATTAGAATTAATCCATCATGAATTGCTCACTTTCAATTTTCCACTGGTAGGGTGGCCCAATTGTTCAAGAACCCTCGGCGTTGGGTATCGGGTTCCAAGGAGGTGTAGGAGTGCAAGTAGAACCACAGCCAGCGCGAAAACCTGCAACCTGTTCATGCGGGTTGGAGTCAAAAAGAGAGAATGACAAGCCGCGGAGGAATCTTCGTGTCAGATGATGCAAACATGGAGAATGCCATCAAGCAAGTTTTGGCATCCGTCCCTGGAGCGAATCCCGAAGAAATCAAGATCGAGTTTCAACGATACCAAACTGATTTCCTAATTCCACCCTCAGATGCCATGCGCTCTGTTATGCGCAAGTTCCAAAGTAAAACAGGTTCATCCACAAAAACCACATCCGATCAAGCATCCACTGCTCCACCAATGAAAAAGGTGCAGAGATTATCAGAACTAAAAGCTGATGACAGAAATATAGAGATAGAAGTGGAAATATCATCACATAACGTAAGAACCCAAAAAGTACGTGGTGAAGACAAAGATATCGCTTTCGGTTTCCTTGAAGATAACCCCAACGGAGAAGGGGATGGGAAAAGAATGCGCTGGTCGTACAAGGACTGGGGTGCAAATTCAAACATCATAACTGGAGTTGTTGTTCGTATCGAAGGCGCATCCGTTAACGAATACCAAGGCCAAATGAGTCTCAATATTAACCAAACCAGTAGAGTCGTAGTATTGAAGGAAAGTAGTAGAATCAGTGTCAACCCCAATGAACCCATTAGCCTCTCTGATGCATCTAAAAGCGATGGTGACATAACAGTCATAGGCAGGGTTCTGGCGGTTAAAAAAGACCTTATCCACCGCAAAGATGGCAGCGGCACAATAGATGTGGTAAGGGGCAGATTAGGTGATTCATCAGGCGCTCTATCCTTTCTCAGTTGGGAGGCATTTGAACATGAAGTTGGCACTCTGGTAAAAGTCGAAAAAGCCCAAGTACGCCGTTTCAAAGAGAATCCTGAAATGAACATAGGCCGTTATACAAAAGTCGAAGTCTACCACGATGCAGCCTTCCCTGAAACCTCAGAATTAAACCAAAGCACTCGCTTAACCATATCTAGCCTAAGAGATGGTTTGAGAGATGTTGACTTAGTTGTGCAACTAATTGATTTAACCGAACGTGAATTTACAGATTCAAAAGGTGAAGAAAGGAAAATCAGGTCTGGTGAACTAATCGACCCCTCAGGTCGTTGTCGTATGACCAGTTGGTCAGAGTTACCATTCGGTAAATCTGATTTACCACTTTGCCTTAGCCTACAAAAAGTCAGTGTCCGAGCTTGGCAAGGTATTCCTGACATAACTATCAACACTGCGGACCAGATCACAATACTGGATGAAACACCTTGGGATGAAATCGACCCAAGTACCCACATTATCGATGTTGATTTCACGGAACTAACTTCAGGACCTTCAAGGGCAGGAATCTCTACTGAAGCTACAGTAATTTCCATCAAACAAGATAGTGGAATTATCCAACGCTGCCCTGAATGTAGAAGAGTACTGCGCGAAGGTAGTTGCAACTTACACGGCGAGGTGGATGGAAATCAAGACCTTAGAATAAGGTTGGTTCTGGACGATGGAATCTCAACGGCTTCAGTTATCATGAATAAAGCAGCATCTGAAAAGTTCACATCTCAAGATACTGCTAAGATGGAGAAAGAAATCGCAGAAAAGGGTGGCGAAGTCTTCGTTTCAGACTTGCGCCAACAATGGCTTGGACGCAGATTAAGGGTTGAAGGACGCTCGATTTCTGATGACCAAGGTGTCATGCTAATCATAGATGATGCAAGCGGAGTCGAAGTGGATGCAGTATTGGCTGCGACTGAAGTAAGAAGCGAATGGGGGGTTGCTTGATGCAGGCTACAAATTCTAGAATGAGTCGACGCCAACCAGCGATTCGTTTGTTAGCCCAAGAATTTGGAGAATCCAGTCTAAGCGAAAAAGGACCTGGTGAATTTGACCCTGCATTCGTGATCACAAAACTTGGAGCAAGAGTGAACCGCCTCCTAGTTGCGGGGCTTCTCGAGAACCTAGAGCCTCGTGAAACCTCTTCAGGAACGATGTGGCAGGGTCAACTAAGAGATGCAAGTGGTACTCACTACTTCAGTGTTGGACACTTTGACAACGACACTGTTCAGGCTCAAGTTGAAACCCTTGCCAGCCTACACGAAACAGGAGACCCGTTGCTCTTGATGATGGTTGCCAAAGGCCGCTGCTACACAACTGAAGAAGGTGCAGTCTACACAAGTATGCGTCCTGAAGAAATTGCTATAATCGACCGTCAGCGCTATGCAACTTGGTTGGTTCAAGCCAGTCAAGAAACCATGAAGAGAGTTGCTGACCATGATGCTGCTGCCGCTCTTGCACCTTCTCGCCAAGCATATGCAGAAGCAGGAATACCTGTACACTCGATAGAAGGTTTGCTTAAATCCAGAGAATTCTATGGTGATACTGATACTGAAGTCCACCGCCTGATGGTCATGCGCGCCCTTGACATCGCTGAAGGAAAAAGGGAAGTTTCAGAAAAACCATGGAACGCCCCTGCTGCTCCAAAAAATGACACTACTGAAACTAAAGGGGACGCCTCCGAAGCCGATATAGGGGATATTCTGACTTCGATAATAGAACAATTAGATGAAGGGAAAGGAGTGGACTTGGAGAATGTCCTAAGTTCTGCTTCGGCCAGAGGTTTTGACCGCCAAACATCAGAAGCCAAACTAGACCAATTGGTGGATGAAGGAAGCCTAAAAGAGCCGCGTTTTGGCTGGTTCTCTCTAAATTAAATCCCATAGGCCCTTTAGGGCCTTACTTAATTGAACATCAATACCTTCAAGGGCGAGTTGAGGGGTGTCGAGCCCGAAGGTGGCACAGACATGGCAGGACAGGACTTCTTTATTCGGCCCGCATCGGGAATGACAAGCGACGATTGGATACGGCTTGAGGACTGCCTCATTAGTGTCTCAATCGCCAGACGAATGACTCGAACAGTCACTCATGGCGGTGAAGGTGATGACCTAATCGACGAAGGTGCGGAAAGTGCTGAATACGTTGTGAAAGGAGAAATGGACTGCGAAACTTATCGCAAGGTGCTTGAGATGTTCCGTTCAGGACAACCATATATCCACGACCCATTCGAAGAACGTGATGTGAAAGTGGTATTTAGCAAATTAAACTACGATGGAGATAGTGAAGAATTCTTATTTGAATTGATTGAAGATATTCGTTGAAGGAGAGAATCCTTATGGCAGAACAAGATGAAGACAGAGAACTCCTCTACGTCATCAGGACGATGGAAGTTTTGATGGGCTCTGGAATCGGATTGGAAGGTGCGTTGACCTCCATCGCCCGCGGCGGATATGGGTGTATATCCTCTGATTTCGCCAAAGTTATGAAGAATGCCCAAGCTGGTAAAGCACTGGTAGATGAACTACGTAGAATTCAAAAGAAAGCCAAATCCTCTGCTTACAAGAGATTACTCAATACGATGATTGAGAATATCGTATCAAATACTGACATTGTCAAGACCTTGAAAAACCAAGGTGGTAGAGAAGAAGAAAAGAGAACCGAAAAAGTCGAAAAGTACATTGAAGAACTAGGTGGACTTCCTGAAACTCTGCTTTCAATCGGTATGATCTCGCCAATCATCTTAGCAATTTTGGCAATTACTCCTCAAATGATGGCAGGTGCTGGAGACATCATGCCTATGCCCGATGCAGATACTATCACTGTAGTTGTCAATGGCGGATTATTTGCAACCGTCGTCATCATGGCATTAATTGGTTCAAAAGCCCATTTCAAGGACCCAGGATTGTGAGGTGATTAGATGCTATTCGACCTTTTGGAACTCCTCAATGATGAACCTATTATGCTATTATTACTAAACATTGGATTAGCAGGTCTGGGGGGTGCTCTCCCTCCAATTCTTGAACGCTCTCGAAGAAGAGGATTAGAAAATTCACTTGCTGAAGTTCTTGAAGGTTTATCTGATAGTATTGGAGCAGGACAAGGATTACAACAAGCGATTATGAAAGTAGGGCAAAGTCGTAATGACCTATTCGGAAAGTTGCTTTCAGAAACCCTCGAAGTCAGCGCCGTGACTTCATTTGATGCGGCATTAGCAGACTTCGCTCTCAAAACACGCTCAAAACAAGTACAACGAGTCATCAACCTACTCTCCACTGCGGAAGAAAACGACGCACCACTACAAGAAATTCTCTTCAGAATGAGTATGGAATATGAAAAACTCAATGATTTGATGAATAAGAGAGAAAGCGAATTAATGGGTCGTGCAATCCTTATCATGATGTTTATCGGAGTAGGTCTTCCAGGACTAATCGCTTTCATTTCCGGATTGTTTGCACCATCAACTGCTGGCTATGACGTTGAAGGAGTCAACAGTGCTTTAGCCAAATATTTCGGTGCATCTGCAGCAGTTGCTGTATTAGTTTCAGGTAGAATGTTAGGTAGAATGAAGGACTACCTATGGCTAACACCACTTTGGATGTTTGGCTCAATGTTATTCTTTATGATGGCATATAATGCAATCGTTTGAGAAGGAAGTGAAGAAATGTCCGAGAAAATACTGGCGCAATACGGCAATGTTACCATCTATACTGAAGCGAATCATCCAAGTCCAATCTATCACATCGAAGGAGAAGTTCCACCCAATCCTTATGGTAAATTGCAAGCACTATTCGAAGACGATAACCTTGAGGAAGTCATGTATAACGGCGGCACTCAATGCGTTAAAGTCGCTCATAGAGACTTTGATATCTGCCGCACAAATATCTGGATTGAGGACGAAGAAGGTTTGGCAATCTGTAAGAATATTGCTTCTTTCACCAACGTCCCACTAGGAGACGGTCCCGGTTTAGTCCCCATCTTCGATGGCAGACTCCCCGACGGTAGCCGTGTCAATGGAACCATTCCCCCAGTAACTCCAGATGGCCCCACTCTAACCATCCGTAAATTTATGGAAGACCCATTCACAATGGTCAATCTCATCAAATTCGGTACCGTCAACTTACGCCTCGCATCTATGATGTGGGTATGGATTGAAGGCCTTGACAGCCGACCAGCAAACTTCGTTATCGCCGGAGGAACTGGTTCAGGAAAGACCACCACTCTGAATTGTTTGGGAATGTACATACCATGGCACAAGCGCCTCCTAACAGTGGAAGACACTGCTGAATTGCAAGTTTACCACGACCACTGGCTACGCATGGAGACTCGCAGAGAGCGCCCAGATGGAACCCCAGAAGTCGACATGATCGATTGTCTAAAGTCCAGTTTGCGTATGCGCCCAGACCGAATAATAGTCGGAGAAGTGCGTGGACCTGAAGCAGCAACTCTACTGACTGCAATGAATACTGGACACGATGGTTCATTCGGAAGCCTGCACGCTAATACCGGCGCTGAAACCATCACCCGTCTCATCAACCCACCAATGGATGTTCCACCAATTATGCTAACAGGACTCGACCTAATCATCATTCAAGCAAGGCTGCACGTAAAGGGCAAAACAGCAAGAAAAATTGTCGAAGTTTCAGAAGTTGCCGGAATGGAAGGGAATAAGCCAAGACTCAATCCAATCTGGAAGTATAATGCAGAAACTGACCAAATAGAAGAAACAGGAATCCCATCAAAAATGAAGGAAACTATTTGCAAAGCCGCGGGTTGTACCCCTGCAACTTTCGAACAGCATGTGCAACAGCGCATGGGTATTCTCAATGACCTTGTTGAGAGGGATATCTCTGATATAGGAACAGTCACTCAAGTCATTCAAGGATTCTATTCCTCACGATGAACCAAGGTGAAATTTAATGGAAGAAAATTCGGTTTCTTTGCGGGCATTTCTATTGGTATTACTGATGCTTGGTGGTGCGTTAGTACCATTGATGGGGCCTGCTCCTGATGAGAAGCAGGAGGAAATGTCCGAATTAGAAGAAACAATGCAAACGGGTGGAAATGGGGCGACATTCGGACCTCAAACTGTTTCTGTAGGCCAAAATTCCAATATGTGCATGATATTTGCTAATGGTACTCCAATGTGCCGAGGCAATAACTTCTATGGCCAGTTAGGAGATGGTTCAAACAACAATAGTTACGGCAATAATCTAGTGAACGTTTTGATACCTGATGGACGAAGGGCGAAATCAATTGAGGCAGGATATGAGTCATCTTGTATGGTTCTAGATAATGGCTCAGCGATGTGCTGGGGTAGAGGAGACTCGGGCCATTTAGGACTAGGTAATAATCTGAATTATTCCAGTCCTGAATATGTCATTCTACCTTCGGGGGCTATAGTAGAAAATATTGAATCATCTCGATTTTCTACCTGTATGTTGTTGACCAATGGTTCAGTCATGTGTGCAGGATACGCTAACCACTTGGGGAATGGTGCCAATAGCGGTACAAATGTCTCTCAATTTGTGTCATTACCTGCTGGAAGGACGGCAGTACAGATGTCTTTGGGATACGCTAAATCATGTGCAGTTCTGGATAATGGTTCGGCAGTTTGCTGGGGAAGTAGTGGTTTTGGAGGATTGGGAGATGGAGGTACATCAGGCAGTGGTTATCCAGTATATGTTCAGACACCAAATGGAATTGATGTTCAATCGATTTCAGTAGGATATACTCATTCTTGTATGATGCTCGTTGACAGCAGTGTTGCTTGTTGGGGCGAGAATGACTTTGGTCAGTTAGGTGATGACACCAATAATACCAGTAACCTTGCAGTATTGGTATCTTTGCCTTCAACGATTTCAGCAAATAGAGTTTCAGCTGGATATCATTTCACCTGCGCTGATTTTGATGATGGAACAGTTCGTTGTTGGGGCAAAGGAGCATCTGGAAGATTAGGCAATAGCCAAACATATTCTTCTTCTCAATATGAGCCTGTAGCGGTCAATGTTTCCATGCCTAATGGAGTAGATGCACTGAATCTCACAGTTGGATCTTCTGCTGCATGCACCTTGAATTCCAACTTGTCTGCAACATGTTGGGGACAATTATCAAACACAGGTTCTCCCGAATTTATGTTCAGTTCTTTCTTCAATCATTTTGCAAAACCCGGTGACCTTATTCCCCATCCTAATTGTCTAGTTGATGGAACCGATACTAATGCGGCTAACAATTGGGTGATGTGTGCCGGAGGAATTGATGGTACTGTGAAGGTGTATGGAACAGATATTGATTCATCGGGCAATGTGTATTATGGCGGCATTTTCTCTGGAACGGTATTTTTTGGAGAACAGGTCTTGGAATCTGATGGCACGGATTCATTTGTTGTCAAGTTAAGCAATGATGGTGAATGGCTTTGGGCATCACAGATTGGAGGAAGTGG
>JAOMAZ010000038.1 GCA_028344335.1 Deltaproteobacteria bacterium | reverse complement strand
CCTTTTTGTGACACAGAGAACCCTCTCGATGCAGATTCTTGCTATCAGTGCTATTATGAATTAAATAAAAAGGCCATGAATCAAAGTAGTGCTTCTTCCGACACTTCTAACGATTCTCTGTGGGGAGAACTGATGCGGGAAGTAATACCCGGTGCGGAAGATGAATTAGTTATGGAAGCCATGAGTATGGATGAAATGACCTATGAAATAGATGAGTACGATACTGTTGGAGATGATGAAGTAATTATCATGTCAGAAGATGGTCCAAGTTTTGAGGAAATTCTTGACTCCGCTCAGTTTACTGAAGAAAGAACTGATGAAGTTTTGATGTCTTTAGCAACTCCTTCCATTGCTGAAATAACAGCAATTCAGGTAGATGAGATTGAACTCCCATCTTCCATACCAGAATCCTCTGTTCCAGCAGCAATGGTTCCACCTTCACTCCCGAGCACCAACATTCTTTCAGAGGATAGCCTAGATGATGACCTCGATGAGATAATCGCTGCCGCTACGGCTGCAGCCCCCGTGCCCGCGCCTGTGCCACCAGCTTTGCCGGCCACCCCTGCCCTTGCTCCGGTGCAAGCCCCCGCTCCTCTGCCTGTGCCAACACCAGTTCCCACAATTCCCTCCATCCCCCCGCCTCCAGCGGCTTTTCAGATTCCAACTCCTGCTGTTGCAGTTCCAACTACTGTAGTCCCTGTACCGGCAATTCCGAGTTTAACCCAAGTGAATGGAGCTAGCGCTCCGAGTTCACCAGCCTCATCTCTGCAGCCAGTTGTTCCGCAAGTTAATGGCGCTATTTGGCCTTGGCCACAGGCTGAATTATGGGATCAACGAGACTTGCGAAGAGGGATTATCGAGGCGATGGAATTAGCAGGTCGCGGTGATGCAGCCTCTGCATTAGCGACTCTAGATAGAATAGGTCCCCACCTCGGAGAGAGTATGGAGGCTTTACACCACATAGGTGTCTTATTGCATACTCTTGGCCGTAGAGAAGAAATGAGAAAGATGGTAAATGCCGCTGTTGCAACCTATCCTAGTGACCCCAATGTTTCAACAGCAGCAGCCGCTCTCCTACAATCATGATGATAACGCGAGCCACCCCTTCACTGCGGCTGGGCTCGGATTTTATCTTACGGCCAGTGCACCGTAGATTACTGAAAGCAGTACTTTCTGCATATACAGAAGACCCCATAGGGGCCAGAGCAGCACTTCCCTGGCTGAAAGGAGAGGACGACATTACCCACCAAATGGCGGACTTTCTTTTCGAGTTAGAGGTTCACAGCAACACAGGTAGGATCCACTTCTGGAGTATCCATGAAAAGGACAATTCAGAGTCTTTTGTTGGGATGGTTGGCCTCGGAGATGAATTAGTATTGAAAAAAACCAATTGGAATCTTGGATATTGGGTCAGACCAACTTATCGAAAGAGAGGGGTTGCACAAAGAGCGGTGTCGGAAGTATTCGAATGGCTATCTTCACGTTCTGAAGATTTACTTATCGAGATTACTGTTCATCCACATAATCCTGCAGGATTGAAAACTTGCAAGGCGATTTGTGAGATATGGGGTGGTAAGGCAATGGAACCAGAATTATACCCAATAGAAATTAACAATCGTACGGTTCTCCACCACCTACATCTCATTTCATTACCTCTCGATGATGAAGAGGAGTGAGATCATGAAGCCAAAACTCTGGTTGACGGTTGATAGCGACGACATTCGCCATATACCGCGCCATCAAGGCCATCCGAAGCGGAGTAAGAAGAAATTAGCAGAACCATACCAAGTTTCTGAGCCAAGTCCAGACTTATTGTTAGGCATGAAGGGATTTTCAAAATGGATTGATGATGGGGGTAGTGCAACATTATTTGTCATTGCAGAGCAATTAGAATCTCTCGAATTTTCTAAATGGTTAGAAGAATTATTATCGACAGGGAGAATTTTGATTGCTTGCCATGGCCTTTCCCACCGGTCATGGTCGGCATGGGGGGAAGATATAGAGGGTTTTTCTCAAGCCTTGGCTGATGCGACATTACGATTGAAAGAGTTTGGCGGGAAGTATTGGCGCCCATGGTTTCGCGCTCCTGCAGGATATATTGCGCCTTGGATGGCAGAGGTTTTAGCAGCCCATGAATACCTAGTAGACTCTTCAGTCAATGAATCTTGGTTAACGAAAAGGAAAACCGGACCTCGAAATTCCTGGGCAGCAGTAAAGACGGCAGTTAAAGAAGCCGGAATTGTTGAGCGAGAGTGGCTAATAAATAGGTCCTTTTGGGTCAAAATTCCGGTCTGCGGCCCAGCTTTACATATTCCATTTCTGAAAACCATTTCTAAGCGCTCATGGCGCTTTGTTTCTTCATTGGAAAAAGCCAACCCTATAGAAGTAGAAAACGCAGACTGCGACGTAGTTACTGTATATTGGCACATCTTAGACCACGCTCGAAAAAAGGGGGATTGGAGGCCACCTTTCGTGTAGTTTTAGGGAGCCAGTGCAACCCTAATGCTTTTGGAGGGTCGGCTACGGCAGGGGTTCTATGTCTGTAGAGGCCATGGTTCAAGGAATGATTGACGATTTGACTGACGCGCTTGGTGATGCCGCAAAGCATGACAAGGGCAACTCCGCTGCTGGAACTCGTGTACGTAAGGCTATGCAGGGAGCTAAGGCTGCTGCACAGAGTGTTCGTGCAAAAGTTCAGAGCGACAAGAACAGCCGCTGATTTCTAGTAATCAGTTTATTTGGACCATATGGTCCAATCGCCACCACCGTTCATCAAAGGTGCGGATGCTTTCTTGCTAATGTTCCACCCTTCAAGCTCAACTTGAATATCTGGGGAAATAACAAGCCAGTTAACATCGGAAAGGTTTCCGCGATTCTCAATAACGGTTTGATTCACAAGTTCGTCTTGCCAATCAGTAGTATCGGCACGCCAGTGTCCAGTGATGTTTCTACTTCCATCTGCATCAACTTGCAAATGGAATGAGTATAACCAATGCATGCCCAATGTTGAATCACTAATGAATAAGAAGTCCTCTCCATCCTCCATCTCTTCTGAAAGATATTCTGCAGCCTCACTAGTCCAGGATGTTTGTCCATGAATTGCAGCAAAAAAAGATAACGGCAGAATTAGGCATATTCCTACTAAAACAGGTTTCCATAATACGCCGAGGCTCCCCAATGCTCTGACTTGATTAGGATTACGCTTTTCTCCTCCATTAGTTAGTTGTCTGACTCTCATTATGTACCAAAAGCATGGAATCATCAACATAGTGGCATAACGACCATTATTCCCCATAGTCCAAACCATCCATGGCCATTCTGCATTCCACAATAGAGATTCATGAGTCCACAATGAAGCAACATAGAGTACAATTGCAGTAGTCATACCACCAATAACCGCAGCCAAAAGACCGGCTTCTCTATCGATTAACGTAGTCGATGAAGCAAGACTTTCTTTGAGGAATGGCCACAACACCATTCCAAATATCATGAATATCAAAACTACATCTATCAGGGAAAAGAATACTGCAGAGGAAAACCTCAGCGGTGCTCTACGAAGTGCTGAGACGGTACTACCTTCGCCAGCAGTTAATGCAAAACCAAGGAAAATAAGAACCACTAATGAACTTGAAGCAATAAAAGCCCGATGTGGGCGCCTAGTCACTTTGATTAACAATTCATTTGATCCATCGATTGCAAATACAGTAAATCCCAAAATGAACAAAAGCACTGAAGTTGTAGGGTCAATCCCTTTCACCGTTGCCCCAAATAATACTGCACCTGAAGCCATTAGCCAAAGAATTGGCATGCTTTTTCCACCCGTTCTTAACCCTAGTATCAAGGCCATCAGGGCAATACTAATTGCAATTAGCATGAACTCTTCAGGATAAACGCGACCTGCTGAAAATATCAGAGCAGGGTTAATACTGGCAAGAGCAGTTAGCCTTGCTGCAGCCTCTGTTCCATACAACCTTTCTGTGGACCTCCAAATAGCGAACAACATCAAAGCAGTCAACATAATGGCTCCAGTTTGAATGGAATCTACTTCATCACCCATAAAATCGAACCATATCCCAAGCCATGCATGCCAAGCCCAATACCTCCCACCTACATCTGGGCTGTAATCTGGATCAGATGATTCAGGGTCGATAGGTCGTGTATGGCCCCAGTCCAACTTTGCTTCACCTGTGCCATCTTCAACAGTGACATAGGTTGAGTGGATATAGGCGTCAAGCCCTAATTCGCTACTGGATGTAGCAACAACATGGAGAATAATTCCCACCATAAATAGGATACTCCAGAAGCGATTGCTTTCTGGGTTCCACCAAGGCAGGGTTGTTTCTTCCTCCTCCATCATTAGGGGGAGCGGCTATCTACTGTTCAATAATTCTCTTATCAAAATTGAAATAATGAGGATTGACCAGTACTTCTTATTCGTCCACTCAGGCGCTTCATATTTCTCTCAAAACGCTTTTCTCCGAATTCAAACTCATCTATTAGGAAATTACGTAATTCAGTTTCATCGACATTACCTTGTTGTATTGAATCAACATCACAGGCTGGGTGGTTGAGGAATATTTCCCGAATTTCTGCAAGCCTTTCTGGAATTTCTTTTTCTTTTACTTGGCAAATAGTTTCAATATCCCCGTGTTCTTTTATTAATTTCAGGCCAGTCTTTGGGCCAATTCCTTTAATTCCAGGATGGAAATCAGTTCCTATCATGATTGCCAAATCAACTAATTGCTCATGACTAAGTTGATGCTTTGACAATAAATCATTGAGAATTATTCTCTCGGCACTGACTACCCTCCCCATTCTCCTACTACCATGGCTCATCAAATTACGAATCAATATTGGCGAGCCGTAAAGGAGCGCATCCCAATCTTGGGTAGCAACGATATCGATCTCACCGCGCTTAGCCATAACCGCCGCCTGCCCTTCTCCTTCGGCTGCTGCTTCTACCCATGGAACACCTAGTAAATCAAGTAATTTCTTGGTTTGTGCTTGCATTTCAGGAGTATAATTAGCAGCCCTTTGACCCATTTTCTGAGCTCTTTCATAATCACCTTCAGCCAGTGCCTCTTTCCATTCTTTTTCGGCTTTGACTCTGCGCGCTCTACGTTGAGCCATCACATCAGCCTTCAAGTCAGGATGCTTTCCATCAAAGACGTAGACCGGCTTTAATCCAAGTTCAAGGAGAGTAGTAGTCCTCTCCAAAAACCCCATCAAATGAGCAACTGGTTGACCTTTGGAATTGGTCAATGGCCCCCCATCGCCTTCAGCGCCACGATTTCGCATACTCGTTATGAATTGAAATGCAACGAGAAAGGCATCGATTCCGATTGTCTTCCCCGCCAATTCCTTAAGATCAAAAGATTGCGCATCAGCAAGGTCGCGAAGATTACATCCCATCCTCAATCTACCTCGTATTCATCTTCATCTTCTACCCACTCTAGAGGTGCGGTTGAGGATTGATATTGTAAAAAGCCTCCAATAGATAAGAATAGAATTCCAGCTCCAATGCCTGAATAAAGGGGTGTATTCAACCAAGTTGGATCAAGATTAGTAACTGTAATCGCACTTTCAGGAACCACGTGGATGGCTGAATTTCCATTGTTAATACTAACTAATACGGTATCATTAGTGGGGGCCGCGTTAACCCCATCAGCGGTAGTTCCCCAAGAAGGCACAATATCACTACAACTTCCACATTTTTTGACGAGTTTAACATCAATAATAACGCCATGGCCATTGGATGGGTTAATTGCCAGTAATGAGAAGAAGCCTTGGATTTTTGACAAGCCGTATTTACTAGTTGCACCAGGGTCAGAAAATGCATCTTCATATTGGTCGAGACCAAGGCCGTAAACATACATGTTATCTCTTCCTTCAGAAGTATTCACATCCACATTATTTGAATAAACAGAATCTAGTGGTATCCAAATTTGGAATTCATCATTCAAATTTAGACCAGTGAGAAATTGGTCATTGGAATTTCCAAGGCTTGCTAATTGGTCCAATGTATGGATGCTTTTGCTCATTTTTGCCTCATCATATGGCAAGGACATAACTACTACTGGCATGATACTCAATGAAATTATCAACCCAACCATCGTAACTAAAGTAGCAGGAATTTTCCAAGCAATTCTTGGAAAAAAGGCGATTAACAGAACTCCAACAACTATCACTGAAATGGCCCAAACAATGGGGGTGAAGACACTGTAACCCTCAACATCTACTTCTCCAAAACCACTTCTTTGAGAGGCATATGGGCTTTCATAGGACCCCCCCTCTGGCACTTCAACAACGAATTTTTCAGGTGGTAAGGCTGGCACATCTAAGCCAAAATCTCGGCCAAGATAGAGTATGTATCCACCACTGAAATCATGTGGTTTGGTAAATTCAATTCGCACACCGAGAGTTACATTTTCTTCAATTTCATCCATATCATGGCTGACATTATACTCGTAAAAATTGGTTGTACCTTCTGAAGGGCCAAGAATCATCACGCCACCTATGACACTTTGACCATACATGATATCGATTCGAACATCCTTGGTGCAAGTGTCTTGACTTTCAGGGCAATCGATTGTTAGAGTAAAATCTCCACTAAATAGCCCTCCTTTGTCAAGCCTGACAACTTCTGGATAGGGAGCGCTACCGGTGAAGGTGAATGTACGCTTTCCACCTCCACTATTGGTTTGGCCAGGGATATTATTTTCAGAAAAACTTTCATCAGTATCACTGTCTTGACCAGCATGAGTCCAAGTTTCCCAAGTAGAATATTGCTCTGCACTTTGTATTCCAAACATCGACATATGTTTGTTGAGGTGTGAGGTAGGTGTGCCTCTAGTGGAGTCATCTTGATTTAATGTCTCATCAGCAATAACGGTCGTAGAAAGAAGAGGAAGCAATAGGATGAGGAAGCAGGCCAAGTAGGGAGCCAAGCGCAGGTACCCCTTCATCAGTCCCGCGAGTCAAACCTCCATCAAGAGGTTGTCCCATCATTCATATCCTATGGAATACCTGAAGAGTAGAGGATAGCCGCCAATAACCATGGGAGGCAGCCATATTGTCATTGGTAGTGGCTGGCATCCAAAGTTATTCCATGCAGAAGTTGAGTCGTTGACGAAAGCACAGATAATTACTCATAGCGATAGGGTTGTTGAAATAAATAAAATCGAAAATCTTGAAAAGTCTGCAACTGTGAATCAAGTTTTATCTCCATGGCATCATGGAGTGATTTTAGATTACGGAGAAAAATTTGAGCAATGGTTGGATTCGGTTAACCTTGATATCAATCAGAGTATTGCTGTTAAATGTACGCGCCATGGTGAAAAAACTCCTACTGTGCAAAAGATAGACATTGCAACTAAGATGGGAGCATTTCTTTCTTCACGAGATTTCAAAATAGATTTAACCAACCCTAAGCAAGTAATCGAAGTAATAATTGAAGGTGAGATGATTTTCTGGGGCCTACCTCATTTTTATTTCCCTCCAAGAACAGGCTGGAAAGATAGAGTAGCAACAGCAAGGCCTTTTTTCAAACCGGTTAGTCTTGATCCAAGACAAGCTAGATTAATGTTTAATTTATGTGGTGCAAAAGCCCCTCTTTTAGACCCCATGTGTGGGACTGGAGGCATATTGGTTGAGGCATCTCTATGTGACATCCAAGCAATAGGAGTTGACCTAGACCCGGAAATGGTAGCAGGAACGAAGAAGAACATCGTATGGTGCAATGGCCAAGCAGAAGTTATCTGTGGCGATGCAACAAGGCTTGCCGATTTAGGAATTACAGGAATAGATTCAGTTTGTTTTGACCCCCCATATGGCCGCAATGCTTGGCGTTCAGACAAGGGGGTGAATTTCTTTTCCAAGGTTTTGAATTCCATCAATGAAGTTTGCAATGTAGGTGCTACAATGTGTTGCATGCTACCAACATCAGCAGACGGTAGTAGTGTGATTGGAGGAGGATATTCTGTTATGGAAGAACTATTTTTGAAAGAAGGCTGGAAAGTTGGGCAATATTGGTTTATTCCTGT
>JAOMAZ010000037.1 GCA_028344335.1 Deltaproteobacteria bacterium | reverse complement strand
AGTGTGTTCTCAGGATTTTCTTCACCAATGTTGATGACCAGATATAACAGCCTAAGCCTTGAACAGAGTGAATCTTGCCTGAAAGTTATTGCTACCGATGAAAATCAAGAAGTGATGGCAATTCAACATAATAGCCTCCCCATTTTGGGTCTCCAATTCCATCCCGAATCTATTGGTTCTACAATGGGAATTGACCTAATAAATTCCTTTATCTCTTCTCCAGCGCGACGCGAGGTTGAAAAACAGGATTCCCACCGTAGAGATTAGAGGGACAACATGCCAACATGCCGTTTTTGTTTAGCAATTTATCCAAGGGAGTTTTTCATCATTGGATTTGGACCAAAAAAGGACGTATGTCAACGCTGTGGAATCAAAGAAGGACTTATTGAAGAATCAGAAGCAGTGATGCTTTTTGATGCTGGACTTGCAAGTTCTAGATTGACACTTTTATCGAGACGCTGGGCCCCAATACTCTGGATTCTCGCCCTTTGGGGAATGTGGATCGTTATTCTCTCAAGTATTCCAACTTGGGGCATATTTTCCCTAGTTGTGCTAATTATTGTATCTTTAGTATTACCAATAAATATGATACTGAATAGAGCAAAATATTCTGCGTTATTCTCTGGCTTAACTCCGGCTCACCAAAGACCACCTGGTCATTGATTTTCCACTTCTAAATTAAAGGACTTTCAAGATTTTGAATGAATCTTGATGACATCACCATCTGATAATTCGTGGTCAGCGCCGATGACTCTCTTTGATTTTCCATCGATTGCCTTGATAAAACCATCACCAAGGTCGCTGTGGACTGAATAAGCCAATTGCTTAGAAGTTGAATCGCCGGGGATGACTAATGCATCGGGGAGAATCTTACCTTCACCATCACACCAATGGGTTTCATCTTGAACCGGATAGGCTACTATATGGCCCAATGATTCATAGAGAACTTTGGAAATTAAGGTTGCAACTCCTGTACCACCAAAACCCTTCATCGTATCTTTCATTGCTTCCAATGCAGTTACCTGTGCTGCTTTCAAACGTTGTTTGCCGAGTTTAGTTATTTCAAAGTCAATATCACCAGCACCATAATCGATGAATTTCATCGCTCCAGCCCTTCTCAAACCTAATTCAGCATCAGCCATAGTTGGCATCAGAATCGCTCCCTGATTACTCATCTCTTCTTGTAATTCCTTCCAAGTTTCCCCTGGTGCGATTTCAGCCTTGTTAGCAGCAATATGAATTGGAAAGATGGCTTTGCGAAGGTGGCTTGCTAATATTTTCTTGAAACCAATACCCCAATCCCAGGGCTGCCCTGCTTCAGGTTCTGCTGATGTGAATGATTCTAATGCGATTTTTATTTGAGTGGTGCTGGCTCCTAAACCGCTTAATTTCTCATTAAGGTGATCAACTAAGCCCTTCTCACCTTCTGCTTGAACTCGTCTTGCACCTCGAACCCAACCATCCTCAATTATTCCATGTATCCAAGCGGTTATTTCCTCAACTAAGAAATCACGTTCCTGTTTTATCGAGGCAACACAATCCTCTTCTGAATCGCTGACTCCGATTGGATTTCCCTCGATATCAGTCGTCCCTGCTGCATCGACCACTTGAATCAAAGCATCACATCTTGCCAAGTCGGAAAGAAAGGCATTACCTCTACCTTTTCCAGCATGAGCGCCCGGAACAAGACCTGCAACATCTACTAAGAAAACAGGAACCAAGCGCTTGTGAGCAACACATGACCCAGTTCTAGGTTCACAAAGACTACCCACTCTTGGATCATCATCACTAACTGGCTCCAATCTACCATCTTCTTCCTTCATTTGCCTCAATTCTGCACAAGGGCAGGTTAGAGGTGCAGGCAAGAATGCAACCCCAACATTCGGGTCAATAGTACAAAATGGGTAATTTGCAATATCAACTTTTGATTGGGTTGCTGCTGAAAAAAAATGTAGACTTACCAACATTTGGCTTGCCAACCAAACCGATTCTCATTCAATTCACTCACAAAGACGGGCAATAATATCACTCTTTTTCCCCTTCGAAGAAATTCCCCTCTCCTCAGCAAGAGCAACAAGTTCGGCCTTCTTCAAAGACGATAGGCTGGCTTCATCAAGTGAGTCATCTTCTTCAGCCTCATCGGTTGAATCCTTGTCATCTTCTTCAGCCTCATCGGTTGAACCCTTGTCATCATCTTCAGCTGCAAGTGAATTCATAATACGCATAATATGAATATCTAATTCTGGGATATTGATTTTCCCATCGCCATCAAGGTCGATCGAAGTTACTAATTTCTCAACATCCCAAGGGGGCAAATCTACGATATCGAGTGAAGCCAACCCTTCGCGGATTTCAAAAGGAGAAAGGGTTCCATCGCTATCTAAATCCATCTTCATGAATAAATCAATCGTTGTAGTTCCACTACTCTTCAACCAGCGTGCCAAATCAACGAGTTCTGGTTGGAAGGCTGCTAATGCATCAACTGGTGCTGCCTTTACTGGCTCTGCTTTTGGCATGACTACGCCTTCATCAGTGTGGAGTGCTGCAGATACTCCAACTTCTGTGCTATCTTCTTCTTCGTCTTCTTCAGAAGCAGCGCTGATAATGATTAGTGTGTCAACACCAACTCCTTTGGAAACTAAGTCTCGAATACTAGTGCTTCCAGGCTGTAATTCAAAGCTATCCATTCCACTGCTAACTGGGGCGGTGTCTACAACAACTTCATCAGAGAAGAGAGTGGAAATAAGGTTCACTGCGGCAACAAATGTACCCATAACTAGTGCATAAAATAAAGCTGCAGAAGTCAGATAATATCCACCTAAATGGCTGGATATATCTTCAACACCTGCATCAGTCATTGAAATAGACACAAAGTCGGCCATCAGCATACTAATGGTTGAACCAAGGCCCCCCGTAAGGAATAACCAAAATGACCAGCGAGCCTTTGAACGGCTGGAAAGCCTGCGTCCAACTACTTCAGGGAAGATTTTTCCCCAAACTGCTAGGGCCATCAATCCTCCAACTAACCACAATAATCCGTGGTCAACAGTTGCTTGCACACCACCCATGTTATGGGCGCCATTAATTTCATCAAGGGATGAGAAGAAACCCATTAATGCAATAATTGGTAGAAGCAAAACTGCGCTCGCGGATGCTGCCCCTCCTGGGCTGGCCAATACTTTCTCCCAGCGGCCTTGCATTGTAGCAATCAAGTTGCTCGAACTTGCAAGAAGCGGAACTAATCCCAAGACCACTAATACTGCTGCTACTGAAAGAAGGGTGTCATCGGCTAATGCAGCATCTGACATCATTAGAACTGGCACACTGATGAATAATGTTGTGAATGAAACCACAGATAGAGAGCGGCTCCAAATCGGTGAACCGCTGATGCTGGGGATGACATGGTAAGCAATTGCCAACATCATTGCCAATGGAAACCAGCCTGTAACTATTCGATCAGCCATCCAAACAACTGAACTTGCGTCTCCAGAAATTAATTGTTGATATAAACTAATATCTCCAAGAAGGGATGATTGAATGGCGTTTCCAAAAAGAGCCAAAAACGAACCACGAATGATAAAAGCCCAAATTACCGATGTAAATCCAAGTAGTATGAACCAAGTTGATGCAGAAAGGGAAGTGCTTGGGGTTCTTTCACCCAATGCCAATAATAGATTGACGAGTAAAGCCCCGAGAATCATTGCCATCGCCACTTGAATTGCTGCAGGGAAAAATAGAAGTTGTAAATCAGTTAAGTCGCCTAGGGATGTAAACTTCAGTAGTAATGGAAGGATGATGAGACTGAAGAACAGAACGCCGCTCCATGCAAATGCCATCAGTGAAGCATTTGCCTCACTTGCCAACTTGCCTCCGTTTGCGCGAGGCAGAATATGAAGGGCTGCACCAATAAAAGTCATGAAAAGGAATCCGAATATTAGGCTTGTTTCACTGAATCCTGACATAACATCAGCATTGTATTTCCAACCAATACTTGAGAGAGAATCTAGTGCTTGTGCATCGTACTTCAACCAAATATTAAGGAAGCCAATAGTTGCTGCAACAGTTGCCCAGAGTGCCCCCTGAATTATCCAAGTCCTTGAGCCTGAGTTCTCTTTCTTGGAGAAGAAATCAATAATTCCAGCTGGAGCCTTGTCCAGCATGAAGACAGTGAAATGTCGCATCGTTTTACGCATTTCACCCATGCCATTGACTGCTTTATGAGATAGAGCAATCATCGCAATGTAAAGAATAGCAAGTGAAAAGAAAATTATCGCTGACATCATGACCACCTTATTCTCCGAATACCTCGGCCAGTAAATTCATCACAATAAAAGCAAATCCGAGAAGTATTCCAACCAAGTAATACCAAATTCCACTTGAACCAAGTGCATCGAATAAGGGTACGGTTTCAGAAAGAATTGGGAAACCATCCCAACCAAAAATAACTGAGAACATTCCTACTAAGCCAAGCACCCCCAGTCCAACTATCGCCAAGACAATTCTGCTGGCTTCAGGCTCGGCCATACCTTGGCTCACTTCCGGGAGGGATTCCACATCGCTCATCCTATCACACTCTGACCCCATAGGGGTCAGTCCGTCCACCTGTAGTGTGATGATAAACATTGACGTTAGCAAGCCACCAAATATGCCCTTGGAATAACTCTTCAGGGGGAGCGCAGATGTTCAAGAATTGGCCCTCTACGAGGAATACCAACACCTAAGACAGCTGGAGTTGAAGTGTCTAAATGGATTTCGTTTAACCATACTTTCCGGCAAGCACAATCCAAGCCATCAAACTCTCGAAGATCACCGCTAACAGAATAGCGTTCGATTGCAGCCCCAACATGCTTGTCACATTTGCCACAATTGTGAGAACCTCGAACGCGGCCAGCTGCTGTTGGATGAATTATGAGTCTACAAATCTGGTCTTCAGCTCCAGCAAGGCCACCCTTTGGATGAATAATAGGGTGGGTTCTTTGAATTAATTCAACCAATGACCAAAGCCATGGGGGGCGATATTCTCGAGCCCGAAATAATCTGTCAATAATGGTGCCTCTTTGAATATTCATTGGATTAACAGAGATTTCATCACTTGCTTCAGCAGCATCTACAATCCATTTTGCACACTGTTCCAATGCATCTCCTTCATTCATGAATGGAGGTTTGAACATTAAATATGTCTTTACTCTCTGGCCAACTTTGCGAATATTTTCAACCGCCCTAACCCATGATTTTAGGCTGAATCCTTTGTTTATATGGAATCTCAACACTTCATCATCGTGCGCTTCAAGTCCAATTGCAACGGTGAAATCAGGATTGATATTTGAAGCCCATTGCAACTTTTCCAAGGTGCACTGTTCGGTACGACTTTCAAGAATTAGATGCTTGCCCATCTCCGCACATTCTCTTAACACGGTTTCTTGAAAATCAACTGGGATTTCTCTGTCCTCCAATAGAGATCCAGAGGTGTAAACTTTGACCATGTCCATACCCTCAAAATTAGATAATTTTTTCTTTGAATATTCCCATTGAGCATGCAAATCCTTGCTCTCAACGTCATCTCTTGTATCATTGAAGTAACCACAGAAAGTGCAACCACTGCTCCACCACCAATGGCAACCTTTGGTTCGTAGAATTACTGTTGCTGCTGTTGTTTTCCTCCCATCTGGCATCATCTCAGGAGTATAGTAAACGGTTGCTGGTTCACTTGCATCCCAAGAGTGTTTCTTCTCTTGTGCCCAAACGGTATTTTCAGGCGCTTTAACAAGGTCATGAAGGCGCTCAGCCGGCTTGTTATCGCCGATTAGATTGAGTTGGATTGGTGATGTCATTCTGACTCCTCAATTAACGCTTTGAATAAAATCGTCGAACCAGCGGAGACAAATTCTCCCTTTGGATAATCTGGATTCTTTGACTCAGCACCGTAGACTACTGGCTTGAATATATCTGCAGGCGCCCTTAAGTCGACTCGGCTTCCTACTCTAATCATGCCATACCTCTCTCCTCTTCGTAAAATAGTGCCAACTCCTGTCCAAGGAACAATTGTTCTAGCTACCGCACCTGAAATTTGAGTCATTTCAACTCTTATTCCTGATTCAGTTTCCAAAACAGTTCGGACCCTTTCATTGAATTCACTTTCTTTCTTGAAGGCAGGGAGGAATGGGCCTCTCCTCTTACCCTTACCAGTACGGTGTTCCATGGCAACAATTGTTCCGGCTTCACAGGCTCGGTTAACATGAACATCTAATGGGGACATGAAAACAGCAATTCTCCAGCAATCATCATTGGATTCTTCACCTGCTCCAACTGGCTCCCAACGTTGTTCTGTTTGAAATGACAATGGATCTTCACAAACTTCTGGATGCCAATCTCCAGTCAATGGATGGTTCTCACAATTGGGTTGCTCCTCTTTTGATGGGCGACGGCCAGTTGCCCTTTCACGAACTGCGAACATAACATGCCCATCTGCTGGTGATACTAATATTCCTATATCTTTTGGAATTACTCTATCTGGATCTCGGAAGAAATTAGCCAAAAATGCACTTAACATCAAGCAGATGATTCCCGCAACAGTTACTAAATGCATAACTGGATTGACTAATACTGCAACCATGAGGGTTGAAATTCCCATAATTGCTGTTAAGAATACCGGTGTTTTACCACCACGGGCGAAGAAGGCGATAAGATCACCTCACTTCTCTTCATGTTCCTGCCACGGGTCGATATCGTCTCCCCATGAAGCGGCTTCCTTGACTTCCCTTGGCTCAGCAGGTTCTTCTTCTGCTTCTTCTGGGCTTTCTTCTGCTTCTTCTTCGGCAGCTTCTTCTTCAGCTGTTTCTTCTTCAGTTGTTTCTTCTTCAGCTGTTTCTTCTTCAGTTGTTTCTTCTTCAGTTGTTTCTTCTTCAGAAGATTCTTCTTCCTCGTTCAATTCCGCTGTTTCATCTTCAGGTGTTTCATCTTCCTCGACTGCTACTTCGGCAGATGAAACTGCTTCAGCCTCGTCAATTGTCATTTCTGCGGCTCTTGATTCGATTAATTCTTCCATTCGGTCAGTGATTGCTCTTTGCATGTGTTGACTTTGTCTCTCAGCCTCGACTGAACGCTCAATCATCTCATAACGGATCTTGATTGCCTTGTTCAAATCCTCAAATAATCCCATGTGGTCAACATACCAATCATCTCGAGACTTCATTTCCACGACTGCCAATCGCAAGTCATTATCCAATTCTTCTGCAATTCCGAAGACTTTGCCAAGTCTATCCTTTTCACGACTGTATTTTTCTTCCATCGTCTGTAATTCAGGCTCCAAGAAATCTACTTGCTTTGAAGACTTGGTGGCTCTTAATTCAAGGTCTCTGATGCGGTTATCCTTTTCTGAAAGTAAAGTTTCAAAACTCTCTTTCTCGATTTCACGCTCTACAATTTCCTTCTCAAGAACTTCGATTTCTGCCTTTAGATTAACCATCTCTTTTTCTTGAAGTTCATATGCATCATACAGCTTCAAAAGGCGCTCGGTTTCTTCACCAAGGCGGTCTTCTAAATCATTAACTTTCACCACTGGGGTCTTCACACTATCTTCGTCATCACCCGACATAGTCAACACCGGAGGTCAAGCCTCCAACTGACCCCACTCACCTTGGGATTATCAAGCCGACGCATTCAATTTCAGAAAACTAACGCTTATGGATGCTAGTAAACTTCCTCGAAAGCCTTCAAAATTAAGCCATGAAATGGCTTGCATGTGATGCAATAACCTCAGCAACAGAGGCAGTTACTGCTTTTCCGCAGGGAATATGAGTGAACTCATTTGGTCCATGTGCATTTGATTCGGGTCCAAGTAATCCAGTAATCATAAATTCTGCATCTGGATACTTCTCTTGAAGCATAGGCATAAATGGAATTGTCCCCCCTTCTCCCATGTATTGAAGAGGGCCGCCAAAATAGGAATTACTGGCAACTTCAAGTGAAGATTCTAACCATTTAGCCAATGGTTTTGCATGAAATCCATCGGCTGGCATTTCGATAGAAAATTCAACCTCTGCACCATGTGGAGGGTTCGCTTCAAGGACTAACTTCATCGCTTCTGCTGCAATTTGTGAATCAACTCCTGCAGGTATTCTGCAAGACAGTTTCAGAGTTGTATGTGTTCGTAAAACATTTCCCGCAATTGCCATTTCCGGAATTCCCTCTATTCCAGTAATTTCCAAGGAGGGTCTCCAAGTACGATTCAAAATCAATTCAGCAAGATTTGAAGTTGGGGGCTTTGCTCCTTCTAAAAAAGGAAATTTGTTCCAAACTCCATCTCCTAATACATCTGCTGTAGCTATTGCTTGATCAACCCTTTGGGTTGGTATCTCAACATGAAATTCTGGAAGTAGTATTTCCCCCGTTGAACTATCCTCAACGCGATCTAAAATGGCTCTTGCAATTCTAAAAGTAGAGGGGATAATCCCTCCTGCATCTCCTGAATG
>JAOMAZ010000036.1 GCA_028344335.1 Deltaproteobacteria bacterium | reverse complement strand
AATGTCACAGTTACATACTCTTCAATTGCCAAATCCCAAACTGGAAGAAGTGAAACAATTGGTTAGTCAGGCCTTCAAAACTAATCCACAAGCACGTTTGATTATTTTCACCAACTACAGAGATACCATGGAGGTTATTCATGATGGTCTCCTAGAAATTGAAAACTCGAGGCCAACTAAATTCTTCGGCCAAGCCAAGAAAAAAGGCAGCGGTATGAGTCAAAAAGAGCAGCTTGCTCGACTACAATCATTCAGGGATGGTGAATTCAATATCCTCATTGCCACTTCGGTTGGTGAAGAGGGATTGGATGTTCCAAGTGCGGACTTGGTTATTTTTCACGAGCCAGTAGCCAGTGAAATCAGAACTATCCAGCGTAGAGGCCGAACAGCACGTCACCGTGAAGGTAGAGTTGTGGTCCTTGTAGCAGAAGGAACGAGGGATGAGGGTGTCCGCCATTCTGCCCAAGCGAGAGAAGAAAAGATGCATAAATCATTGGCTAGAGCAGCACGTAGTCTAAGGAGCAAGCATGTTTTGGAAACTCTTGAAGAAAGATTACAACATTTTTCTGTTGAAATTGGAGAAGATAGTCTGAAGGCTGCTACTTGGATGATGAATGAAGTTGAAAGATTAGCACCCCAACTAAAGGAAACCGAAGAAATCGAAGCACCTGCAAACCAAACTGAATGCCATGCTTCCACGTCGTGGATGATGTCTCTTGGCCATATTTTTCCGCCTCCAGTTTTACAATCCAAGTGCCTGTAAAAACAGGGCTCAGACCAGTATCGATTCTTTCTTACCTCCGCCTGTAGAACAAAGTCCTACTACATCCCTTGAAGGAGATTGGTCCCAACCAATACTGGACGGAAATAGAGGCGAAGAGTAATGCTTGGTGTGGTCAGAATAGACCATCGTGAGATGCAAACTCCCCTTTCCCGCCATCTCAAATCGGTGGATTTTGAATTGGAAATTATCCATCTGGAAAATGGAGATATTGAGATTGGAGATACAGTTTTAATCGAAAGAAAATGCTATTCAGACCTCTGTTCATCTATAGTTGATGGCAGGTTATTCAGGCAGATGCATCGACTTCGGTCTGCATCTCCTCGCCCAATATTACTGATTGAAGAGGATGAGAGAGGGATGCATGCGATGCACCGAAATGCGATATTAGGTGCATTATCATCGATTGCAATTGACCTTGGCATTGGGATTTTGCAAACCTCTGGACCAGCAGAGAGTGTTGCTTTGATCGAAGTTATTGCCAATCGTGAACAGAACCGCAGCAGACAACAATATGAATTATTGAAGAATCGTCTAGAAAAGATGGAGGAGGAGGATTGTACAGGGAATATCTCTCGCTACTCCGCATTCCAAAAATCCGGCTGTGGAAGTTACTTGAAGGAAAAAGAGGAAAATTGTTTGAGAATTGTAGAGGATTTCATTTTCAATCCACAATCTTCAGGTATTGTTGAAATGGAAATTAGAAAAATTTCCCAAGTTGAATTGTCAATCCTTCAGTCCTATCCCAATATCGGGCCAAAGCGTGCCAAAAAATTACTCTCGGTTTTTGGTAGTCTAAGCAAAGTCACTAGCGCTAGTCAATCGACATTAGTGGATGCTGGCCTACCCCCTGCAATCGCCGGTAAAATGGCTATGCTCAATCGCCAATAACAAGGATGCGAGTACGCAGTTGTGCATATCTGTCAACATTATATCCCAATGCATAAGCGACCAATTCTGGCAGATGAATGACTGGCATACTGGTATCTTTTCCTGTGGCTTTTCCTGCCTTTACTTGGTAGACATCGAGATTGAAATGAGACAGAGGGCAAGCTGTTGCCATTATTCTAGCGCCCTCTTGCTTGGCTTCTGATAATACCGAAGCAGTCATCTTCATGGCAGTTTTCTCTTGTGAAAGTAAACCTGGGAATCCAACGCTTGCAGTGCGTCCATCATAATCCACCGCATCTCCCCCTAATGTGCGAATTAGGTTTTCAAAATAAACTGGATTATGTGGGTCGTCATCTCCATTTGCCGAAGCACGAAGCATCGGTGAGCCATAATATCCAGCAATTGGGAAATCTACTGGGTTAACCACCTTGCTTGCAATAACATCGAGACCGATATCTTCGACTAATACATCGAGTAAGTGGCGCATTCTCAAATTGCCTTCGAACCTCATTCCACAGGTTCGCTCTAAGACTTCATTGATTTCTGAACGCAGAGGCTCATCTTCCAAAAGTAAGGTTAGGTCTTCATACATATTCCCTTGACAAGTTGCACAAGGAGTTAGGACGTCCATTCCTTGTTGTTCTGCCATGGCAAAAGTACGGGCATTGATTGCTAATTGCAAGCGGTGATTGCCTTGCTTCATGACACCAGCGCCGCAACATGCCGCTCCAGGCATGTCGATAAGATCGATTCCAACTGCCTTGACAACGCAGCGCATGGCATCTTCAACTTCTCTTGAACTGCCTTTTGCGACACAGCCGGGGAAATATGCGAACTTCATTTTTTCACCTCAGAACCTCTTGTCAAACTCATTGAACAAGGCTACGACTTCATAGTGGTCATGAACGCTCTTGTTGATTATTGGAGGCATCTTTCCAGGTGCTATCCAACCCTGAAGGTCGCGAACCATTGGCCCGCCAGTACGAGTAAATCCTAATGCCATGCGTAGAGTTGCAGGCAAGTTAGTTATGACCCCAATTGGACCCATTGTTTGAGCTGCAAGAATAGTTTCGTTGAGAGTGCCTGAAGACTTTACGGTCTTGCAGAACCACTTGACATGCCGTCCTGATTTACCAGCGAAACGGTGGGCTCGCAATAATTCACTGCGGCAATCATTGTAATTCTGAGAGGCTCGTTGACCCATACGTCCGAATCTTGCCATGACGCCAAGGTCGCTTTCGGCCCATACCCCATCTGCACCTTGCAAAATTTCTCTCATCTCTTCTTCACAATCTTTTGAGATGCGAGGGTCATTCACCTTCACCCAAAGTCTGTTCAGAACTGCTGGTCCTAAGTAAGAAGGATTGTGCGGTACGGTCTCAGATAATGAGTGTAAAAGGTGGTCACTAACAAGGTCATTCATGGCGTGCAAAGCGGTTGCCTTGGTACTAGACATGAGGCCAATGACAGTCCCTTGAGGGGTATTTGCTCCAACTCTATCCATAGTCCTCAACCATGGTTTTGCTCGCTCTCTGGATACATCTAGTGCTTTGGTACTGACATAGAGGTCTTTCAGAACTTGATGACCAGGTAATGGTTCAATACGTATTTTGGCTGGATTCCCTGCTCCTGCCATCAAATCAATCATTCTAACACAATCTGCTAATACGAGATTTCCGTTGACCGACAAACCGCACAGTGGGTTACTTCCTGCTCCACTACTGGTACGGAAGGTCAGACTTCCATCTTGAGTTTCCTTGAGCATAACAAGTACATCTTGCAAACTGGCATGACCTGGGACGGTGACATCATAGGTATCACGCCCACTTTCCGCCATCAGTGGGTCATACCTGAAGATACTCAGGCTGACTTCGACATCAGGTTGCTCGATGCCACTGGCTGCGACAGCACCGGCTGACTTCTTGTTTGGTGAAAGAATCTCAATGAATGCACTGACATATTCCTGCTGCATTGTGCCGGATGAATCTATGCTCGCCAATGCACCTAATGCTTCAGGAAGCCAAAGTTTCCAAGCCGGTTCATAATCGACATCGCAATCCACGCGTGTTGTAACTCGGCTTGCTCCCATCGCCTCAAATTGTTCATCCCAATTTTTTCCGGATTCACAGTATTGTTCGTATGCCGTATCACCCAAGGCGCAGACATTGAAATTGACTCCTGAAAAAGAGGGCGCTCCTGCTCCAATGGCTGCATCCCACAATGCCTGAGCATTATCGGGCATGTCTCCTTCTCCCCATGTTGAACAAATAATCATTACACGCTTTTGGGAAGCAATAGTTGCTAGGTCAACTTCTGCCATGTCAACGACACTTGCATTCAGAGACACCTGTTCTGCAATCTTGGCGGTTGTTGCTGCCAAGTCTTCACAATTGCCACTCTGCGAGCCGAATAAAATCATCAAATCACGGTTTCCTTCCAGCAAGGAAGCGGGGATTTCAATCGCTGAATCATCTTCTTCGACTTCTTCGATGACAACTTCTACTGCGGGGGTCGCTTCTTCAGCTGGAGCATCGGTTGATTCTCCAGTCGTGAATTTGATGACATCAACTGGACAACCTTCTGCGGCATCTACGATGTCGTCGGCTAATCCAGTGCCGATTTCTATCTTGATAGGGGCTTGGCCTTCGTTCTGATCAAACTTTCCGTCAGTGCGTACTTCTGCAATAATGAAGCAAGTATCGTCGGTGACGCTGAAAACTTCAGGGCAGGTTTCCTGACAAGCATCACAGGTGATACAACCCTCCTCAATCCAGACGGATAAGATTTGAGACATTGGAAACACCTGCGATACCTACGGTATCGACAAAGTGTGGGGGGTGGATGAAGTCTTTAACTTTTGATAACATATCATCACTGAACGTTTGACAACATTACAGAACACCGAATGTCAAATGCCGTGAATCAAACTTTGGCGATTTTTTATTGGTGTTTGACAAATATTAACGCTCACATATCAAACCCATGATCCATCTCACTCATCGAGACAGACTTGCTTGAAATCACATCATCAATTCTTAAAATCATGACCGCAGTTTCGGTGGCGCTTTGGATTGCTTGTTCGACTACGCGAACTGGCTCTAAAACATTGGCTTCGAGCATATTTTTTACCCCTCCATCCTCGACGTTAATTCCAGCATGCGAATGTCCTTCAGCATGGGCTTTGCGTAATTCGATAATGGTGTTGACTGGGTCTAGTCCTGCGTTTTCTGCTAAGGTTCTTGGAACTACTTCGAGGGCAGTAGCAAAGGCTTCGATAGCCATTTGTTCACGTCCACCTACACCTTCTGCATAGGAACGAAGTTCACGAGATAAAGCAGCCATGACGCTACCTCCACCAGTAAGGACCATTCCATCTTCCCAAGCAACGCTAACCACACCGATTGCATCATCGAAAGCACGGCGGATTTCATCGACTACGTGATCGGTTCCACCGCGTAATAAGACTGAGACACTCTTGGCCTCAGGACATCCAGTGATGAAGGTCATATCGGAATCTCCGATTTTCCTTTCCTCGACTTTACTTGCAGTTCCTAGGTCTGAGTTAGATAGGTCGTCAAGGTTGGTGACGATTTTACCACCGGTGGCTTTTGCTAATGCTTCCATATCGCTCTTTTTGGCTCGGCGGATAGCGAATAAACCAGCCTTTGCCATGTAGTGTTGAGCGAGGTCATCTATTCCCTTTTGGCAGATAACAACATTTGCTCCAGCGGCCTGTATTTTCTCGACTAGGCTCTTCAAGAAATTCTCTTCTTCTTCAAGGAAACTTGCTAATTGGCTTGGATCGGTTATCTGAATCTTGGCATCAACCTCGGTCTTCTTGACCTCGATTGCGGAGTTAATGAGTGCTATCTTTGCACTATCCATGCCACGAGGCATGCCGGAGTGAACTCGTTCTTTATCTAGGATGATTCCGTCCACCAAACTGCTATCCTTGATTGAACCTCCTTGCTTCTTTTCTACCTTAACATCTCCAAGGTCGACTAAGCGTTCATCGCCGTCAATAACGCCAACTGCCTGAACTGCGTTAACACATATTTCTGAAAGGAAGGATTTGACTGCCCCAGCACTCTTGCCGGTCAAAGCGGTCTTAGCGACTTCGTGTAGCATTTGTAAATTATCAGAGGTTGAGATTCCATGTGAATCCAATAGGCCGATGGCTTTCTCTGCAGCCAATCTGAATCCTTCGCAGATAACGGTTGGATGGACATTTTGCTCGATTAGGTCTTCACTACGCTTGAGTAATTCTCCAGCGATGACAACCGCTGTTGTGGTACCATCAAAGCAGTGCTGCTCTTGGGTTTTAGCAACCTCGATAATCATCTTGGCAGCAGGATGCTCTATATCCATCTCCTTGAGAATAGTTGCACCATCGTTGGTGATAACCACATCACCCATGCTATCAACCAACATCTTGTCCATGCCTTTTGGGCCTAAAGTACTGCGAACAGCATCAGCAACCGCCTTGGCTGCTGCGATGTTATTACTCTGAGCACCGCGACCACGGCTTTGGCTTGTTCCTTCTTTTAGAATGAAGATTGGTTGTTGTCCACCTGCGTACATTGAGACTACCTGCGCCCCAGCGGTTATGGCGGCCGACTTGAACCCATCGTCGAGATATTATGACAGATGACTAGGAGAATTGCACATTCATGCATTCTTCTTCAGCCATTCAGCCCCGTAATGGGTCCACTGTTCCATGCTCCAACCTTCGGGTAATCCTGCTGCTGGTATAGGGGGGACACCTGAATCCACGGCTTCTATAACCGGAGCGGCTTGAACAACAGGTGCGACTTCTATGGATGGCGGAGCAAATTGACTCATGTCCGGTGCTGCTTGAACATCAGGAGCGGCTGGTACAGCCCCATATTGAGCCGAAAGACTACTCTCATATTCTTCATTTTCCCAAGGAGTTTCATCTTCTTCCTCAGTGGCGGTAATTACTTTGAATAGCATTCCAAGTAAAGCCAGCACGATTATTGGACCTATTATCCAGACCGCATAATCAGCAACTTTAGAGCCACTGCTAACAGAATCTGCATCAGAGTCGCTGTCCTTAGCACTGGTTTTCATCAGAGTTACTTTGATAATTGCATTGGTAGCATCTTCAACAGTATTTGAAATCGCCCAAACTTCGAAAGTTGTTACCAGTTCATCTTCATAGAGGTTTAGCAAGGTGGTTTCACTGATTACGATTTCAACTGTGATGAAGCGCTCCTTTTGTTCCAATATACGCAAAGGTGCAGTCTCACTGCTTGAACTTGCACGATACCATATGCTTGAATTGCTATCTTGACGTACATCAATAGTCACTGTTTGTTCATCTGTAAATTGATTCCTCAAGGTCATAACGACCTCATATGTTCCAGCCTCATCGATAACCAAGTCATCTACAGCGATTAATCTCAACCAATCTTGTGAGCCGACTGAAAACAAAATTTTGCCAGTGTTGGATATGTCAGAGTCTAAAGCGCTTGTTGCAGTTACTTCCAATGGTACTTGTCCTTCTGCACTATCATCAAAGGAAAATCTGACGGTTATATTGTAAGATGCCCCCGGGGCAATAGTTGGGGTTCGAAAAGTGGAAAGCCCCTCTATCTCAGCACTCATTCCTGTGCCACCCTCTACCGTCAGGTCGAAACTATCAGGGGCATTTCCCTCATTCCTTATTTCAAAGCGAACGGTATCGGAATCGCCACCTGGAATATATGATTGGTCTGGGTCATCAGCACTTACATCAACTGCCGAGGTATCGAGTACAGTTACCGATATAGTGACACTGTCAAAAACTGAAGCGTCAGCTTGGTTAACGATACGAATAGTGACACTGTACAATCCAGAGTCAAGGTATAGCGGCATCGGCAGGTCAAGGTTGATTTCTGTAAAGCCATCCCAAGCATCAAGAGTTCCTGTGGAATCAGCAGATAAATCTGCAAGGAGGTGAGCATTTGACTGAGTCAAAACCAGATCATAAACCTCATCATCATTTCCAAGATTATTAATTTCTAAGGCAATTCTTTGCGGGACTCCATTTGCTGGGGCAGAAATTTGTAAACTTTCTGCGATTAATTCAACTTCTCTAAATGGTAGAACTTCAAGGGTTCTAATCAGAACATCATTTCCTGAAACAGCGACTTGTCCACAGGTAGTGCATAATGCTCTAACTGAAAAAGAATAGTTATCTGGTGCTGCATCAGCCGCAGCAGTTATAGAGATATTGAAATCAAATATTTGTCCTCTATCTAAGGTGACTGGCAAGAAGAAGTCTCCATCAATATCTGTGAAAGCAGAGGTCCACCCTTCTACACTGAAAGATGCGAGCATGTTGAATGTCGCCAAGCGGTTTCCGGTATTTTGAAGACGCATTGGAATTATTTTCGTTTCTCCGGGACTGAGAGAACCAGCAATTAATGGCGTTGAAGAGGATAATGCTACGCTATATTGTTCGGTTACCCCAACAGAAGCCTGAAGGCTTGCCAAGACTCCTAAGCCTTGTGAACTGCCATCCGACCACGTAACATTCCATGTCTGTTGTTGAATATCTGCACCAGCAGGAATTGACAAGTTTATCCACATTTCAGTAGTTGCACCCGCTGCAGTTGCTGGCAATTGTACCTCCACTCCATGTTGAGTAGGATGGGAAGAATCTATTCTGATTTTAGGATTACTTGGTTCCATCCAAGTCTCGTTTGAAATATTGCTCTTAACTCGGATTATCGCTGACTTGTAGCCATTATTGGTCACTTCACAATGTAGGCTAAGTACTTCGTTTGGTACCGCAGTATAGCCTGCTACTGGGTCATCGCAAGATACATCTAAAGTGAATTGATCTATCTTTTCTACTGCGAAAACTCTCCAGTCATCAACGTGATATCCTTCTTCTGCGATACTGGCGTCGCTAGTAAAAAGAATTCCCGCAAACCAAGAATGACCACCTAATTGATCTGTTGGGTCCCAAGATAGATTGGTCCATTGATCTTGGCCAGATGCTACCATTGGCAAGGCTGTTGAGAAATTATGACGTAGAGTGACTCCTCCACTTCTCCATAACTCAAGTGAAACATCATCTCCATTACCAATAACTCCCCAAGCTGTTGCGTGCATTTGCATAGAAACTAAGTCAAGGCTGGGAATTATTAACTTGCAATACAAAAATCCGTAGATAGCACCAGCACCTCCTTCATGAACTGCGTTGCCGCAGTCTTGAGTCGAAGGTGCATACCCCCAGACTAGGCGATCCCAAGCATTTCCTCCATAATTTGAGCCTGGAACTGAGTGCCTCCAATGGGCTGAACCAACATATGCGCTTGTGCTATCATCATCCCATGAACCAACATCAATAGCATCCCCTGCTCCACCTTGTTCATAGCCGAATGGCACCATTGTTTGCCTTTCGCCTGTAATTGAGCTACCATCCATGATATCTGAAGTAAAGGCAACTGGAATAGTTTGATTCAATACATCATTTTCATTCTTGGTATCTGCGAAATAATTGACCGTTGCCCTTATGATATAGCCACCCAGTAGTTCACTTCCATTGAGAATGCTGTGAGCTGTATCAGCAGTCCACTCTGATTCGTGGCTATCTTCGC
>JAOMAZ010000035.1 GCA_028344335.1 Deltaproteobacteria bacterium | reverse complement strand
ATGATGAGCACTGAGAGTATTAGCACTTATTCAAACAACAGAATTTCGTACCTAAATGTTGAGGGAGAAGAAATTCACATCGGAGGAGATAGTGGAAAATATCATTCAATCAATAGTACAAGTTTCAGCATCGAAGAGGAATTTAGTATTGGAGGACAAATCCGAGGAGCACACAGGGGAGTACGTGGAGAATTATATATCATCGCTGCTTTGACATCCACAACAAATATTCGTCTTTTTGACATTGATAGTGATGATGATGGTGTGGTTGATTCTCAAGATTCATTTCCAAACGACGCAAACGAAACTGAAGATTCAGATATAGATGGAGTGGGGGACAATGCAGATACATTCCCCAATGACCCTAGTGAGACAAAGGACTCTGATAATGATGGAGTGGGGGACAATGCCGATGAATTTCCTAATGATAAAAATGAAACCGCAGACGGAGACGATGATGGAATTGGCGATAATGCAGATCCATTCCCCGAAGATGCAACTCAATGGGCAGATGATGATAATGATGGATTAGGTGATAACCCAGCAGGCAGTAACCCTGATGATTGCCCGGGAATAAATGGGGGCTCACAACATGATAGACAGGGTTGCGTAGATTCAGATGGTGATGGTTGGTCTGATGCCGATGAATCGTGGCCTGTAAGTCCAAATGGTAGTGCAGACACCTTCCCAAGTGATAGAACTCAATGGGCAGACTCTGATAATGATGGATATGGAGATGACCCGCTTGGAACTCATGGAGATGCTTGCCCAACCCAACCCGGTGAAAGTAGATATGCACTAATTCCTGTGGTTTCCAACATTACTGGTGTAATTACAGATTGGACCAAAATAGATCAATTTGGTTGCCCTGATGGTGATTTAGATGGTTACGCGGATCATGGAGACCATTTACCTGAGGATAAGGGCGAATACTTAGATATGGATGGTGATGGACTTGGAGCGAAGGATGATTTCGATGACAATGACGCGTCTGTAAAAACCGAGGAGGATTGGTGTCATAGAAATCCAAGTGATAATAGCAATTATTGTGTTGGATTGCTAGATGTGGAATATCAGGCTTATGTTACTGAAACTGAAGCAGATGGTGACTCAGCGTGGGATTATTACTCATGGAAAAGCAATAAGGAATCCGGGGAAAAGTCTGAACAGACTAAAGAAAATACCATGGATAGCAGAATCGAGGAGGCCTTGACTTATGGTGGAATGGCATTTGTTGGCCTAGTTGCTTTACTGTTAATTTTCAATGGAATAATGAAAATAGGGCGCAAGCGAAGTTTCACTAAATCCTTTGGCGGAGATGGTTTTTCTCCAAATGCTTCACTTGCTGAATTAGCTGCTCATGAAGCTGGCGAATCTTTCGAAGGAATAGGCGGAGTTGTTGACCAAGGAAATTGGGGGGACGAAGTCGAAAACATGGAGTTCCACACTACTCCTTCTCTAGATTCGATGGATGATGTTGCTGCTGGAAGTGGGACTATGGACTACTCAACAGATGAAAATTTCGAATCTATGGCTGGATTACCAAGCCAGCCGGTACAGCAGTCTACCCCAACTATGCCAGCACAAGCACCACCCGTTCCTGCTTCAGGATTACCACCTGGATGGACTGAAGAACAGTGGAAGTGGTATGGTCATGAATGGCTTGCTAAGAACGGTAATAAATGATACAAACATGAAACAATGCTAATCTTCTTCAAGTAGATTATCATAACCCTGCTAAATTAGGCCTCGTTCAGTGGAAAATAACGGGAATCGAATTTTTCATAAGCCCCAATTGTGCACCAGTAAAGATGGAAGAACCAGAGGCATCTTTCATGACATTCATCATCAACCAAAGGAATTTGTTCCAGACCATTCCATTGGCATGTAATTCCACTTTGTTCAAGGCAGATAATTCGAGTAATTTTGCTTCTTCCGAAGTAGAATCGAAAATTGCTCTCACTAAATGTTCTGCTGTGAATTCCCATGTAGTGGGTTTGTCTGGTCTTGCAGCCTTCATTTTATCCACCTCAAACTGGGAATGGTGAAAGGGCTAATTTACGAACTAAAGCATCTGCATCTAATTCATTCAACTCATTCAATCGACTTCGTAATTCATCAAGAACTCCTTTCATTCGCATTAATTTATTTTGTTTTACTAGTTCTGCTAGAAGGTCATCAACACTGCGGTGGTCTCCCATTGCTTTCATCGAATTTAATTGTCTTCTCGTCTCAAAACTAACGCTTAGTGATGTCATTCCAGCTGCAGTCATAGTAAACCCAACCCAAAGGCATCTTTCCTGCCTACTTAACTTCAATGCAAAATAATGCTTCTTTTGAGGCAATTTGGAGACTAAGAACGTAAGCGGTCAGTCTTACTTATACCCATTTCTCTTCTCTTCTTTTCCACCCTCTGGTGGAACTCTTTGGCAAAAGTCCAATATTGTAGGCTACCTTTTCCTTTGCTATCATTACCAGGCCTGTGGAGAAGAACAGTTGGTGCACCTTCTGAAGGTGCTTCGGCAATTTTGATTAATCTCTGAATAACAGTAGAATAGACATGCTTAGGGAAATGTTTCTTCACTTCATCACATACAGTATTGGAAAGTTTTGATTTTACCATAACCATTGTCATGACAATCCCCATTAATTTTAGGTGCGGGTTTATTCTTCTCTGGACTAATTTAACTGAATTCATCAGCAGACTCATACCTTCTAAGGCGTAGAATTCTGCTTGTACAGGGATTAATACCCAGCGTGCTGCTGCCATTGCATTGATTGTAAGTAGGCCAAGGCTTGGGGGTGTATCGATGATTATGTAATCAAATTCATGCTCAATTGTTGCCAAGGCTTCTCTTAGGCGTGTTTCACGACCAAGTTTGTGGGATAATTCTATTTCTGCTCCTGAGAGGTGAATCGATGATGGCAATAGCCAAAGGTTTGATACTTTCAGATTCTTAGGTAGGCGTTTATTTGGATATTCAGCCTTCCATGCCCTTTGTACCGATTTGGTTAACATTTCTGGTGATAGAAGAAATTCGTCCATAATTGGTAACTCTTCTCCACTATCATTCATCAAAAGGTCATGAACAGTTTTTTTCAAATCACGCTTTTCGACGCCAAAACTAGTTGAGCAATTTCCCTGAGGGTCTAGATCGATTAGCAATACCTTAGCAGGAGGGATAATCCACCGTGTCCGGTCTTTCTCACCTTTGGCTAAAGCAGCAGCGAGATTTACTGCAGTGGTAGTCTTAGCACAGCCACCTTTCTGATTGGCAACAGCAATGACCATTGAGTATGGGTCCATTCAGATTCCTCCCGCTCAGTCGCATGTTGTGGCTCTCACCTTTGAAGCGATGGGTCCAAGAATTAATCAGGCTGGCTGAATAACTGGTACTGGAACTTCAGAGACGATTTTTCTCATGATGTGCATACCAGTAATCCCGCGTATTTTCGCTTCTGGCTTCATTACAATTCTGTGACTGCAAATCTGCAAAGCAATTGTTTTGATATCGTCAGGGATAACGTAATCCCTTCCATCTATCGCCGCTACTGCACGACTGGACTTGAATAGAGATTGACTTGCACGAGGACTGCATCCGTTGATGATGCGGTGGTCTTCACGGCTTCTTTGAACAACTTCTACGATGTAAGAAAGAATGGCTGGATCCACATGTACAGTTTCCAATGCCTTTTGCATTGCTACAACCTTCTTTGGTGAGGTGATTTGTATGACATCGTGAGAATCTTTTCCACGCAGTTTTCTGCGAGCAAGAATTGCCTTCTCTTCAGACCGATCTGGATAACCCATACTCATCTTTAGTAGGAAACGGTCCATTTGTGCTTCTGGAAGTGGGTATGTACCTTCTTGCTCGATTGGGTTTTGAGTAGCTAATACAACGAATGGCGCTGGCAACTTGTGAGTTATTCCTTCAATAGTCACCTGTTTCTCTTCCATTGCTTCCAAAAGTGCTGCTTGGGTCTTTGGAGGTGCACGGTTAATTTCGTCAGCCAATAGGATATTACAGAATAGTGGCCCTGCACGTAATTTGAATTCACCGGATTTCTGGTCATACATGTAGGTCCCCATGATGTCGCTCGGAAGTAAGTCTGGTGTGAATTGAACACGCTTGAATTTACAGCCAAGAGCTTTTGCGAAGGTGTTTGAAAGCATGGTTTTTCCCAATCCAGGAAAATCTTCCAATAGCATATTTCCGTTGGAAAGTATCCCGACAGTAACTCTTCTCAAGTTCTCTTGTTTTCCAATTATGACCTTTCCAACTTCAGACATCAGGGTGTTAGCGATGGCGCTTACAGTTGCGATAAGGTCCTTGGTTCGGTTGTCTCCACCGGCTTGCGCCGCTCCGTCGTATGCTTGGGCCATATTGAATACCGTCCTTCGGACAGTTTGCCACTGCGCGGAATCCTACTTCAAGATTGGGGGTGCGCAAGTCAGGTGAAAAAAGCCTGTAAATGTGCTACTGAAAGCAATTTTGCATTATCTGCCCCAGAAATGGTCTTGTTTGCGGTGCAAAGCGACGAGTTGCTCAAGAACTTCCTCTTCTTGTACAGTCATCTCTAATTTTTTCAATCTGCGAGCATGGCTTTCAGGAACATCTACCAGCAGTACATCTTGCTCATCAATTCCTCTACCAACGGTTGCACCTCTGATGGCACAAGCAACCTCTTCTCCTTGAGTTGCTTGTTGCATAGAATCTTCCCCGCTGCGCAATGATTTCACACGGCCGATACTTGTGCCATCCTCTTTCATCAAATATTGACCGACATGTATTCTTCCCGCCAAAACCCTGATACCAACAACTGCTGGATTGCTGCGTCTGAAGATATGATCCTGCATGATGAGAATTTTGCCAGGATAAACTAGAGATTCCCTACTTGCTTCCTCTACCTTCCGTTTAGTTTCTTCATTCCATTCTTCTAATCTCTCAATAATATGGTAAATGATTTCTCCTTCAAGCAATTTTACTAGAGAATCCTCTGCCCTCAAGGATTCTCCAATTTCATTTACTGCAGAAGTAGAGAATGCAAGAATAATTCGGTGTAATGGGTCTTTTGCATTTTGTGCTGTCAATAAGTCGCGCTTGTTAACTTGACCAATTGTAGCAAGGCGTATTGGTACATCTAACTTTTTTAATTCAAATGCTAGTGCTTCTAGTCCACCCAAAGTATCGGACTTTAGTACAACACCTTCTTCATCCGTTTCAAAGGAAATTTTTGTCTCCTCCCATGCTAATGCTTCCGCATTGGATAATTCTTCATCACTATTAGAAAGCCTCAAAGAAGTACCGGCAAGAACATTTTCAAGTCCAGGTCCACTAATTTTTACACCTGATGCTGCCTTGATAAAATCAACACTATCCCAGCGGTCTCCAGCATCTCTCATTTCTGACATGCCACGAGGTTGGAACATCCCTTTAATGTGAGTTTGAAAAGGGCCATCTTGGGAAACTAATGTGATTCTGTCTCCTTTTTTCAACTCACCACGGTAAAGGATGACATCGATTGTCTTGCCTAACCCTCGTTCATCCTTCATTTCAAGGACGGTACCTTCTGCTGGACCAAGGGTGTCTCTGAGCCTATCTTCGAGGAACTTTTCTGCTAAACCAATGGATATCGCCAATAAGTCTTGCAGGCCTTCTCCTTCTTTGGCTGAACACGGAACGACAGCTACTGATTGAGTGAAATCATGCAGTTGGTCATAGCGTTCGATGTTGAATCCATGTTCAGAAAACTGCCCGAGTAATTTCCACCATTTTTCTTCAAAATACTCTTGAACATCGGGTCGCTGGTCAGCAAATGACTCAGTGAAACTACGTCCACGTTCACACATCCATCCATGAAGGCGGTCAATTTTATTTGCTGCAATTACGAATGGAGTTTTTTGTTTGCGGAGAATATTCAAAGATTCGATGGTTTGGGGTTGCAAACCCTCCATCATGTCAACTACAAGAACTGCAATATCTGCTAATGCTCCACCTCGGTTTCTCAGACTAGTGAATGAATGGTGGCCCGGAGTATCGATAAATAAGAGCCCAGGAGACTTGAATTTACGTCCACCCATCATTTCTTTACATGCTTCATTGAGTAGGTCTGCGGGAACTTCAGTGGCCCCAATATGCTGAGTTATTCCACCGGCTTCTCTTGCCATTACACTGGCTTGGCGGTCCATCCCAAGAGAACGGACATAATCGAGAATACTGGTTTTACCGTGGTCTACATGACCAAGAACACTCACGATTGGTTGACGGTTATCCCCGAGAAGTGGACTATCAGTCGCTTCTACGACTTCTTCTCCATTCTCAGTTTCACTCATATGGCCCACCAACTAGTGGAATTCAGGATTCGTAAACCCATTTTTGACTGTCACAGGACCAGTCCATGGTGCCATCAGGGAACCATAAGTTGAGTTCAAACTCTGCGGTTTCTTCTGCATCACTGCCATGAATCATATTGAACCCCATATCCATTCCAAAATCACCGCGAATAGTTCCAGGTGCAGCATCTCTTCCATTGGTTGGACCGATTAGGCCTCGCCCCACCTTAATTGCCTCTACTCCTCTCCATGCCATGCAAACTACAGGTCCGCTGGTTACGAATTTGATTAGTCCTTCAAAGAATGGGCGCTCGCTATGAACTGCGTAATGGGCGCGGGCGATTTCTTCACTTGGAACAACTCCCTTCAATCCAACTAATTGGAGACCTTTTGCCTCAAAACGACCAATGATCTCTCCAACTAATCCTCTTTGTACTCCATCCGGTTTTACCATAACGTATGTGGTCTGCATGCTACTCACTGAGCCGCCCGTGCGGACTGCCCTTCATGAAGGATACCCCTAATGAATTGAATGAGGTATATCTCTGAAATAAGAGATAATCAGGGCAAACAAGCCAGGTTAACCAATTATTAGTTCACCGAACGCCGCCACGCACATAATGACGTGTCCACTTGACACGGCGTGGATTACGTTTCAAATTGAGGGCATTTTTACGAGCCTTACTGTTTTTGAACCACATAACTGTACCATCACGCTTGATGAACATTAGACCAGTTCCTGGTTCAATTTCTTCTCCAGAGAAGGTGCAGATTCTACGCTCAGGCATATGATTCACCTCACATTCAACTTGCGGGCTTCACGGCCAGTATCTCGGAGCATCAAAATATCTCCAATTCGAATTGGTCCCACAACGTTGCGGGTGATAATACGTCCAATATCACGGGGGTTTGGTGCATCATTAACACGGACTTTGACCTGAGTTGCTTCTCCGGTCATCCCAGTACGGCCGACAATTTCGACAACTTCTGCCGGCCATCCATTGACCTCATCGCTCATCTAAATCTCTCCAGTATTCACTCTGTGAGCTTTGAAATCTGATCGACGATGCTGTTAAAATTCGCTTGACCGGCTTTTCCGATGTCCATCAAAGCCAAAGATGCAGTCTTGACGCCTTTTGGCATGCCTGCTTCTTTTGCTAGGAACTCTTGACTTGGTACATATCCGTATGGGATATTTTTCTCATCACAAATCATTGGGATGTGAGCAAGTAATTCTGGCGGGTTAACGTCTTCTGCAAGCACAATGAACTTGGCATTACCACGTTCGCAGGCCTTAGTGACCTCGTTGCTTCCTTTCTTTACTGCTCCATTCTTTGCTGCTGTCTGAACCAGTTCATAAACTGCATCAGCCAAGTCGGCGGGTGTTTCAAATCGTACGTGTACACTCATTGGAATCTCTCCATTTCCCTCATGTAAGGCAGCGCTGCGCACAGCATCGGGGGTTTAAACCCAACGGAGCACAATCAACCTTCCCGCGATTCAAAACAACTTCATAATGAGTCGCAGTGCCCCGTTAATGTCATTTTCATATTCAAAGGCCAAGCATTTGCCGGACTCCTCTCGCGAGGGCTTTTCCACCTGATATTACAGACCTTGGATTAGCTAAGGAATTAGTTGCATGAACTCCATCTACATGCTGATCTAAGCGTGAAATAGCCCCACCGGTAAACAAACCATGAGTACAAGCTGCATGAACTTCTATTGCTCCCTGGGTGTGTAATGCTTCACTGGCTTTACAAATGGTACCTCCTGTTGAAATCATGTCGTCAACAATTGCCACAATCGCCCCTTCCACATCAAGGTCTTTGGCTTTGTGAACAATATTATGGGCATCAATTCTAGTTTTTTCCAAGTATGAAAACTTGCAGCCTATTGCTTGAGCAACAGAAGAGGCCCTTTCTATGGCACCTTTATCAGGACTCAGAATGAAGTCGGGCTTGACAACCTCTTGCAGATGTACAGCCAACTCAGGCATAGCCGAAACAAATGATACGGGTACTGAAAGGCCCTCAAGCGCCACTGGTGCATGAAGGTCGAGTACAATTATTCCATCGCAATGATTTGCGAAAATCCTTCCTAGGGCCTTTGCTGAGATTGCCTCACCTTTTTGAAAGCGCTTATCTTGACGCGAATAACCGAAGTAAGGGATTGCAAGATAGATTCCGGGGCCGACATCATTTCCTGATTCTTCTCCACCCTTTAGGCTATCAAGTCGCCCCGCCCTAACATCTGCTATCGCTTCGAGGGATAACAAGGTCTCAACAATCCCTGAATCAGGAAAGGTATTGGATACAACGACTACATCCTGGTTTCTCAATGAGTCAATAGATGCCTCTGGAATCCTCACATAGCCTTCAGTATCAGGGAATCTACGAGATTCAATCTGCACGTGTTGCCAATCTAACTCCTTTGCTAAGTCTTTAGCAAGACCCTTTGCACTTGAACCAGAGACTACAGGCATCGGCTTCCCTCATACGGACGGCATGGACTACGCCTCAAGGTTGTTGCGAATGAAACAGCACATTAAAAACTCAAGAATTATTACAATCTAAGTTGGTTAGAAAGGTTTTGACTGGCTACATTAACATAATTCAGAAATCAAAGTGGGCGAGGCAGGATTTGAACCTGCGACCTCCCGGTTATCAGCCGGGTGCTCCAACCAACCTAAGCTACCCGCCCTTCGGGATTTCGGGCGACCTGACTCGCAGTCATAACCATGACGGTCTACCTAAATCACTGAGCAATACTATTGAATTCACTCTGAACCAAATTCTGGATCATTGATTTGAATAAATGAAGGAAGTTGTAGAGTTTTGTCAAATGTACGTGATAATACAACTTCATCCAACCTTTCACGAGTTCTTGATAATGCTGTGATTGGTACTCTCAAGATTAGCTCTACGCCATATTGTCTCTGGATTCCAGAACGAACTTTCACAACAACACCGCGATAGGTGCGCTTTACTTTCACTAATTTTGTTACAACTCCGATTTCCATTCCCTGGTTATCGAGCAATGCTCTATCCATCATTTCATCAGGTGCGTATAATTTCTCGTCAATTCTGACAGTGTTTCTCCACCTTCTTTGCAATTCACGCATGGACTTACTTAGCTTAACACTTCCATCTGCTTTGATGCTGTGTACAAGTTCCTTTGCTAGTGGTGCAAGTTCTGCCGGCTTTCTCATGTATTCTTCAGCGATACCAGGTTCCACCTGAATGCGCATTGATTGAACGCGCGCTTCATTCGGGTGGTGTCTTTCACCTACAATCACTCCAACTTTCGTTTGATTCACGTATACCTCCCTCTGGAGGAGGTCCTGAATCGAATAGTCTCCTTTCGTCATTATTTTCCCATCCTTTTTTCTTAAACCTTTTCTGGTCTATCACCGGCTACTCCGACTCGGTATATGAACTATGGGTAATCTATAGGAATAGGTATGCAATTGGAGTATGTTAGAAAAAAAGCCATCTTTCAATATAAAATCATAAAATTTAGAATCAATTTGCTATTGGCGTATAATCCTAAAAGCAATTAGAATATAGCGTCACTAAATATTTATCTTTCAATTGACTAGATCAGGATGTTACTATTTTTTATTATTCATAGTGCCTATAATCAATGTTAATGTAATTGAAATTATTGAAAAACAAGTGTAAATTAAGGAGACATATTTTGCAAGTATGATGTTATAATAACTAATTGAAATAATTAAAAAACCAATTGAATAATAAACAATTCTAAGTAAAGTAATTTATACGTCCTTCTAAGGGTTGAAACCTTGATAACTAAGAACGAACA
>JAOMAZ010000034.1 GCA_028344335.1 Deltaproteobacteria bacterium | reverse complement strand
GTTTGAGCAACTGCCTCATATGTCAATGTTCCAGATTTGGAGACGATACCTATTCTACCCTTAGCGTGGATATGACCTGGCATGATGCCGATTTTTGCGCCACCGGTTTCACCTGGGGTAATGATTCCAGGACAATTTGGACCGATGAGGCGAACCCCAACTCGCTCGTTAACATAGGCTACAGCTTTGACCATATCGAGGGTTGGAATCCCTTCTGTAATGCAGATGACGACACCTTCTCCTTTACTGCGGTCGAATGCATCAGCGGCTTCCATTATCGCCTCAGCAGCAAATGGAGGTGGCACATAGATTACGCTTGCATCAGCATCAGTTGTTTCTACAGCATCCAAAACGCTGTCAAACACAGGGATATTGTCCAAAACAATTTGGCCACCTTTGCCAGGAGTTACTCCTCCAACTATGTTGGTACCATAATCAATCATCATTTCAGCGTGAAACATTCCTTGCTTGCCGGTAATCCCTTGCACCAGAACTTTTGCATCTTCTTCAATCCAAATCGCCATCACTCATCACCTCCTATTAGTTGAACTATTTTTTGAGCACCTTCTGCTAATGTTTCAACGGAATGGATGTCAAGGCTACTTGTACTCAGAATATTTCGGCCTTCCTGGAAGTTTGTTCCAGATAACCGAACTACCAGTGGAACTTCTAGACTTAATGATTCAGTTGCTGCTATAATTCCGCGTGCGATGATATCGCAACGCATGATTCCGCCAAAGATATTGACCATGATACCTTTCACATTGGGGTCATCAAGAATAATTCCAAAGGCAGTCTTCACCGCCTCTTCATCAGCACCTCCTCCAACATCGAGGAAGTTCGCTGGGTCGCCACCATAGAGTTTGATAACATCCATTGTAGCCATTGCAAGGCCAGCCCCGTTGACTAAGCAACCAATTTCCCCATCTAGTTTGACATATGATAAACCGGCTTCTTCGGCTTTAATTTCCGTTTCTTCTTCTTCAGCAAGGTCGCGCATTTCTTTGAATATATCTGGGTGGCGGAAAAATGCGTTTTCGTCAAAACTGACTTTTGCATCAAGGGCAATGATTTCCTCATTTTCAGTCCGTACCAATGGGTTGATTTCAACCATGGCACAATCTTTTGAAACGAATAAATCATACATCGCACGTAGCATCTTTGCGAATGAGCGAGAGGCTATTTTTGAAAGTCCGAGCTTTCTCGCTAAATCCCCAATTTGGAAACCAAGTAAGCCAGCATTTGGGTCTACCCATATCTTGTGAAGTAATTCAGGAGTATTCTCAGCGACCTCTTCTATATCCATTCCGCCTTCGGTTGATGCCATTATTAGAACAGATTTTTCTTCTCTGTCCACCAACAGTGCGAGGTAGTATTCATGAGCAATTGAACAACCTGCCTCGATGTATAGGTTTTGTACGAGTTTACCTTCTTCTCCGGTTTGCTTAGTGACTAAGACATTGCCCAGCATTTTGCTTGCCTGTGATTCTACATCTTCACGAGAGCGGGCTAAATGAACTCCTCCTTGCATCACCATTTCACGCGATTGAGGATCGATAAGAGTGCCTTTTCCTCTCCCACCAGCATGGATTTGACATTTTACAGCAACAATGCTTGAGCCAAGTGTATCCCAGCCTGCAACTGCTTCTTCAACTGAAGTTGCATGGATGCCCTGTTGCACACTGATTCCATGTTTTGCAAACAATGCTTTTCCTTGGTATTCATGAATATTCATGTCCCTCGCCGAACCTGCGACTGATAGGTCCTCCTTGAACATCGCGCCCATGACACATCAACGGGTGACAAGTCACTTGAACCATGTCAGACCCCCCATTGACCATGTCAATGCAGGTAGTGGTTCTGGCTGGGGGTATTGGAAGTCGTCTACGGCCTTGGACTAACTCCATCCCAAAACCTCTTATTCCTCTCTTGGATATGACCTTGGTAGAGCAAGTAGTCTCTGGGATGCCTACTGAATTAGTTGACCAGGTAATAATCGCTGCCGGATACAAAGTATCGCAGATGAGGGAATACTTTTCAAAGGCAGATTTAGATTATGATGTTGTTATAGTACCTGAAGATGTACCATTAGGAACAGGTGGTGCTTTGAGGAATTGTATAGATTATGTTAGTGGAACCTTTGCTTGTTTTAATGGCGATGTAATATCATCTCTAGATATCGGTGCAATGTTAAATCAACATAAACAAATGAGTGTACAAGGAACACTTGGATTATGGGAGGTTGAGGACCCAACAAGATTTGGAATCGTCGGATTGGATGATAACAAAATGATTACTAAATTCAAGGAAAAACCCAAGCCTGAGGAGGTATTCAGCAATTTAATCAACGCTGGCTCCTATATCCTTGAGGAGGAAGTCTTTACCATGATGCCTGAAGGTAAATTTAGCCTTGAGAGGGAGATTTTCCCCATATTAGCGGAGCAAGGTGAGTTGAGTGGATTTCCATTTGAGGGTTATTTTATCGACGCCGGCACTCCAGATTCATGGCTTGATGCAGTAGAGGTTGCAGTCGCTAATTCACGGCATAATGCAGGTCAAGTGGTGGATGGTTCTTGGTTTGCATCACAACCATCAAAAAATGTCCATGGTGGAAGTATGATTTCAGATTCTGTAGAAATCCAAGAAAATTGCTCCCTTACTAGAAGTTCAATCCTCAATGGTGCAACAATTGCCCGCGCCTCGAAAATAGAAAACTGTTTGATTGGCAATAATGCATTCATCGGTGAAGAATGCTCATTGAATGGAGTTATTGTCGACCATGATGCAAATGTACCAGCTGGAACAAGTTTGCATGGAGGAACTTGGCCGCCCTCAGATTGAATAATCGGAACCTCGGCGCAGGTCTATGTCCAAACCGTTGATTGTAGTCAATTTCAAAACTTATGAATCCGCACACGGCCTTGCCGCAGTTGAATTAGCAAGGGCAATGGAAGTCGTCAACACTGAAGTCGAGACTGCAGAACTCGTTGCTGTCGTCAGTGCATTCGATTTAGCATCAGTTATTGCAGCCGCACCTACTCTTGGTGTTTGGACACAGCATCTTGACCCAGTTGGATTTGGCTCCAACACCGGCTGGTTACATCCTTCAACTGCAATTCAGCATGGAGCAACTGGAACAATAATCAATCATGCAGAACACAAGGTTTCAATTGAGCACGTAAAAGAATTGATTTCCCAACTCCCTATTGATTTCCCTGTATGTGCTTGTGCTGCCGATTTAGATGAAGCAAAGGCATTAGCAGCACTTTCTCCAACTATGATTGCAGTAGAACCTCCCGAATTAATCGGCGGAGATATCTCGGTAACTAGTGCAGATCCAGCAATTGTATCAGATACAGTTAGTCTAGTAAATTCGGTGAACCCACAAGTTGTAACTCTTTGTGGAGCAGGAGTAAAGAATGGGCAAGATGTTTCAACCGCCATCGAATTGGGGACATCTGGGGTATTGCTAGCAAGTGGAGTAACCAAGGCTGAAGACCCTTTGTCGGTTCTTCGTGACCTAGTATCAAGCCTTTGAATTAACATATGCTTTTTCGGCTGCAGCTTGCTGTAACTTTGCGTTCTCCATATCTTTCCCACCTGGGCACGTGAATCGGAAGCCACAGTCTTTGCAACGCCATTTTTTTTCAGCAAGAGGAATTCTATCGAGGTCGAGCATAGGCCCAGCACTACGCACTAAGGTCCTAGCAGCCGAAATATCTGAGCGTATCATTTGTCGTAGCATTTCTGTATCGTTTTTTTTTACCTGCCGTCGCCAAGTTCTCCACCCCCTTTTCTTTGAATGTGAAATACGGGCGATTTCGTACGATTCTTCGCTATCAGGTAAGGTCGGTTCATCAAGGGCCCATTCGACCATTCCTCGAAGCTCAACTTCTCTCGCTGCATCTGGAAGATGCTTCCAAGAATCACTCAATAGTCGAATCAAGACCCATCGCTGAGGACCTTTGATGATTAAATCTGGAGTCAAGTAGGCTAGACCTTCCTTGGTTCTCGATAATTCGAACGGGTCAAGAGGTTGCCATTCCCCTGAAAACCTACAAGAAAGTAATTCACCAATCAATGGATGATTTGCAGCCCGACGAAGGATCAAATCGCCATATTCAAGAAATCTTGTAATAGAATCAGGAGTTGGAGTTCTGTATAGAGCAGTTGGCCTTTGCAGCCGACTTTGCAATCTTGCCATCTCATCTTGTTGAGAAGAAATGCTACGCTGGAAGCGCCGCTCCATCTCGCAATGAGCTGTATTAATGGACCAGCAAATTCCAGCATGAGCATCGAACATCCAAGCTCTCAAAGTTTCCTTAACTGCACGGTTCAGTAATTCATTCGCCGGAGCCCAGCGGCCTTGTTTCCACAACCACCGGCGTGGCCTATCCAACGCCTGACGGCCACCTCTTCCTGCAACGTATTGTAGCAAATAACGACGCGGGCACGATTGAATCCAACGGCTTCTAGTTGCACTCCAAACGGGAATCCAATTTCGTGTTTGTTGCTTTACTTTACTGACCATGATGAGGAATCAATAACGTCAAGGGTATTGAAGAAGTCGGTTACTAAAAGAAGCCAATATTTTGAGCATCTAAGAACACAGATATCATCATCCACAAGGACAATGGGAGCATGATTACGCCGTATGCCTTGAGTAAATCTGCTCTTCCATGTTTTCCAAAGAGTACTGAAACCCTACCTGCCATCGATGAAATCATCCTAGCAACCAATACTACTGTGCCAGAAGCTATGATACAGCCAACCAGCATGAGTAAGCCCATACTAATCCCATAACCACTGGTCGTCAATGGGGTCGAAATTATTTGAGGAATCAACATCGGTGATGTCATCCAAGAAATTAATCCAACCCACAAACCTAGTTGGAATTCGAGACTGAATTCTTCTTTAGGTTTCCAAAGGCGGTAGATGCGCGGAGAAAAACCATAGAGTAGATTTCCAAGTAACCTAATCTCTGGGGAACAACCCCAAATCATTGTTGCAACCGCTTGGTAAATCAAATAACCAGCGATTCCTAACTGGACTAGATACCAAGCCTCTCCACTTAATCCCGTCATCCCAAGAATTGCCACGGGTAAGGCAAAAACCAGGAAACCTAAACCAGCCGTCAAAGTAGTCCCTCCCCAATTTGCACCTGGTGGTAATGGTTCTTCAGGACGCTGCCAATCGCTGGTTGGCAAGGAAATCAAAATTAGCGGGAAAAATGCAGTCCAAAGTAGAGCAATCAGCATCATTGGGCCATTACCAGAGCCTTCTGAAATTTCATCAAGTGCTACTTCAACATCCTCGAGAGTAGTACTTTCTTCCGTCCACCATGCTATATGACCGGAGCCATCGATGAGGATTAAGCCATCAGCCATACCAGTAGGTAGATTGGCTGCTACCCCCCCATCGTGTTCATCTATCATTATCGCCCATTTGCCATCAACTTGTTCATTGAGAACTTCCAATTCAAAGGGTGCAACTTCATCTCCAGTTATCAGCATAGCAACACTCATTCGGTCAGATAGTTTGTCCTGAACCATTTCAAGAACTGATTGATGAGAATACACATTTGGAGAACCTACGATACTAATTGCAATCAGAGTTGCTTCCTTATCCTCCAATAGATTGTCCAAAGACATTGCACTACTATTGTTACCTGCGGTATTCAGAACAAATTGGGATACTGGCCAATCATTGTCAATGCGCTCATCGGACGCCCCTAGGTTAGGCATTTGGGAAGTTAGAGGTATCAAAAGGAGGGACATTACTAACATCAATACAATCAAAGGAGCTGGAAGAATAATTGATTGTTTTATATTCCAGCCTAACCAAATCAAAACAGAAATAAATGCCGTTGGTGCTAACCAATATATCGCATCAAAACCATCTTCTTTGACCCCATCATCTACGATATGTAGCCAGCCTTTAAAGTGGCATTCACCAACCTTTGTGGTATAGTATCCATCATTTGTTTCCATGCAAAATTGGAGTAAGTAATGCCCCTTCCCTAATTGGGGAGTCACATATGTATAGGAGGTTCGAGATTCCTCGACGATTCGAACATCTTGGGGCTCAGTGAATATTTCAAGAATAGATTCTCTATCCATAGGCCTTCCATCATCGGAATCAAGTGGCCCCCAAACTTCTACCTCGATGCTCCTATACCCTTCCATCCCCCAAGGTCCTAAAGCAAGGAAGTCAACATGGGCAAAGCCGAGGTCATCGTAAAGTACACGCGCTTCAGGATTGAGAAGTTTCCCTTCAAGGACAATTCCGCCATCGTGGACAATTCCGTTCCACCACAAATCAATTGGTGCGGTGCAGTCATGCATAACAGATAATGTGACCTCGATAACATCTCCAACGCTTAGGTTAAGTTGAATTTGAGTTCGTTCAAATGTGAAGTTATGTGCTCTACTCATCGATACTTCTGTAACAATAATAGATTCTGATTCATCAGAATAAATTACTTCTCCACCAGCTTTTACATCCAGAAACATTTGGGTTGGTCTACCACCTAGAAATGCACAACTAACCCCCGGCCCAAGGTCGCTTGCCGTTGCATGAATAAACCCAGAAATATTGATTTCTGCATTAATTCCCTCAATCAGAGGAGGGGATTGAATTGAATCGAAAATAGTTCTAGGAGCTGCAGAACTTCCAACTCTCATATTACCATTAGGGTCTGTTGGATAAGGATTGTGAATAGATAAGTTGGTATCTGAATTATCACTGCCATAGAAATACAATCTATTTTTTTGTGGAATTAGCCATTCCTCTTCACCATGCACCCAATCCTTACCTTCGGCAGAAGCATTAGAAGAAACTACACTAAAAAAGGATGAACCAACAAAAAAACACAGTAACAGGATGCCCAAGGCCTTACCTGTGCTGTGCTTCATATTGACTGCGTGCAAGTTTCCATTCAACAACCCTACGCTTCAGTGTCCACACCAATATTGGGATTTCGACCTGCCAAAAATCATCCGAAGTAAGAGAACGCTTGTTCATCTAAGTAGAAACCCTCAAATCATCAGAGCAAAAGTTTGCTTTGTGGAAGAGGTGCCTAGAAGGGAAACCGGCAGTGGTATCGGTGATAGTTACCTCTACAAGGGTGAGGGAGGGACTTGGAAAGGCAGCAGAAGCCGTGCCCTTATGACGGCGCTCAAGAGTCTTGGATGGAATCTCGCGGCACCTCTGCACATTGAACCCTGTCTGTTGGGGCTCAGCAATCGCAACTACAAGATTTTTTGCGGCGACTTTGGTCCACTCCTTCTTAGGATATTCGGGCCCACCGTCGGTGATTCCAACCCAGATGAGAGGCATATTCAGGACTCTGGGTTCGGAGCACATGTAGTGCAGCGGCTTGATTGGGGTAGACTTGAGACGTGGTTGCCGGGTCGGGCGATGCGGCGCGAAGATTGTGATAACAGTCAGATGTTAGCGGCGCTCGCCCATGAATTACGCCGCCTGCATACGGTGGCTGGCCGGAACCATAACGACCTGAACTTCACCAATGTTTTGGTATGTGACAGTGGCTACCCATTCACCACTCGCCTTCTCGACTTCGAATACTCCGGTCCACTTGACCCACCCTTCGACGTCGCTAACTTCTTCTGCGAGTGGATGTATGATCACGAATCTGTCCGATGGTTTGAGCCAGATTTGACGTGCTTCCCGTCTGATGCGCAGGCTCGTTCCTTTATCGCGCAGTATTTGGAAATCATAGATTGCACCGATAACGAAGTGTCTGCCTTTCTGGAGGAGGTTCAGGCGCGGATTCCGTACGTGCATACATTCTGGATTGATTGGGCCATGAAGAATTTCTCAGATATAGATGAATATGTACAATACGCCGAGCAGCGGAAAGCACTCATGGATTGAGGTACTCAGGTCTAATCCTTGTGCGTCCATACCTAACATTGAGACTCCGGCCTGCCAAGAATCATCCAAAACAAGTTCAGATTTTTGAGTGTAGCAAGAATATGCAACGGAGATATCAAAAAAGATGACGAATATCGCGTAGCACCTAACTGCGGGGTATTCAGCGTGAGCAATGTCAAAACCTTCCTTATCGGCTTCATTTTAGTCGCTGCTGGGGGTACCATGTTTGGCTTCATGCTGGCTGATGAATCTTGGATGGTTGCAGAACACGGATTTGAAAATGAAGAGTATTTGATTTACGAACCTGGGACAACAATTAGAGTGGAAAGAGGGATTTACGGCTGGGGACATATGATAGAAGGAGGGTTTTGCCTTGGAGAGGGGACCTTTTCCGAGGTGGAAGTCATTCAATGTGAAGATTTGAGTGGAGAAAAAACGTATAATTATGGAGATAATGATGAAAATAATGCGGTTTTAATGGGGTGTGAAGCAGAAAAAGAAGATACTGACGGCCTAGGCGTTTCCGAAGACCCCTGTGATATTATTGCTGCAGGAGACACCGCCCACTGGATTTTCCTTGGAGGAATTATACTTGCAAGTTTAGCAATTATTCTTGCATTCATCGGAATTCAAGGATATATCCCGGGCTGGATAATTTCACTGCTGATGGTCTTAGCAGTACTTACCATTGCAATTGGGGCTGTGATATGGTTAGTAATGTACCCTGAAATTAACGATAATATTGAGAATCCCGACGAGCACTTTTCACCCTCTTATGGTTTCTATCTGACTCTCGCTTCAACTCCCCTGCTATTCCTCGGGGGAATCGCTTGGGGTGGTATGGAGGCCTATGCATTGGGTAATGATGATTGGGATGAGGACGAAGAGGAATGGCGTGATGCCATGGAATCTTCGCATGAAGAGGATGCAAATTGGCGACAACAACAAAACAGACCAACTATGGTTCCAGACTCAAAACAATTCCATCAGCAACAATATCAACAAGAAATGCAACAATACCAATACCAAGATCAAGGCTATCATAACCAGCAATCCTATGCTCAACCACAAAGACAAGCACCAAGCAGTCCTTCCCCCACTTCTCGTCCGCCTTTCCGAGGCGGCCCATCTGCACCTCCAAATACTGGACCTCCAAATGCTGGACCTCCAAATGCTGGACCTCCAAATGCTGGACCCCCACAAGCAGTAGTAGGACCGCCGCGTTCGGGACCTTCAGGTATGGGAGGGCCACCTCGTTCAGGGCCCCCAGCAGGACCTTCAATGAGCCCCAAGCCAAAGGGTCCACCTCGTTCAGAATCTTCTCCAAGGGTAAGAAAGGCTATTGCGCCAATCCCTAACCCTAGGAAAGCGGTTCCAGCACAATCTACTACACCCGTAGCTCCAGTTGCTGCAGCACCGTTTGCTCCAGTAGCACACCAACCTGCTCCTCCAGTTGCTGCAGCACCGGTTGCTCCAGTAGCACACCAACCTGCTCCTCCAGTCGCGGCAGCACCAGTTGCTCCAGTTCCTCCAGCGGCATACCAACCTGTGGCTCCAGTCGCGGCAGCACCGGTTGCTCCAGTTCCGCAACCCGCTGCATCACTAACAGCATATGTTGCCCCAGTCATGCCTACTGCGCCTCAACAATCAGCGGTTCCACTGATGAGCCAATCAGGTACAGTTAGAGCAGATGGCTGGGAAATTTTAGAATGGCCACAAGGTTCGGGTAAATGGTTTTGGAAAGACCGCAATTCGGGTAGATGGACAGTGTGGAAGTGAAGGTTTTCAAATCAGTGGGAATGATAGAATTATCAATCCACAGAGTAGAACACCGATAGCAATTGATGCAGCATTAACTCCACCTTTGGTCATTAATCCTCGATTTTCAAACGCTGCACCTAAGATGCTATCAATTTGACAGCCAATGTAGCCGATAGTGGTTGTGATTAGTGCCAAAACCATACCACCTGCCCAATCTCCTGAGGCCATTGCTGAGAATAATCCAGCTTCATTGATGTTGCCAGTTGCAGGAACCCAACCGACCACCAATGCCACGATACTAACCAAGGCAGCACCTCCTAGTGCTGCTTTCTGACCTAGGCTAGATGTTCCTCCATTTGTCCCAGGTGGAACTAACATACCATTTCTGATGAGCCGTACTCTCGGGTCAAGACATCCGAATTCACTTGCCCAAGTATCGGCAGCAGCGACTGCTACCGCAGCCACAAATAACCAGTTGAACATAGTCCACTCAGAGAATATGAAAGCGATTAAGGCGACAATTCCAGGCAGGAACCCGTTAGCTGCTACATTTTGCCAACCGCGATGTCCATCTTCGGATTCGCACATCCCCAACTCCTTCTTTTGTTGCCAACCCCATTTGGTTGCAATATAACTAGACATTAAGAAGGTCAAGAGAATAACTAGCCAAGACCAATGACCCAAAACCCCTACAATAATCCCTAGAACTCCTGCCGCAGCAATCCCCGGTCCATCCAAGACTTTGAAGATCTGCCCAGCGATAAGCAAGGCAGCAATTAATGAGATGCTAATGACCACATTTGTTGGGTCAAGACCACCAATCACCTGTGCTGACATGGGCTTTCCTCCTAACTTCGGAGGCGGCCATGCTTGAAGTGATTGTCTACGACGAAGGTATAGAATGAAGCGAAGAGAGGATATTCTTGCCAATCCATAGAAGAGTTGCTATCATCGTAAAAGTCCAGAGTAGCATGGCAATAATCCCTGCAACTTCACCTGCTGCCCTCTCGGCAATAAAATACACCAAAAATGAAGAGCCATTCCAA
>JAOMAZ010000033.1 GCA_028344335.1 Deltaproteobacteria bacterium | reverse complement strand
TCCATCAATTCAGTAACTTTCAAGTCATCAAAATTTGGAGAAGAAGAATCCAGTGAACCAATACTGATTTCACCAACTCCAGTCCATTGAACTTCATTGGAATCTTTCCGAATCGCAGCATGAATCGTTGAACCAGCAAGAACTCTATCCCATCCCAGTTTTTGTGCAAGAGTTTCAGCGTGCCCAAGGCCATTTTGAATACTAAAAGCGATGCCATCGAAAGTTAGAACTGTATTACATAAATCAGCCAAAGAGGCTGTATCAGCCGACTTTCCGCAAATTATTGCAATGTCCACTTGACAATTCCCATCTCCAATAATGAATGAATCCGGATCAAGATATGAGATTGCACCATCTGTTTCATGAAGGATTAAGCCATCATGAAGGGCTTTAGAAGTCGACTCTGAAGCGAATAGTGTTGGCATATGCCCTGCAAGACGAGCAGCAAACAATCCACCAATTGCTCCGATGCCGAAGATTCCTATTCGCATACTAATTACCCTAATATCCAACTTGTTAGGTGAACTTCAATAGTGTTCTCATTCATCTCGAGCCACATCAATAGGTGATTATCACTTTGTTGCCAAGATATAGTCAATTGGTTTTCAGGACCGTTAACATCTAGGCTAATCGGTAACCATCCGCTACCGTTTCCATGGCTTCTAGTATCAAAAACTAGACCGCCTTCAAGGTCTGAGAAGTTCAATTGCATTTCTCCGGCTGAATCACTTGAAATTAGCCAACCTTTCCCAAGCCAATCCATACGTGGAATAGCATTGTCGTGCATGATAACTGCATGTCCAGAAACTAGGCGCCAACTTTCTTCAATATCGTTGCAGCGAAGTAGATATTCACCGCCTTCACCATTCCAAGATAGATTACTGGAATTTAGGTTTGGTAAACTTATTCTAGATTGGAATTCAGAATCCCAGTTCCAGCCGGTATCATTTGAACTTGGTTGCCTCCACACTCCTGAGTCTGGACATTCAGACTCACTTGAGACAAGTAGCCAGTCGCTTTCTTTCCAGTCCATCGCTCCAGAAATAGACCAATTCCCAGAATCAGTCCAATTGACAGTCTTTCCTTCTTCATTTCTCAAAACCCATCCTGATTCTGGGATGATGAACTGCTTTTCCAATAACGGTTCTGATATTGCCCATAATTGGCTTCTTCCATCGTCCATCTGTACTTTCAACCTCAAATCACCGAGAGAATCAAACATAGCACCTGCTTCACCGCTGATACAAAATAGATCTTCACTGGTTTCCTGAATACTCCATAAATTTTCCACCTTAGAATCTGGTTTTTGTGATATGAGGGTGAGGTTGAATGGTATTTCATCATCAATTATTTCCAACTCCGTGCATAGAACAGGTGACTCTTGGTCGCCCGTGAAATTCCAACGTGCGTCTACTAATACAATATCAAATTCGGGCCTTATTACCAAAGAGGTTGATGCGGACTTGGTTAGTAATTCTAATTCTATGGTTAAAGGAGATTGATTGCTAGGGGGGGTTTGCCAAATCAATTCGATATCCTTGCTTTGTTCAGCGGACAACCACCCTTGACAACCATCAGTGAATAAAGCCACATTTCCATTCGGACAAAGCCATGATACATTCCATTGCTCGATAGAATCAATTGTTTGACCTTGAATATTCCATTCTTTATTGAGCAGTCCCGGATTGGAAATTTCGATGCTATATTCGTCGCTTTCATTGAAAGAAGTGAAAATAATTTCATCATCTAGAAACCAATCTAAGTCTGAATCCCAACTTGTTTCTGACTGGGTTGGTAATTCTGAAGGAATACAGAGCAGCAGGGCGACCATAAAAATCATCGACATTTTTTTGGCTGCCGACTCTTCAAGAGGAATCACATCATCAAGAATCAATGGAATGCCTTCAATTGAGCCTTGGAAAATAATGAGGAGTCCACCAGTGATTACTACAAATGACCAGATTGCGTGGCCACCGACGCTAAACCCTCCGAGTAGTATTCCCAAGGATACTACAGCAAAGAACAGAAGCATTTGCGTCCCCTGAGAGCGAGCAGAATCCAAGCCACTGAGAGCCACAAGGATTCTACCTCCAGGGAATGAAGGAATAGGCAGAAGAGATAACCATCCGATTAACATTAGTCCATGGCCAGCCAGAGCCAGTGGATGGGACCAAGCGGATTTCAATGACAAAATTTCAGGTTGCCAGATCATAGAAGCGATTAGTTGAGGGAGCAGTCCAAAGGAAAGGCGATTCTGGGCGCCGTCGATAACTCTCTCAACCGGTGTTAGCCAAAGTCCAATAATTATCAACAATAAACCACCACTGAGTAAGATAATTGGGAAAAAGATGGAAATCCATCCAAGTCGCCGCCGGTCTGGCCAAGTTAATGTATCCATTTTCGGTGAACTTGCTACTGCAAAAATCCCAAATGGCCACATCACCATGGGTAAAGGAATAGGAATAGGCATTATTCCTCCAACCCTCATGCCCATCTTATTTGCAATATTTTGCTGGACCTTATCAGCCAGTGCTAATACTCCTACCATTGGTATAGCATAGGAAAGTAAGCCGGCTTGTAGCATCGAGGGGTCGCTCCAACTAGATCCCTCATTTTGCGGTAATACCCAGAGTACGCCCATCGCCCAAGTACTCAGTAATGTGGCTAACCAAAATAAATTACGCCTTGATTCTGGAATGATGAAGGTAGAAGGGGGTATTCGAGAGATGATAATCTTCCAAGGGTCATCGCGCAGAAGTTTTGCCATCCATCCTAATTCTTTCAGGTGCTCGTTGAGAGCCAAGAGTGCTGAATGTGGGTCTTCAATATCTTCTTCTTCGATTTTAGCCCTAACTAGCCAAGTTGGAATTGGGTCTCCTAGATCTTCAATGACGTCAAAAAATCGCGAGATAATTTGTTCATGTAATTGGCGTTGAGTCCAAGCCTTTTTCTGCACTTCAAGTGGCTCAAGTACGCGGCTGACCTCTGACATCTTGGCCACCTTCACAAGGACCTGTAATGCTATACATCAAAAAATCAACTATGTTGATTTAGGTTATCAATGAATAAGATTACTTATTCTTGAAGCGCTTCAATCTGAAAGTCTCTTCACGTTCCATCTCTTCTAGGCGCAGTTGAATGAAATCTCTTGTCTCTTCCATTTCTGGAATGACTTTGAATTCGAGGGCGTTCACACGGCGCTTTGTGGCTTCTATTTCAGCCAACATTCGCTTCAAGGTTGCTTCCATCTCAGCAGCCTTAACCATCTTCTCAATCAATTTACCGAATGAATCAGCGGCTTCGTCGATGTAGGGACTTGAACCTATGAAACCAAGTCCACGTTGTTGGAAACTTGTTTTTAGATTAGTTCCAGTGATACTTGGAACCACTACACCCATAATGTTGCGTGGTGAAACTTCCACTTCTGGGGAAGTAGAGTTAGCAATAGCCGCTGCTCGAACTGCTAATCCCCCTTCGATTGCATTTGCTAAGTCTATTCTTGACTTTGCTTCACGATAGATTGCGGTCAACTCGCTTTTGGCCTTGATCATGTCCTTCAGCAGACCTCTGAATTCGTGGAATAAACCATCTCTCTTCATTTTCAGAAGTTTGTAGCCGTTCTTTGTTTGCTTGATGCGACGCTTCAGGTTGATGAGCTCGCTGCGTGTTGGTTTGATGTCCAATACCATTTGCTCTCCCCTCCATTATTCTGTATCAGAATGATATTCATTCCTTCTTGTCTACTGGATGGTACTTATCGATCCATTGTTGATCGAGGCGCACCAGATATTTGGTGGAGATATTTTGCATCAAGTCCCAGCAAAGGTCGAGCGTATCATCGATTGTGCGGTTTTCGTCGCGGCTTTGTCGAAGGAATTTGTCTTCAAAGAGAGCAGAGAACTCAAGCAGTTGTTTGTCACGCTCGTTGAGCGCATCTTCTCCGACAATTGCTACGAGGCCACGCAGTTCACGACCTTGTGCATATCCTGCGTACATTTGGTCGGATACCGATTTGTGGTCTTCGCGGGTTGTTTCCTCTCCTATACAGGACCCCATCAGGCGGGATAGGGATGGCAGTACGTTGATTGGCGGGTAGATACCTGCTTGGTGCAATTCACGACTGATAACGATTTGTCCTTCTGTTATGTATCCTGAAAGGTCTGGAATTGGGTGGGTTATGTCGTCTCCAGGCATGGTTAGAATTGGGAATTGGGTGATGCTTCCCTTCTTGCCCTTGACTAGACCTGCACGCTCGTAGAGCATGGCCAAATCTGTGTACATGTATCCAGGGTATCCACGGCGTCCGGGAACTTCTTCACGGGCGGCACCGATTTGGCGTAGTGAATCACAGTAATTTGTCATGTCAGTGTAGATAACTAGTACGTGGTAATCTTGCTCGAAAGCCAAGTATTCCGCGGCGGTCAGAGCCAAGCGTGGAGTAATCAAGCGCTCGACAGCGGGGTCGTCTGCTAGGTTGACGAATAAAACCGCCTTTTCAAGTGCTCCAGTTCTCTCAAGATCGCTTCTGAAGAAGTTGTATTCCTCAGCAGTAATTCCCATTGCACAGAATACTACAATGAATTCTTCGTCGCTATCCTGTAGTTTTGCTTGGCGAGCGATTTGCAGAGCAATATCGTTGTGTGGTAGTCCACTAGCTGAGAAAATTGGTAGTTTTTGTCCACGAACTAGAGTGGTACAACAATCGATTGCTGAGATACCAGTTTGGATGAAATCGTGGGGTGATTGGCGGCTGTATGGGTTTATTGCAGCACCGATGATATCGGCTTTTTCGTCTGCGATAATTTCAGGTCCACCATCTCTTGGTCGACCTGCTCCGTCAAGGATTCTACCAATCATATCTGTGCTGACTGGTAATTTGAAGACGTCGCCCATGAACTTGACACCTGCTGTCAGGTTAATTCCGGCTGTCCCTTCGAAAACCTGAACGACAACCAAGTCGTTGCTGGTATCTAGAACTTGTCCATTCTTTATGCTTCCATCTTCTAAGCGTAGGGAGACGATTTCTCCGAATGCGACTGGATGGGTTTTGTTCAGGAACACTAGCGGTCCCTTAACATCAGTGATTGTCCTGTATTCTTTTGCGCTCATTCATCACACCTCCTCAGTTATTCTCCACCGCCGCAGCGATTTCTTTGTTCATATCTTCTACAAGACCATCGATTCTATCGAGGTAGCCTTTTTCGAATCTGCTTCGCATAAGAGTAGTACGGGCCGGTACGTTAACTATGTCCTCCAATAATCCACCTGCTGCCATTGCTTTCTTTGCATTCTCTTGGAATGTTAGAATGGCTTTTGCCATCTTGTATTGTTGTTCTACTCCAGAGTAAGCATCGATATCGTGGAACCCGTTTTGTTGTAGGAAGTATTCACGAATCATTCTTGCAACTTCCAAAGTTAGTTGTTGGTCCACTGGTAGTGCATCTGAACCTACTAGTTGCACAATTTCTTGTAGTTCTGCTTCAATTTGTAGTAATCCACTGATTTCAGTGCGGATTTCTGGGAAGTCTTGTGCCACATTGTCGCGGAACCATTGGTTCAGTGATTGTGGGTAGAGACTGTAGGAGTTTAGCCAGTTAATTGCTGGGAAGTGCCGTTGGCGAGCTAGCCCCGCATCCAATCCCCAGAATACCTTCACGATTCGAAGAGTTCCTTGACTGACTGGTTCTGAAATATCTCCACCAGGTGGTGATACCGCTCCGATAACAGTGATTGAACCATCGCCGCCGTCGAGTGTTTCGACACGACCAGCACGCTCGTAGAATTCTGCTAGGCGGCTTGATAGGTATGCTGGATATCCTTCTTCTCCTGGCATCTCTTCTAAGCGAGAGGAAATCTCACGCATTGCTTCTGCCCAGCGACTTGTGGAATCTGCCATCAATGCAACGTCATATCCCATATCACGGAAGTATTCTGCTATGGTAATTCCAGTATATACTGATGCTTCACGAGCAGCCACTGGCATGTTAGAGGTATTTGCAATCATCACAGTTCTGTTCATCAGTGGCTGACCGGTATTGGGGTCAATCAAGTGAGGGAATTCTGCCAATACCTCAGTCATTTCATTTCCACGCTCTCCACATCCAATGTAGACCACGATTTGAGCATCTGAGTACTTTGCAAGGCTTTGCTGAGTTACAGTCTTCCCAGAACCAAATGGTCCAGGTATTCCTGCTGCTCCACCTTTAGCGAGTGGGAATAGGAAGTCAAGGATTCTCATTCCAGTTACTAGTGGGGTATCTGGGGCGTACTTCTGGCGGAATGGGCGCGGTGAGCGAACTGGCCATTTTTGCAACATTTGCAATTGTGTTCCATCATCCAAAGTGCAGATGGTTTCTGATACATTGAAATCACCGCTCTTTATTGACGTAATTACTCCACCTTTGCCAGGTGGAACCATGATTTTGTGGGCGATAGTGTCGGTTTCCTGAACACTGCCAATTACCTGTCCGGATTCTACGCGGTCGCCTTCTGCAGCGGTCGCCTCAAAAGTCCATATTTTCTCCATGTTGATTCCATCAGCATCGACTCCTCTGGTGATGAAAACACCCATGATTTCCTCAAGAGTAGCCAATGGGCGCTGAATTCCATCATAAATTTCAGTCAATAAACCAGGTCCAAGTGAAACGGAGAGGGTGTCGCCTGTATTGGTGACTGGCTCGCCGGGGCGGATACCGCTGGTGTCTTCGTAGACTTGGATAATCGCTTTCTCGCCATGTAATTCAATGACTTCTCCCATCAGCCCTTCATCGCCCACACGGACAATATCAAACATGCTGGCAGTCATACCAATGGCGGTGACCACGGGCCCTGAGATCCTGTAGATTGTTCCTTCTTTACTCATCGTTTTCACTTCCTTATTTTGTTGGATGCATCACTTCCAGAGGTCGACTCCTATGGCCTTGCGAATTTGTTCACGCAAGGTGCTGTCCTCCCCTGTGCCGATGCCTAGCACGGTGGGTGACACGCTGTTTGAGAGCGCTATTTTCAAACGCTCTGGCATTCGGGTGAGAATCTCGGAGTCAACCACTACGATTCCCACCTCCTTTGTTTTGAGTAGTCCACGAAGAGTATCGGCGCATGCCTCGTCGTCTTGTGGACTGTGTAAATTGTTGATTCCTGCTAACTGGAATCCCAAGGCGAAGTCTGATGTTCCTACTATTGCAATTTCCATCATAATCACCTCACAGTATGTGAGCCTCCAGCACTTCTGCTGATAAGCCGGCAGTAATGCCTCTTACAATTAGTCGTAAATCAGTGACTTCTTGGACCTTCAGTGAGATGTAGTGAATGACAGGCAGAGCAGATAGAGGATGAAGGTATGACATCCTTGTCAGGTCTTTCTTTTCACGCTCATGTAACCACATGACAACAGGGTCAAGAGTCCTCAAATTTTTAGCTTCTTTTAGTGAATCTTCAAGGCCAGCACAGTCGAAGCGACTTGAGCGGCGTAGAATATCCAAGACCCCATCATCATCTGTATTTGCAACAGCATTCAACTGCCCAGTTGGAATCAGCCTTCCTCCATCAAGGAGGGAGTTTCGAATGTCCTCAGAAGAGAGACCCATATTATGGGCCTCAAATAGATTGAGGATATTTCGGTGGTCGATTTCCATTTGTAAGTGGTTGCGAAGAACCCTATCTGCTAGATCCATTCCCTTTGCTGCTGATAGAGCCTTTTCGAAGTAATGTCGATCCAATGCATCTTCATACTCGCTGAGTGAAGCATCTGAATCCATGTCAGCAAAGGCCTTAGAAAGTGGCAACTTTTTCATTAATTCTACTGCCTCAGATAGATTATCTGAATTACTGATGATGTTCAGCCACGAGGTGTTACATTCATTCTCCACGGGTAGAACCGCATGGGCGACTTCTTCCAAATCCGCCTTGGTACTAATCGCACGAAGTACTGTCTTAGCGTTCTGGTAAGTGAAGCGTTCTGCATAAATTCGAACTTGCTCCTTTAATTTTCCAGTACAGACTTTTAGTACCGACACTAATTCATTTTCCAAATTTTGTGTCAATGCTAATTCTATGAGGTCGCTTCCACTGTGTTTGGCTGCATAAACATCGATTTCAGATCTATAGCCCGAATCAGCCACGCTTGTTGCTAACTGGTCTGGGCTTTGTTGAATCAACTGACGCAGGCGGTTTCTGTCAATCAAATTGCTCTTTCGAGCCTTAGCACGAGCTGCTGCTGTGCTTGGGTTCGATGAACCTGTGATCAACCTTCATACCTCCATTTCAATCGAATAGTTTTGCACTAACTTGGCCGAGTTTTTCATCCCAAGTTGTTTCAAGAATGCCATCAAATCTGAAGTCTAGGCTAACTGCACCATCTTTTGATACCAGTATAAATCCACCTAATCCCTCGACATCATCTCCGAGTTTGAAGCCACTTGCTGCATCATCGAGAGCCTTGCGGTCCATCGAAACAGGGTGTAATACCATGTCTTTAGCAGCCTCTGCTTTTGCCTTCTTTAGCAGGTTCTTGAGTAGTTTTGTTCTACCTTTCATAGCGGCACTTCCAACTTGCTCTTTTAGAGCATCATGTGTTGCATCGAGTTCTTCTCTGCGAGCAATCAACTGGCGTTTTTGGTTGGCTTGCTTAGCGCTTGCCACTAATTCCATACCCAGTTGGCTTGCTTCGCGGCTAGCCTTCTCTCCTTGGCCATCAATGATGGCTTTCGCCTCAGACTTTGCCTCGGCGATTATCGAAGCCGCTTCAGCCTCTGCATTCTCGATGATGGCATCTGCTTCAGCCTGTGCGGCTAAGGCGATTTCCTCTGCGAGTTTTTCCAATGTCATTTCAATTCCACCTTTGAGTTCGAAGGAATAAATCCCTCATCCTCGTCAGCGCTCACATGAACAGTGGCAGCAGACCTAGAATTACAATCGACTCTGGCAATGCTGTGAATATGATAGCGTGACCGAATCGGCCAGGATCTTCTGCTAACATACCAACTGCTGCTGCACCGATATTACCTTGGCTAATACCGGCACCAATGCCCGCTAGACCAACTGCAAGACCGGCACCGAGTTTACCCCATGCTTCTACAGTCTGTTCATTGTCTGCGCTTGTGTCTGTCGTCTGTGCTGCTACAGTGTCTGCGACCAAAGTCACCAACATCAATACCACCAGTGTTCTCATGCTCATTTTCACGAGTTTTTTCATCATTTCACATACCTCCATTTTGTCCTTTTGGACTATAAATTACCTTCCGTGCAATAGCGGTTGGTACCGCCGAGGGGGGCGAAAGGTTCCCCCACTCCTTCGTGGAACTTGCCCATCCACTCCACAAAGTGAAGACGGGCGGTATGGATATTGGGGCTAAATACCCCAAGCACCCAAGCAAATACTTGGACACCTAACCATAACATAAGAGTAAGAATAACGAGGATGGCACTCAATACTACATCCTCTCCTGCAAGCAAGTGCTCAATGTTGACGACCATGTTATGATAGCCAAGATTATTTCCTGCTTCAGCGATCTTGACACCAACAACTCCGATTGCGAAGAGTCGAATATAGGAAAGCGTATTGGATAGAAGTGAGATTGTTTCTAAAGGTCCAATCATCCATCCAGCGGCTCCAAAACCTTCGTATTTTACCAAACCCCAACTAGCGCAAACAACTCCAACAACAAGAGTACTAATTCCACTCAATAACATCAGGTCTAGGAAATCAACGTGGCTAGTATCTGTATGTCCTTTGCCCGCCATGAAACCGTAAGCAGCAGCAGAGCCACCTAGTAAAATCATAATCCAACATCCCTTCTCAAAGAACCCTGCTGCCCAGCCATGTTCTTTCACTACATCGCGCATACCGATTAAGTAGCCGACTGTCAAGTGAGTGATTCCAAGATACAAGGAAATCAGAATGAGGTCTCCCATGTTTCCACCGACTCGATGGAATGGGTATGCTAACTCTACATTGAAAGGAAGGGCGATACTAGGATGGTGGGCCCAGTCGTAAAAGACGCTCATCCAAGCAATCCATGAAGGAGGTGCATGAGCACCTGTTGCACCTATTTCAAAGCCAAATATTTCGGCATATAGGAAACCAAACATTACGCAAGAAATACCGATATATTTCAACAAACGAGCGGCTAAGGCACCCTCAGTGGAGTTACCGAAATTTTTCTTAACCCAACCAGCCAACAAAATTGTCACCAAACCATAGCCCATATCACCGAGCATCAAACCAAAGAAAAGCGGGTATGTGAACATCATGAAAACAGTAGGGTCGATACGTCCATATCTTGGGCGACCAACTAAGTCTGTTAGTAACTCATAGGGTTTGGCTGCATTGAGATTAGTGAAGGCGATTGGGGGAAGTTCCTCTTCTTCATCATCATGGTGGCCATGGCTTGAAGAAAACTCTTCGATTTCTACTAATGTTGCTACTTTAGTAAAAGCATCCCCAACTTTCTTGCAATCATCTTCTGTAATCCATCCCTCAAGTAGGAATGCATGGTCGCTAGTGCTGATTCTTACTGGTGCTTGAAGAATTTCAAGTCGCCTCTCAAGTTCTTCCATGACTCCTAACAGCAACTGTCCATTATTTTCAGCCCAATTTGAAAGGAATTTTTCTGATCCTTCAACTCGTGCACTTAACTCTTTGATGCGGCTTTTGACAATCTTAATTCTATCTTTGCAACTACCATCACCTTCTGGAGTAGGTACTTCTTCAAATGAATTCAAATTCAGGACTTCT
>JAOMAZ010000032.1 GCA_028344335.1 Deltaproteobacteria bacterium | reverse complement strand
TGAACTTGCTTTGGTTCAATTTCATCATCTTGAATTGATTTTGAATCCACAAAAGGGGTTGCAGAAGATGCTAATAAGCATCCGAGGACGAAGAGGGTGCCTGTTAGCGCGGATATCTTCATCAATTGGGGCTACCACCTTGCTGCTTTGAAGGCATCGAATTAGTGGTTGGGGAGATAAGCGGTTCAAAACGTATGCATAGGCGCTAACAACAAAAAACAAAGCGCCGCTTACAGGGTTCGAACCTGTGACCTTGGGATTAACAGTCCCACGCTCCACCAGCTAAGCTAAAGCGGCACGAGTCGGCCGAATCGCACTCTCCTTATCACCGCTACGCTTGACGGCTATGGTTATTCGATGACCTCAATTAGCCTATCAAGGACAGAAATTGGAGATGCTGATACCGCAATACATGATTCAAGTCGAGTCATGATTTCTTCGCTTAATTCGTCGTTTTGATGTTCAACTGCCAATATCAGGTCTCCTTCAGAGACTTGTGTACCCACTTTTGCATGGATAATTGCTCCAACTGAATGGTCGATATCTTGACCAATTTCACTTCTTCCTGCTCCAAGTTCAGACAATACTTTGGCTAATTCCATGGCGTTTATATCCTCAACCCAACCATCCATATTGGAATGTAATGTGAATTCATTTTCTCCAGTTTCTAAGTAATCCCGCATTTGATTGATTACTTCATTAGTTACACCTTGAGATTCACACATCAAATCCCAATGATGTTTCGCTGAGCCATCACTGAAAGTACTGAGTATTTTCATTTGACCTGCCTCTACTGTATCGACTAGGCCAGCCATCTGTAGTAAGTGCCCACCTTGTATTGCTATCAGTGAGATTGTATCCCAAGAACCATGACCTTCGAGGATATCCAATATTTCCAAAACTTCGTGGGCATTTCCTATATGAGTGCCAATCGGTTTTTCCATTCTGGTTAGTAATGCCCTAACTTCAATCCCTACTCCTTGACCAACTTCAATCATTGATTTAGCAAGGGCTCTGGCCTCTCCTATATTCTGCATGAAGGCAGCGCTCCCAACCTTGATGTCTAGAACTAAACTGGATAATCCTTCGGCGGATTTCTTTGAAATGATTGAGGCCGTGATTAGAGGTATTGAGGGGACAGTGGCAGTTACATCGCGAATTGCATAGAGAATGCTATCTGCAGGAGCGATATTGGTACTTTGGGAATAAATACAGCATCCTGCAAATCCGATTGTGCGGCGAATATCACGTTCATTACCGGATGTTGTATATCCCGGAATAGATTCTAATTTGTCAATTGTGCCACCAGTATGAGCAAGTCCCCGCCCTGCAATCATTGGAACTTTGAGGCTACAGGCAGCCAAGGCCGGTGCAAGAGCAAGACTCACTTTATCGCCAACTCCACCTGTTGAATGTTTGTCAACAATGAGTGGGGTAAGACCTTGCCAATCGACAACTTCGCCCGAATCACGCATTAATTTTGTCAATGTGATTCTTTCTCCCATGCTCATTGAATTATTGTAAACGGCCATCAACCATGCTCCTAATTGTTCAGCGCGTATACTGCCATCGCAGACACCATCTACAACGAATGCTAACTCATCTTCTGATAATTCCTTACCATCCCGCTTATTGGCAATGATGTCAGGCATTAGCATTCATTCACCTCAGGAAGTCAAGCCAATTTCTTTGAGCCGTTGTAGCAGATATTCGCCAGCGGTTATCGATTCGTAAAGTGGAACACCACCTGTTAGCGCAACAAATTCGGGGTCAGGGGTTAAATCAACCTCATCTCTTGGGTGTACAAACATCGGCATAGAATATCTCGCATCTCTTGAATCATCGGGATTGATGACTCTATGAGTAGTACTCTTGAACAGGCCGTTGGTGATGTTTTGTAGCATGTCTCCCGAATCTACGATGATATGATCATGATTGGCTGCAACACTTATCCAACTGCCATCGTTATCCATTACTTGCAAACCATCTGCACTGGCTCCAACAAGTAATGTGATGAGGTTGATATCCTCATGTTCTGCACTCCTAACACTGGCCGGGTCTGCATCATCAGAAATTTCTGGATAGTGAATCATTCGCATTATTGTATTTCCATCAATTGCCATATTGGATAACCAACTCTCTTCTCTGCCCAAATATAGGGAGGCTGCGTCGAGTAATTTCCTCGATAAACTTTCCATTTTCAGATAAAGCCCATCGATTGCACTTTCAAATTCAGGACATTCCGTTTCTGGCCAAATATTTTCTGGGTAAGTTTCAAAATTCTTATGGTCAGGTGAAAGAGTACGCCCCGTTTGCCAGAATTCTTTCAGGTCTGGAGCATCATTACCTTTGGCGTGTTCAACTCCAAAACTTGTAAATCCCCTTTGGCGGTTGATTGCTCTCTGTTCATAACCTACCTTAATCTCATGATCGTGGGAAAAGAATTTTTCAGATTCAGAATATGCCAAGGTAATTTCAGAAAGTGGGATTCCGTGCTTTGTTAGGGCAAAGAAGCCTATGTCTTTGAGGGCATCACCCATTCTACTGACGAACCGTTGTTGTTTGTTTTCATCATTTGAAAGAAAGTCACTCATGTCGCATACCGTGATTTCACGTTCACTCTCAGTCATTTGCATCACTTCTGAGCATTGTCATACCATTCTTTCAACTGCTCAACAGTCCAACCTTGATCGAGGTAAGTTTGTACAGTTGCTTCTTCCCATCCTGGGAAAAGAGAGAGGTCTACCGTAGGTGTTGCACTTCCATCTAAGACAGGAACGTCACCACCATCGAGAATTGGCATCAAGCCGAGGTTAGAAGGAATCTCTACATCCATATTCTCAAATTCATCAAGTGAGCCTTTGTTTTTCATCATATTTACTAGCAACCAACCCGATAGGCTGATCCCTGAAATAACCATTATTATCGTGAAAACCATCCCTGCCGACCCTTTCTCTCCTTCATTTGACTGAGACTTTGCTTTTTCAGTCAATTGTTCGGCAGAACAGCCATCGATATTTACTTGCAGATCTGGTGGAGTTTCAGGACACTCATCTCTGTCATTGAATATCCCATCGCTATCAGCATCGAGTTGAGTCGGGCTACAGCCTCGATAGTATTCTTCTGCAACAGTATTCCCACTAGAGCCGAGTGCTATTTCTGAAAATGGTGTGTCTGGGCAATTATCCACTGCATCTTCAACTCCATCTTCATCAGCATCGCTGTTTGAAAGTTGTTCACTTGAGCAGCCATCTGGATCTACAGACACCCCTATGCTAGTATTAGGACAATTGTCGAGTTCATCCTCAACACCATCAAAGTCGCTATCTTGAGCAACTCCTTCTCCACAATTCCAAAACACTCCGTCATTAACTCCATCCTCGTCCACGTCTGTTGAGCGCATAGCATTTCGAATTGTTTGATTTACCACTTCTTGAGATGCTCCAGAAGATAGACTCATTGCAATACTGATTTCGATTTCATCTGGGATACAATCACCATCTGTATCAACAGATAATGGGTTGGAATCATATAGGTACTCGTGGAGATTACTTAGATTATCACCATCATTATCCATCATTTCCTCACCATACACACCGGCTGGTGAATTCGCATTTGTTCTGTGCAGGCCATTGGCTATTTCCCATCCATCAGGAAGTCCATCTCCATCGCTATCAGTGGTAGCATCGACTCTATTCCAGTCTTCTAACCAAGATTCTCTCATGAATTCTGCAATCTCAACTGAATCTATAACGACTCCCATTTCGCGGTTGCGAATTATTGCACTTGCACCGAAATTTATTGATGAGAATAATGTTAACTCGCCATCTACGATAACTCCTTTATTGTGTAATTTAGTGATATTATCAGAGGTTGACATGATGATTGCAGATGTGTCCCAACCATTTGTTTCATTCCAGTCGTGATTGAAAGTGTTTACCGCCTCTTGGATTTCATCATCCCAATAATAGCCGTTAATGATGAGACGGACCTTTACACCTCTTTGGGCGGCATTTTCCAAAGATTGCCATAATGGGCTAACCCCCCATCCCCAATACCAATCCATATCGAGATTTTGTAGAGAAAGTAATAATTCTTCATCTGCTTCATCTATTAGCCAAGCCAGACCATCCATGCAATCATCTGGACATGTTAGTAATCGACCTTCCACTGAACCTGTCGTTGTTAGGGTGTTAGTTGGTAGAGTAGGTGGGTCGTCTGCTTGGGTAGGAGTGGCCCAGCCATTTGGAGTACCTTGGCTTGGAGAGAGCGGGTCATGCAATTTGACGTGAGGGTTTGCAGGGTTTTCGTCCCAAGATATCCTCTCTAAAACTTGTTGAGCCACATCAGGGGCTTCGATAATAACTCCCCAATCGACATTTCCTGCTTGGCCATCTACTGGCATCGTACTGCGTTTCCAATTTCCTGAACCAATCCAGACGCTGTTATCATCAACAACCGCCACTTTGCTGTGGAGGAAGGCATAGGGCCCTGCGGGGGCGTCGCTATCAGAAGGTTCTCCAAACCAATAGACTGTCGCACCGGAAGCGGCCAAATCGCTTGCATGTCCACGCTGCCATCGCAGTGCATTATCATCCCACCAATAATCACCTTCATCGAGAACAATAGTGACCTCAACTCCTCTTTGGGCGGCTTGGCGTAGGGCAAAGGAAATCTCTGGGCTGTGTAATTCGTAGATGTGAACGTGAATGCTGGTCTGGGCAGAATCTAACCACTGAATAATTTGTGCTAAAGAACCCGCAGGTGAAATAGTCGGAGTAATGCTTCCTGTTGTTGAAAAGGTTGGAACATTACAGCCTTGACTGGCCCCTATTCTGCTCCATCGCATTTTCCAATCCTCGCTAGTATTGGTATCCAGAAGATTATTACATCCATCTCCTCTGATGTATATATGACCATCAGTGGAGCCATTTGGCTCACTTAGTGAGGCGCCACTCCATCCCTCTATTGCTGGGTCCGCATTCCCATACACTAGGGTGTCAATAACTTCCTCAGTTGGCGAAATTAATTGCAATGAAGCACCGCTATTTGTTAAGAAAACGGTATTGTCCATGACTGTATTTGCTTGTACAACTTGCATCCCAGAATCCTCTGCCAAGTGAGTCGCATCGGGTGTTAGGATGATTGACTCTCCAGCTTGGAGGAGTAGGCTACTGAATTTTCCATCATATGGGTCGCCGGCTAATTTTGTTCTTCTAATGATGTAATTTGTTAGGTCAACGGTTGTATCTCCCACGTTGGTTAACTCAAAGAATTCATTATTTCTGGTGGAATATGATGTTTCTTCAACCATTAAGCGAGTGAATAATATCTCTACATCGAAGTTATAATTAGCGGGATCTGGATTAATTTCTCCTGGAGTTGGCCATAGCATTACTTCCCATTCTGCATTTATATCATCAAGGTTAGGCCCAACAGTCCTACAGTCTACGGTTGTTGTCCAACTCATCGATTGCAAGTTATTTCCATTGGGGTCAAGTAGGTCAATGCTATCTCCGTAGCCGAGAGCAAAATTAGTTGGGCCGAGGATAACGGCATATTCACCCGCTTGAAGAATCGTGCCATCTTCGGTACTTACATTCCACATTTTGTCATCCCTGATAACTATTGTATCACCATCACTTGCAACCAAAGAGAAACGGGATAGGTTAACTGCTTCTGTGCCACTATTGTACAACTCTACCCAGTCATCTACAGGACTAACGGAGTCATCATAACAATGAGGAAGGACTTCATTCATCAAAATCGTTGTTGGGCCAGTATAACCTCCAAATGAGGGATTTTCAGAGCCAGGAGTCGGCCACAGCGAACTCAGCCAATATCCTGTAGTGCTTTGTGGGGGGGGCCTCACCAATGATTCTCCTTCAGTGATATTGATATCCCAAAGAATTGTATGCATTGAATCTCCATCTGCATTGTGAAGAGAGACGCTATCTCCGTTTGTATTTCTTAGATAAAAGGAAGATGAACCGTTCATAAAAACAACGAGATATTCTCCCGGTTCAATACTTGTATTCTCCTTATTCAGGATTCTCTCAGATGTCAAGGCGTAATTTTTGTTTCCACCCGCTTGTAATTTCCAACCATCTAAGTCGATACTATCATTGCCGATATTCCACAATTCTACCCATTCTCCGCCTGGCCATGCAGAGGTATCTGCACCTGATGGGTTAGGCATGACTTCATTGATGATGACTAAAGTTTCGTTGGATACCCCAGTTGAAGGGTTTGGTTCTCCGGGAGTATTGAAGGGAGAGGGTTGCCAAGGGAGGGTAAAATCTGATTGGCTAATCAGGGAGTTATTTTCGCCATGGTTCGTATCCCAATGAAGAACGTCGACGATTGTTCCAGACTCATCTTTCAGACATAGATGATTGAAATCATTCCATAGTGTGGTATCTCCAATAAATTCTACCAGTCGATATCCACCTGCTGTTATCGTCATGCCAGCATCAACCAGTGAATCATTCAATGCGGTCTCATTCCCGATTCCATCGACTAGCGTCCAACCGGTCAGGTCGACATCAATGGTCCCATTGTTGTACAATTCCAACCATTCACCCCCGCTCGCGAACATGTTTCCATCTGCAGTGGAATTAGGTAGAACCTCATTGAACGAAATAGGGCTCGTTGCCAATGGCTCAATAATCAAATCGATGGTTGCTGCATTTGCTTCCCCGGGTGTCGGGAATACTGTAGTCTGCATTACCCCGCTGGAATCCTTCATCAGACTCATTCCAGAACGAGCCTTTGACCACGACACCTTCTCAGATATGGTTCCGTTAGGCCATTCCAAGAATAGTTCCTCTTGTCCATTGTTCAGTACACCATATGCGTTTGTGGAATTCACTGCGACGAGTGCATATTCATTGGCGCCAAGAGTCCAGGTATTGGAATCCGCAGCGTCGAACCCAAGCATGTGGTTCTCATTCAGGGTGATGATATTACCAGCAGAATCCGTCAGATTCCAGCCTGATACATCGAAAGGCGTACTTCCATTATTGTAGACCTCGACCCATTCACCTCCAGGCCAAGATTCATTATCATAACTAGGCCAAGGATTTGGCATTACTTCCGAAATAATCAGGTCGCTTGCAAAATAAGTTGGTGCAGAAGCACCACTGTTGTTCGAGCCAGGAGTTGGGCCTGCTGATGTTACCCAATCAGCATATGCATCTGCAGGGTTTTCTACATATGATGCACCGGAGGAGGCAGAGGTCCAAGAAGCCTCATCTTGCTTAGAATTAGAACTATCAAATAATTCCAAAGTTTCAGCAGAATTAGTTAACCATGAGGTAGAACTACCATTTCGGGCTAGGACCATGAAATCACCTGGTGCTATTGTCCAAGTAGCGGAGTTGCTTGAATTATAGCCGACGATACTAGCACTGTCAAACATAATTTGATTTCCATTCTTATTATTTGCATACCAACCTGAAATATCGATATTTGTAGTTCCAGCATTAGTTATTTCAAACCATTCTCCATTTGGCCAAGTGGCAGTATCAGCACCATTTGGATTGGGCATCGCCTCGTTTAGGCAGATATTTCCTGTGCAGGGGCTTGCGCGTCCCGAAGTTGATTCAAATTCTTGTTTTTCCAATTCAGGAGTTGGAACGAATGCCAAAAGAGAAGACATTAGAAAAATCAATATGAGACTGAATGATTTGATTCGCGAAGTCATTACTACACACCTGCGGCACTAGTACCGCCCCCCCGTCCAAGTCAATGGTCAAGAAGCATTCCCGTGCTTCTCTACTCAAATAAAGCCGAATGCATCGAATTTTTGAGCAAAAGTATAGAGCATTATCGGCACCAGAATTATCCCCATTCCATGGCTTCTACGTATCCCCATTCTAGGTGGCATCAACCCCATTACTACTCCAACTATTAGCACTCCAATCCCTATCCAACCAGTCGATAAATATACAAGAATAGTAACGAATATTATCACCGACAATACCATCGTCTGTAGGGGTATTACTTCGTGCAATTTCAACAATCCTTTAGCCACCTTAAACATCAGTGGCACAGCAATCAACCCAGAGGCAATACAGACTACTAATAATCTGATGAAGTCAGCAGTCGGTTCTCCTTCAACCCATTTGTCGATTGGATACATCATTTTCAAGGCAAGGGTGGCACCAGAACGAGAGCGTCCGATTATGTACAGGAATCCAAGAACCATCACAGTTACCGCTGTATTAACTGCTGATAGAATAGCGATAATTTCCAAATCTTGTTCCGAATGAGCATCGTCAATTTCTTCACCAGCTGCTTCTGCTCGAGCACGTTCGAGGATCTCTTCGTGGGTTAAAACGGGAAGCATTCCACTTTCAAAATCCATTCCATAGCCCTCTTTACCCTGAACTTTAGCGGCAACATTACGCCCACCCATAACCAAGACTGTGGCTTGTGCTGCTGTCATCCCCGGCAATACACCCATACAACCACCAGCAACAGCGGACCAGAAACAGGGGATTAATAGAGGTCCAGCAGGAGGTAACTCCCAATCGTCTTTTTGAGGTGGTAATTCACTAGTTGTTGTGTAAATATCAATTAGATTAGCGACTCCGAATAATCCGGCCAATGCGGGCAATAACAAACTAGCATTAGGCATCCCGACAGGTGAGCGAGCGGGAAGAGAAAATACCGCCCAGCCATACATTCCAGCAAGGAGGAAGAAACCGGTAGCAGCGAGGAAACCTGCAAAGCGAGAATCCTCTCCTAATTTACCACCAGATAATTTCCGCAGCCAATTTGGCCAAGTCAAGCGGGTGGTTTCGGTAATCAAAAGCATGCTTGAAATAGTCAATAAAATCCATGGCAAATAATTTCTCATCTCTTGATATAACCCCATTTCAGGGCCAAAAAGAATCCTTGCTACGAGGATTAGTGGTAGGCTGATAAGTAAACCTAGTTGCGACCCTCGGGCAGAATATGCCACTCCTTTTGCAGCATTTCCAGCAAGTAACATACGATGACCTGGAAGTAGGGATAACGCAGTATCGCCATCAGGTGCCCCTATCAATGCTGAAGGAATATAATTTAAGAAAGTATGAACGGTTCCACACGCTACAATCAATGTAGCCACAGCTGATAATGGAATTCCCCACCCAACCATAGTGCCAGAAAGTGCAAGCAAAATCAAGGCCACATTGTTAACGTGAAATCCAGGAATTAAACCGGTTAGAGAACCCATCAGAATACCGGCAAACATTGAGCCGAGTAACCATGCTAGATCTACTTCCCAAGACATTTAGTCACCTCAGGTTTCCGATGGAGTAGATGTTGAATCATCTGGGTCTGAACCTGCAAGAACTTCAAAAGCATCCTCGTGCCCATCAGAATCGGAATCTACAGCGTCGATATCCGTGTTGTAGACTTCTCTTTCTGACCAGTCTGAAAGACCATCACCATCACTATCATCAGAACTTGCCCCTGATAAGCAGAGGTAGGTACTTCGATTATCGATATCTTGTTTTTCTATTAAGCGTCCATACCAAGGTTGACTATGGTTCATTGCCTCAAGGTTTAGGCTGCCTAAACTTTGAGTTTCAGCACAAATTCGGTCATTAGTTTCTGGCCTTATCAACCATGTTTCACCCGATCCATTTGCTGGCATTAATTTCCCTTCGATAAAGACCATGTTATTCTCAGAATAACCCCAGATTACAACATCGCTATCCCATGACAATGTGTCGGCGGGTAAGGCTTCACCTTGAAGTTCCCATTCTACTGCTACTAGGTTCATACTTCCATACTGTGGATTCCAGTCAACAGTAACTACCATCTCCATTCTTTGTCCTTCCTCAATCCACTGGCTTCGTGAGGATGGGAAGTCAACATAGACGCTAACCTTGTCATCTCGCCATGATTGCGCATCTCTAACCGAAGCGCTGCTATCATCGGGTGCCAATGATTCAGCAAGATAGCCAGTCACATTCCATTGCTTGGCTGGGTCATCTAAGTAAGATGAAGGGTGAGAGACAATTTCCACTAAGAGGTCTTCAACTCCAAGAATCGGTTCTGATGAGGCATCTCCTCCATCATCAAGACAGACATCATCTATGCTTGCTAACCAAACTAGCCTGCCAGTCCATAGCCCATCGACATCATTGAAGGCAGAGGCATTATTTTCTAGTAGCCTATCACCTGGAAGAATACATAATCGTTGATGAGTTGCAGGGCCTTGAACCCACCAATCCTCATTTTCATCTTGATATGGAATGCCTTGAATTTGAACCAATTTATTCATCTCATAACCCCAAGTGTCTTTATCTCCCCATTCAAGCACTGAAATACTTGGCATCACGGTATAATCAACCAATATTTCTGGACCCTGTGTGTACATGACGAATCTGAATTCACGCTCTTCAAATCGAATTTGACCGGTCACAGTTATTTTTGAACCTGCTTCAATCCATGCCCCACTTGCACTGCTGATGAATAGGCGAAGTTGGTGTTTTGAATTAGCATAATTAGGGTGGTCTGCAATATAGGCCGAAGTCCAAACTGTGTCGGGGTGGATGGTCTTGGTGATGTATCCTTCAATTGAGATTGTCTCATCCATATATGGCTCAGGGTCTTGGCCAATTACTGCTAATGGCACACCTTCTGGTTGAGCGACATCGCTAGAATCCCATTGCAAGGCCCCATTTCCGAGTGATTGAATCCAAAAACGCCCCTCCCATTGTCGTACATCTCCAACCGCAGATATTTTTGAGCCAATCGTAGGTAGTTCTCCAAATTTGAACCAACGCACTTCAGCAACACCACTCTCATCTTGGAGGATGATGTCCAATCTCTCGGAACCATCTGAATATGGGTCCTCAACCCATGAAATCATGATGCCTTCAATCTTGACTACTTCATTTTCATGTTCGTGAATTTCGGCGATGGAAATAATATCAGGTTCACGGCTAACTGCATAGAAGTTTAGAGCTGCGACTAGTAATACTGAGAAGAAGAACATCGGCCATAATTTACCATCAGCACCAGAGAGAAATACCTTATTTTCGATAAGGCCACCGGCCATCTCCTTTGGCTTTTCCTTAGCCTTAATCACGACCTTTGGTTTTTCTTCGACCTTATCCTTAACCTCTGTCTTGGACTTAGTCTTGCTCTTATCCTTGGCTTTTTCCTTAGCCTTAATCACGACCTCTGGTTTTTCTTCAACCTTATCCTTAACCTCT
>JAOMAZ010000031.1 GCA_028344335.1 Deltaproteobacteria bacterium | reverse complement strand
GGTGTAATGCAGCATGTGGAATTCCTTGTTCTTGTATTGCTCTGATTGCGGTTAAACTTGCATATGCTCCGTAGCCATCATCAGCACCACCTCTTCCGTAAAGACGGTCTCCTCTGCGAACTGGCTCCCAAGGGCCAAGTCCCTCGTGCCAACCTACGAATTCGGGTTGTTTGTCAGCATGCTGGTATAGTAGTACCACTTCATCAGTTTGCCCTGGAACAAACATATGAATCAATGGAGTTCTACCTTCAAGCCTAAGTATTTGTAATTGTAATCCCTCAATCGGTTGTTCCCTACACCAATCAGCGATATGGTTAACCGCTTCATCGATGAAACCATTTTCAGCCCAGTTTTCATCAAAGGAAGGAGATAATGCAGGGATGCGGATGTATTCTTCTAGGCTTGGGAGGATGTTCTCTTCCCATTGATTTTCACATAGTGTTCGTAGCCTTAATTTGTCGATATTGGGGGAGGGCATGTGGGGACCCAAATGGCGGAAGTTGAAAGGCAATTCGCAACTCGGACCTGCCATGCATGAAGAGGAAACAACGAATTGGAGGAGTGCTGCCGAAGTTTTTCACCAATGGGCAATTGACGGTAAAGATGCAGGTATGGAGAAAGGCCATGGCCCAGCAGTCGAAGAAATGTTGGTTAGTTCATTGATGCAAGTTGCAGAATTAGGCAAGAGGTTCAGGGCTTTGGATATCGGTTGTGGAAATGGCTGGGCAACTAGGAAATTGGCTGCTCATCCTCACTGTATCCAAGCAATCGGAATCGATGCTGCTAAAGCGATGATCGATAAAGCAAAGCAAATCGATGAGGCTGGAGAATACTATCACCACGATTTGATGCAATGGCAACCGGAAGGTGAATTTGACCTCATCCATAGTATGGAAACAATGTACTATCTCAAGGACCCAGGGCAAGCCATCAAACGAATTGCATCTTGGTTGAATGAGGGGGGCTTATTCGTTATGGGGGTTGACCATTATAGAGAAAATGAAGAAAGTATTGATTGGCCTCAACAAGTCAAAACTCCAATGACCTTGCATAGTGAGTCTGAATGGAAAGATTTGTTCACCAGTGCAGGCTTAGAAATCAGCAATCATTGGCGGGCTGCAACCAAAGAAGGTTGGGCAGGGACACTAGTCATAATCGGCCGTAAAGTCTGATTCAATGAATCCTAGTTCTTCTCCTGCTGGTCCGCAAGTTCTGATCTGGCTTTGGTAATGTGGACAGTTGTTGCATTCCTCTGCTTCATTTCCAGATAAGCGCGGTGCTGCTTCTTCACCAACTTTGAGCACTTTCATTTCTGACATTTTGGTTAATAACCTCATTAATTCATGGCGATCTTCTTTCATTGATTCTTTATCTCCCGCAATTAGTCGGCCATTGGCAGAAACCTGTAATGCTGGAGGTAATATTTGCCGCCGTTCCGATTCAGGTTTGCTATATTCAATACTCTCTAAAGCCAATGAGTAAAGGGCTAATTGCATTCTATGTTCTAACAATAGATGTTCTTCAGAAGTAGTCATTTCTTGCCCCATATCAGGGGTTCTTTGCAATGGGCTTCCCTTCTCGGGGTGGAGTGGGTCGAAGCGATTACCGCAACCTCGAGTCTTCAAATCAACGACTAAGTATGCGCCTGTACCATCTTCCTTTCCAAGAGCCAAAACCAAATCGATTCTACCAGTTAGGCTTGTAATCACTGCATCCAACATGGCTTTTGGAATAGGTCCATGGGGAGTCCATGTATGAAGAAGTAAATCGCTATTGCTAACAAGTCCAAGGTCAAATGGCATTTCTGTCCTCAGACCTTCAACTTTCCACCCATTATAATGACCTGTTTTACAGGCGCTTCCTAATTCACCAGCAAGTAATAATATTGCAAGTTCCCTCATGCGTTGAGAGGTGATTTCTTCATCCCATTCACCATTTGAATACTCCCCAATTACCTGTTTTATCACATCATTATCGAGTAATCTGTTTTCCGAGGCATTTCTCCAATCAGATGGAATTGCTGTTGTTGACTGAATTTCGATCGCTGGATTTGCTAAGCCAATTTCAATCAACCTATGGAATAATGTCCCAAGTGTTGCTGCATCTGGTAACCCCGTATTGTATTGGGTTGTTTGGAGAGGTAATAATGGCTCTGAGGGCCAAGCCATCTGGTCTTCTAACCAATGTCTGCGGATGCATTTTGAAGCTGTATCAACGGCCGATGGGGCAAACCTCACTCTTCGGCGGCGTATTACAACTGCTTGTGATTCCTCAGGAACAACAGAAACTAATGCAGATTCATGTATTCTAATTCGCGGTAAGAGCCCTTGCTCGCCAACTTCATTTGTCATGAAACAATCTGGGTGGTGGTAAAGAGTAAGGCGCGGCATTCCTTCAAGGCCAATCCCTGAATCGGAGCGCAGGGATGCTGGATTAAGGAATAAAGTTCGTTCCGGTGAGCCGGGACCTAGAATTTGTTGCTCATTATCATTAGGTAGTAGCCAAGGGGAGTGTTCTACTTCATTTTTGATGGCACAGGCTCTTAGTGCATCCAAAAACATAGTACCCATGCTTCTCCTTGCTCCTGGTTTATGTTTGCTCTGAATCATTCCTTCCTCGGAAAAGGTAGTTGCTCCAGAGTTTCCAGGATTTCCTACCAATATCAAATGTGATTTCACTCTAGTCATTGAAACATAGAGTAGTCTACGTACTTCTGCTTCGCTTTGAGCATGTAAAAGTGATTCTGCCAATAACCAGAGACCGTGTTCTGAAAGGCTTCCTGAACGCCAAGGTTTAGCTCTCCCCGTAATTAATTCTGGAGTTACAATCAAATGTTTCCGAGTAGTATTAGCCACTGACCTAATACCTGCAGAGAAGATGCCTGCAATTACTACAACCTTGGCTTGTAATCCCTTTGAAGCATGAATTGTCATCAATCGAACACAGCCACCTACGGCAGGGGTTTTGGCGGCGGGACCATCTTTTCCTAATGCCAGTAATTTTTCAAGATGTGAATTTATTCTACTTACATCTCCACCCAACTTTTGTCGCAAATCCCTAACTAAATCCAAGAACATCTCAATTTCATTTCTTGCGGATGCTTCAGGGTGGGCGAGTAAGAGGTCGGAATGGTCAACCGTTTCTTGTAATGCCTCTAGTACTGTACCAGCTCGAGAATGGTGTTGCCAGCGTTGTAATAATTCCCTTTCTGAATCATGATTTGCAGCCTTGATGAGAGCATCCAATGGGTTTCTATCCCCAATGTTCTCAAGTGCAGATGTTAGTCTTAGATCATCCCATCCTAACAAGGTTGAACGGGCCAATGCAACTACAAAATCACGCCTTTTTGAATCTGAAATTACGGCAACGAGGTTTCTCAATGCTCTGACAGAGGGGCGTTTAAGCAATGGCCCCATTTTATCCGCGGTGGCTGGAACTCCCCAGGCTTCGAGGCGGCCCATCAAGTCATCAAGGTGAGTTCTTGTCGGCAATAGTACCAAGATATCCTCTGCGGCGACTCTCTCAATTATCGGCAACTGTACCCAAGTTGCTTTGGCTTCAGGTTGGTGAGAAGAAATTTGAGTTCCAAGCCCATTGATTAGACAATGCAATCTTTGGGCAATCATCTCATTTTCAAGGTGTGATGACTTGGCTCTTGGTGAAGTAAAGGCATCCAAAGGGTTCTCAAAGTCTAGACCAGGGTCCCCCTGGGAAAGTGGAATTGGCAGTAACCATTCCAAGTTCCCACATTTTTCGTGATGATGAGGCACTAAAGTCTGGGCTCTTGCATACCAATCTCCTTCCAAACCATGATGTCGTGGAGAGAAAATATCTTCACATAGTGAATTGATGGTATTCAACAATCCTCCATCTGTCCGATGGTTTCGCGATAAATCGATGTGGCCTTCGGACCTTGCTAAGGTAGTCTCACTGTTTGAAATACTGCCATCATCCTCTAAATCAAACCTCCACCAAGAATATTGGTGTTTAGAATCAGATGACTCATAGGAATCTGCTGTAACAAATGTAGATGAATCCTTCCAACCTCCTCCCCGAGGGCGAGTGTCTCTACTTCTTTCTGCAGGCCGTAAATCTGCTATTCTTGTTTCATATGTTGCTTCATCGCAATTAATTCTACGAACTTGTTGAATTGCATTTCGCATAACACTAACCTGAGCTTGACGGAACCGGTAGATACTCTGTTTGACATCCCCCACCAAACAAATTGTCGGGTCCCAGTCTCCACAAGGGGGTTCTGGGTCATCTGGTTGGGACTCTCTTCTACCCCATAATCTAGCAAGTAAACGCCATTGTTGGGGATTTGTATCTTGGAATTCATCTATAATGAAGGCACGATACTTTCGCCTAAGTCTCTTGACTAATGCTAACCTCATCTCAAGATCAAGAACTGCTTTTGGTTCTGAAGTCTCGCATAATAATGCTCTACGAATATGTACATCAGACCATGGCTCATCGGTCATAGAATCAAGTTCATCAACCATTTGCCGAGGGTACCATGTGCGGCAAACATCAGGGCACCTTGAAAGTAGCAAATCCTCGGCTAGACGTTGCATATCTGAATGGTCATGAATTCCACTTCTGCGTTTCATCTGGCTTCTAATCATTCGAATTGCTTCCAAAACTCTGAACATATCTTCAACTTGCTCAACTTGCATTTCTCCCCCCATTCGTGGACTGTCTTCAGGAGCAGAAGAAGGCAATTCTGAAATTACTCTTGGATTCATTTTTGAACCGATTGGGGCGGGGTTTCTAAGCGCCGAGGTATCGATTAATGCCGCCGAGCGTGCTACTACTCGAAGGCGTAATCCTTGTGGAGTTGAAAGTATGTTTCGAATTGTTTCTGCGGCATTTTCCGCGGCTAATTTTACTGCATCTCTTGAGGATGCGCTAACCTTTCCCCATGCCTGAATTCCTGCGCCCCAGCCAGTTGCTGCGGCACCTTTTGGTGGCTGTCCCTTAGGTAAAATAGCGGGTGAAGGAGATAAATATTGAGCCATCGAAGTCATTGAAATTAATAGATGGTGGAGCCAAAGTAAAGCGCTCCAATTACCAGCATCAACAGGAATATTGAGTAATTCATCTATGGCCCGAATTCGGCTATCTTCAGCTAATCCTTCACCAAGTTTCAATGCTGAAGATTGGCCTCTGATTACATCCATCCATTCTTGAGCAGCAGCACGAATTACAGGAATTAATGCATCCGCTTCAGGGGTTAAAGACCTCAACATCTCCATGCTGGTTTGTAATCCATCATCTCCTACATGTGAAAACCAAGCATTTTCTGCTTCTTCAACGAATAGAGTTTGCCCAATTAAACCATTAATGACTATTGCAGCGGTTTTCCTCCCTCCCATCATCAGTGCCAATCTATCTCGTGATTGCAACATGCTGAGAATATCACCTGTCATACCAGCATCCAAAGCGTCAAATTCACTTTGTAAAGACCAAAAAAGGCTGATTGCTGAATCATTAAGCATCGGTCCATCTTCTTCAGACATAGTTTCAGAGGCATGCACATCAGAGACCAGCGACAAGTGAGGTGCGACTAGGCGTGAAAGAAAACTATCGATCGTTCCAATCGGAGCACTATCTAGTAATGACATCAATTGTTCAACAAATCCTGATTTGCGTAAACGTGGGTCAAACCGGCTTTCAGGATCTCCATCCTGAGTAGAAGCAAGAGTGGCAAGAATAGAACGAATTCGTTCTTTTAATTCCGCAGCCGCCTTTACTGTGAAAGTTATAGCAACGCATTCTGGTGGTAATAATCCGCCCCATTCCTCCAATTCTTGTTGTTGATTCCGTGGAATTCGAAGAGCGCCTTGACCTGAACGCGCTTCACGAGGGCCCATTGGTAAGAGACGGCTAGCGCGTTGATCTTCACTAAGAATATGCTCAATATAACGAACTGACATTACGGTAGTTTTTCCTGTACCTGCTCCAGCATCTAAAACTAAATGTCTGTCAAGGTCCAAGCCATGACATTGACTGCGATTAAGGGGTATCATAGGAAACCCCCGGAAAATAATTCATCCAAACCACATGCAGATGTTACCGGACAGAATCCACATGAGGAGGAGGAAGGTGTTGGGTGGACCGCCCCTGATTCGGCTTCTTCGATTGTCCTACCTGATACTTCCAAGCGATGCCTAAGCCAGGCTCTGAATGGTATGCTGACTAAATTATCAGGGGATTCATCTCGTCTTCTGTGCAATGGTTCAACAAGTTTAGTTGCTCCATCCATTGCCATTTCTGAAATTGCTTCAACAGATTCATCAACTTCGAGCCAATGATTTGTCTCTTCACCTACTTCAGTTACCCCAATCGCAATAACACGGTCTCCAGGATTAGCTATTTCCCAAGCTCTTGCATAAAGTGCCAATTGAACCTCTTCAAGAATCCCACGTTTGTGACGTTTTCCATTATCACTGCTTTTTGGGCCTTCAATAGTTTTCAATTCACGGATGATAATATGGCGTAAAGAAAAGTCCTCATCACCAATATCCAAATCTAATGGGACAATTTCCTTTTTACCTTCTTTTCTAATCCAACCATCTTTTTGAGGTACAACCTCAATCCGGTCAATTCTTCCTGAAATACTGAATGTCCAACTTCCATCAATTCCTTTTAATTCCGGAACTTCAATACTTAAACGACTTCCTTGACGTGTTTTTACATCCCATTCAAGTGATAGAATCCCCGTCTCAGAGATCCCCATTTCCCTGCGAATCAGGGATCCAAGCCTGCCTGCAAGCATAATAGGAGATGGCTCGCAATCCTCCCAACTTCGCAATTCTTCCAATTCTAAACCTAGCATACTTCTTCTTCTGTGAGAAGCAACCGCATCTTCTCGAGATAACCAAGGGGCGATAGATAATGCATGCGAAAGGGCGATTGACATCACTTCTTCAAGACTCATTCCTGCAGAGGAAAGAGTTGGATGGAGCATCAAATCATTCATTTCTCCAACTTCGAATCCCATCACTTCAGCCATTGTCAAAGTCAAGACATCGTGAACTAATATTCCTCTCAACCGACCATCCATATCATCTTCAAGTTGGTCAGGAGAAGATGCTTTTAGGCGGTGTTTTAACCAACCTTTTCGTGGACAATCCAGCCAGTCATGCAATCTAGACGCAGACCAACGTAATGCCGACTTTTGCTCTGATAAATTATGGCCAGCACGTGAATCAATAGACTCGACTTGAAAAGCGGGCGGGTGTAAAGGACGAATATCGACGCTGGGGGTTCGCTTTTTGCCTCCATGGGACTTACCAATTACCGGCCATGTAGGGTTACTTCGGGGTTCAGGAACGCCTTCTGGTATTATCCAGTTATTGAGTAAGTTCAAGTCTTCTTTACTCAACAGGGCTGAAATTTCTTCACTGTTGAGATAATTGTCTTCAGGGTTTTTCGGCCTTCTCAAATTTCTCTCTTCCATCAAGTGCTTTTGCCATCTCATCATAGCTGCACCTTGAACAACCTCACCAGTTTGCTGGCCCTGCAATGCTGCAAGGCCATTTGATTGTCTTAAATCTCTAAACCTCGTACCATTGATAGATAGGCTAAAGTTTCCATTTTTATGATGTTGAATAGTTGTTGGAGCACTAGCAATGCCTTGAATAGACTCAGAAAATTCAACCCATTTCCAACCAGTGATGGGTTGGCCTTTATCGATTAAATAAACTGGGGGGGAAAGCCATTGATGGCGCTTTTCTTTACCAACCTCATCTAAAATTTCAGCCCAATGTGTACCTGGGGGGTTTGATTCGATAATCGAAGTGTCGAGAACCAAAACTTCTACGGCTGCTGCCAAAGCATTACGAATTAAGTGTCGAGAAGAGCGCATCGCAGCATCAGGTCTTGCAACCCCTAATCTCAATCGATCATCAAGGTCCATCCATGGCACGATTGGACTGGAAACGGGCCATGCAGTTGCAGAAGTGCCACAAAGAATCAACAAATCAGCATCACACCCGAGCGCTTGAGCGGGTGTCAAAACTCGAAGTAAGGCATCTTCAATACGTGGACTCGGTAATGACAAACCTTCCATGATACAAATCAATGCGTCCTTAGCCTCAATCCCACTTAATTCTTCAATCGATGGCAGAATATTTGCGCAGCGTGCAACTGCATCTAATAATGAACGTAACGCCCCTGCTTCAGCAGGGTTAACCGATAAGATCTGTTCCCAGTCTGTCCAATGAATTAGGCTTGAAAACCAATCAACAATATTTGTTGCTTTGGTTGGTAAGGGTAGGATTTGTCTACTTGCACACCCTAGTAATTTATCTTCTTGCAAAGCTGATAAAGAATATTCATCAAGCCATGGGCTTAACCTATTGGCCATGCATAACAACCACCATTGGGTCTCTTCACGTGCTTGACGCCTTTCTTCAGCTGGTATCCATGGGTGTTCAAATCTTGCTTCAGAGAGAGCCCTTAACCACTGGCTCATCGCATGTGGCCCACCTCTGATATGCAAACCGTGGGCCACTTCTTCGAGCAAATCTAGATGGGGTCTTGGTTGCCAATCTGAGTTTACGGGGTGAGGAAAATCACCAAACCAAGCACTAGAAGTTGGAAATCCATTTGTGGCTTCTACAAGGATATTTTCAGGAGCCCAAGAATCATCTCCCTGTCCAATACTTACCAAGCGACTCAAGGAGTGTACAAGGGGGCTAGAAAGAATATTTTCAACCTGTTTAGGAACCATCCATCCTCCTTCAGATAGAATTTCACCCCATCGGCTTTGGTTTCGGTTTGCATCCCCATCGACGATAATTATCTTCTCAGTTGGGTTATAGTCGAGGGATTTTAACCTTGCATCAAGAATTGAAAGTACAGTTGCAATCTCATCTACTCCTTCATCGATTAATATTCTGTGAGTCCTTCTTTGTTCCAAAGATTCCGTAGTAGGCAAGTGAATAGGCATCCAATCAGGTAGATCTCCTTGATTTCGACATGCTTCAATATCTTCAATCAATGCTCCATGCATCCCTAATCTGAAAGAACCGGAATGCACCAGTTGGTGAATGGGGACGAGGGTTGAAATGGTTCTAAGTAACTGTAAATCCTCTTTTGATAAAGTTGGGTCGTGGTTGAGCATGATTATTCCGGATAGGTTTGTAAGAGAGAATGGAGGGTCTTCCAAATCCAGTAATATTCTACTCAAATGATGCTTTGAAAGACGAGGATGGGTGCGTCCCTGTTTTTCTTCAATTTTCAATAACAAGTCATGGAATTCAGTCGCACCTGGATCTGCATCCCAAGACCTCAAGGATGCTGATTGTAACAAGTGAGAATGCAGTAGAGCCAAGCGTTTTGTTCGACTGAGATACCAAGTCCTCTCGACATCTGGATGGATAAGTGGAAAGCCCAATTTGGAGGCGCTCCTTGAAACCGCTTCATGTTCCAAAAGAGTTAGCAAACCATCCTCTGGGAATGATCTTGGCATTCGTAAATCTGACATTAATAGCTCAACTAAACTACTGATGGTCTGGTGATCAAGTGGGTCAACGACGTGCCCATCCAATCGGCCGCCGCGTGCAAGGTCGACAAGGGTTTGTTTACGAGAAGATTCGTTAGCGTGAAGAATCATTATCCTGCTTTCGCCTTCTTCAGATGGCTTGGTAAGATATTTTCTCAACCATTCAGGAAGGCCTCCCCCTGTCGCTACATGTTCCAGTGTCAACCTCATCATGCTGGGCTCGATGGCTGGCTGTCTCATCTTGATTCCACCGGAGTTTACATTACCATCGGCGGGGGTACTTGAACACTACTGGTAATTTCCTAATTAGGTGTAATTTGTTGTTTGTTTTTAATTACATATTGTTTTTCCGAGGTTGGTGATGGCGTGTAATATTATATCCCTCTGATTATACGCATAAGCGCGTACATAGTTACTAAGTGGTTGGGAAATTATGTCAAATAATCGTGTAATAAGTGACCGGGGGGGGAAAAGTTTAAGCACTATGGGCAACCATCATCTAAATCGGCGTGGAACGGGAACTGCGAAGAAGTGGAATGAAAACAGGTGGTGTTCAGTTTTGTCTAGATTAACTGAACATATGTGTTAGAAATTCCAACTATTCTGGTTAAACGATTCATGTTAAAAATTTGGTGGTAAAAATAATGGAAAATAAATGTAGTGAATGTTCTTCTATCCTAATTGAGGATGGAATAAATGGAGAATGTGTCTGTAATAATTGTGGGCTCGTGTATAACGAATCCGCCTTAGACATGCAAGATAAATCATCGGTATTTGGAGATGCTTCGCACTCCCAAATCGGTAGCCGAAGTAGAATGGCAGAGTCAGCGATGGAAGGTACAAGCTTCAATCCAAGAGAGGGAGGTGTTGACAAAGTCTTCTGGTCAAGAATGAATAGATACCAAACTCGCGCTCGCCGAGGACGCGAATTCTTTGCAGACAGAGTCATGGAACATATTCGCTCCCTTTGCTTAGGGAGTAGTGTTGAATCTGCAGTCCGTGCTGTGGTGGAGGCAACGCTAATCGCTCAACATGATGAGGTAGAAAAACACAAAAAATTAGGGAACCTTCCTCTAAATGAGTTACGAGTCATTCAAGGAAAAGCCCGAATAGAAAGAGAGCAAACTGCCGCCATCGCCGCTATCATCACAGCTTCATCGATGGGGATGATAAGTCCTTGCAGAATCACCTCACTCGCTCAAGGTTGGAATATTGAAAAAGAGCACTATAACGAATTGGCCAAGCGAATGAAACAACGTATTACCCGCATGAGGGGATTAGGTCGTGTCTCATTCGTCCCCCCTCAACGCCCTTCCCTGGCTCGAAAGGCATCAATAAATGATGCCATTTCCTTAATCAGGCAAGAATTGCAAGAAGAGTCGGGCTTAGCCAATCAAGTTGTAAAAGATATCATCAGCGGGTGTTTGCGGGTTCTAACCAACTTCGGAGAACCAGAATTAGATAGTTCCCTACCGAACGAGAGAGCTGATATGTTAGTCGCAGTCATCGCAAAACAAGTGATGAGTGATTTGGGAGTTCGTGGCCACAACCGCCGGATTGCTACCGTATTAGGGCTATCATCAGGAGGAGTCTCTCAAAGATTTCGAGATTTGAAAGACCTCTTGGAACTATTATCCTAAGACAGCAACCATTGAAGAAGGAGGGGCCTTTGGCTTACCTTGATGAGAGTAGCCTTGGCTTTTTCGCTCATATTATTATTGTCGTGTTCAACAATAATAGTGAATGAAGGTATGAGTAGCGCTCCAATAATTGAAGGTGTAGGTCCGCTAGTAGTATCGGAGGCAATGGATGCAAAAAATCAATCAAATTCATCACTTCAATTTGGTCAATCAACGATGCCGATAATAGCTGAAGACTACACTGCAACATGGTGTGAAAATTGTGTCAAAGCAGAGCATGCAATAGATGATGTCGAAGAAAATCTACCCTTAGTTCAACTTCATTTTCACCCCCATGGTGATGCCCAAGATCCTTTTGGCACAGCTGATGGGGACCAATGGTGGGAGAGGAGAAACGGTGAACGTCAAGCGCCATTCGTAGTTATCCATGGTAAATGGAAGCACCTTGGCTCTGCGCCAAAACAATTCAGTTCCTTGGAAGAGGATTACAATGCATCTGCTCAAGCGGCACCAGACTTCGATGATGGAATACTATCTTGGCAGTGGACTCCTTCTGATAATGGGGGGAAAATAAATTGGAGTCTTGATAATAGTAATGGGTTCTCAAAGTTTCCAGATTATTCACTGGCATTCTTTGCCTTCGCAGTAGAAGAAAGCGCTTATTTTCCAAATGGGTCAAATGGGATGGAAAACTATCCTCATATCGTTTCAAGCATCACTCCATTAGGAAGTGAGAAGGAGGGGGAGGTGGAAATTGAAGTCCCCCAAGCTTATGATGGGGATGACATGACTATTCATTTGGTTATGGAATTAATACCACCTTCACAAGAAGAGGGTGATGATGTGAAATCTTCTTTGATTTCAAATGAAGTTTTGCTATATTCAGGAGGGATTGGTGGAGTTGTTGCCATCTTGGTATTGATTCTATTATTGAAGAAGAAGGGGTCTTCGACAATCACTGAGAATGAAGTTGTACCAGAAAGGTCAGCCCAACAATTAGAATATGAAGCAAAGATGGTGGAGATGGGTTGGCAGGCAGATAAAGCAAGGGAATATTCCGACCAACATTTTGGAGTTAGCCCTCCTCAATGAGATAGAGATTGAAAAGCAGAAATCGCCTGTTCTATACCCTTATCATCTACGTCTAAGTGTGCTACTGCTCGTAAATTCTGGGGTCCTGTTGAAAATAAGTCAACACCTTTATTTGCCAATTCATTAACAACATCATCTGCAGAAAACTTCTCTTCATCA
>JAOMAZ010000030.1 GCA_028344335.1 Deltaproteobacteria bacterium | reverse complement strand
TACATTCGGTTCTGAATGCGAAGTTGGAATTATTGCATTGTGAGCAGGTCCAGTCATTATCGCCACGGTTATCACTTCGACGTTCTCTACTGTCGCTTCGATCTCCTCTATCATAGCGCTCTTGATGAGGTCCACGACGTTCACCACGACGTTCACCGCGACGGCTTCCTCTTTCTCCACCTCTTGAGTCTCCTCTATTCCCGCCTCCTCCTCTCGGAGAATTGCAGCGATTGCATTCGGTTCGAAATGAAAAGTTGGAGTTGTTACACTTGGGGCAATCCCAATCTCCACCGGAGCGGTCTTGTCTACCTCGGTTATCTCTACCGCCTCGGCGCTCATCACGACCACCACGGCGCTCATCACGGCCGCCATCCCTACCGCCTGGCTTGGGGGCATTACAGCGGTTGCATTCGGTTCTAAATGAAAAGTTGGAGTTGCTACATTTACGGCAGAACCAATCTCCACCAGAACGGTCATCACGGCTTCTTCGGTCATCTCTGCCTCTTCTGTCATCACGACCCCCTCGGTCATCGCGACTTCCTCTAGAATCTCTCTTTCTGTCATCCCAACTCTTGTTGCGGCTTTGAATTTCGAGATTTAGGCCAATCATTTGGGTTGGGTCTGCTTGTAATTTCATTTTCAAATGAAGTAATGGCTCCTCGACTTTTCCAAGGACTGAATCTACAATTCCGATTAATCTACCTTCTCCATCGATTAGCCTACTACCCAATGCTGGGGCAGCACCTGAAAAACTGACAAGCAGTCCTTTCTCATGGCTCGGCTTCTCTACCATCCCGCGGAACATGATACTCTCCAGCCTTTGCGGCCGGCCAATTAGAAATGAACCCTTTGCTCATTGTTGGGAGTCGATTCGCCGCCTTAGAAGCCCTGCAAGGCCAAGCATTGCAATGGTTGCTATGACTCCAGGTGCAGGAAGTCCACCTTCATCTGCGGTTGCTGGAGACTCGCTTGGTTTGTCAGTAGTTGTATCTTCATTTAGAGGCATGACTGAGACTTCAATTGAAGTTGATTTATCCCAAGAATCTGTGGCTGTTAATGTAATAACATAAGATTCATGGTTATTGCATCCAACGACACTAACTTCATTGCTCCAAGTAGCACCTTCAGGGTTGATTTTTGTTGAATATCCACATACTTCTATGTCGATTGAAATATCGTCTCCATCTAAATCGTATACGGTACCCTCGATATGGTAGGAATACCCTTCTGAATCCCAACTGCCATTATCTCCTTCTCGAGTTTTGGAAATGCTGATTTCAGGGGCTCTGCTTTCTTTCTTAATTCCCAAGTCTAAGGTGAACAACCAATCCGCCATGCCATTGCCAGTTACTGAGACATTTAGTTCTACTATCCCTGGGAGCATTTCTGAAACATTGATTTCCATGCTATTGCTACTTACAGGCCCAGCACTAGAAACTGTGGAGCCAGTGGTCTCACCTTGGAAAGGAGTTATTGAAACAGTTAATCCTGATCTATCGCCATTAAGAGCATTGATAGTTATTGGCACAGCACCCATGTATTCACCTGAAGTTGCTGAGAAAAACAGAGGTTGCTCAAGAGTCCAAGTACGACTAAATTCGCTCTCTTGGTTCTTCAAGTCAAAAAGTGAGCAAGTGAGTTCAGATTGTCCTTGCCCTGGTGTAATGTACATATCTCCTGATTCAAGCGACCAAGACCAACCATTGCTGGCGCTGCAGTTAAAACTTACTTGACTTTCATCATTAGCCCATGATTGCGCAAGTTCATGACTCGCCCACATGGTCTTTCCTGAACCTAACATAAAAGCCATAATATCTCCATTATCTGGTGCATTACTGGACCATTGTGGAGGATTATCGGGAACATATTCTGCGGTTGTCAAGTCTAGGAAGAGGTTCTTCCCCATTGGCCAATCTGCAATATCATAGTCGACCTTTACCACGATTCTCAAACGGCCATCTTCAAGGGTAGTAATACTTGGATCATCCAATCCAAAGACAGTCACCCCGTCTTCTTGAACTTCCCATGCATCAAGGCGAAGGTCGGTGATTGCAGGGAAGGTGAAATTTAGGCTTGCATCGCTCATGTTAGTTACATTTAGAGCGATAGTGAAGGGTTCTGTACCCATGTTCGGTAATTGATTAAATTGCATGTTGTTATCTCCTTCATCATCTTGAAGGAGCATTATTTGCAGGTCGTCGTCAACATGGACAGGCACTTCCTTACAGCCACTTTGCGCAAAAGCACTCTGACAATCCCTAACTTCTTCATGGTCTTCTGGTACAAGGCTAACCTCATCTAGAGCAATTCCTTCTTCAACCCAATTCAAATTATTCCAGTCAACTCCGCCTCGGTGAGGCTGACCTTCACGCATTCCAAGTCGAGTATCCATGTCAGCGATACATTTGGGTCCGACACTGCGAACTCCTTCACGCTCATCAGTGGAAAGCCAATCATTATCACCACCAGGAAAGCCTTCGAACAGACCATCGATATTTTCCCTTACTGCTGGTGATAAACTACCATTAACCCAAGCCGTTGCGTTAGTAATTGAACTTGCCCAGTCATCCTGAAAGATGATATCAAAACTGGCGTGGCTATAGGCAAATAAATCTTCAAACGTATAGTTGGAACAATCGACTTCACCTAATTGGCGACCACTGGTTTCCTCAACTTCATCGACTTGCTTCAAGTCGCTCGATGGAATACCTGAAAGAATTAATGATGCAACTATCAGCACTGCTACCAAAATGCCCGCTTGTCGTGAGATAAGACTCCCCATGCTTCGCCGACTTAGCAGAACGTGCATAGGTGTTGTGTTTAATTGACAGAGAACTACAATTATGCGCTCATCTTCTGAAAACGCCGAATATAAGCCCAAAGTGGCAAAACCGTCCACCCTACAGTCGAACTAAACACCCAAAAAGGCGAAATTGTACGACTAATATCATCTCCCACCCGCATTTCCAGCAAAAGGTGGTAAACCCCATTCGGAGAAAGCAGGTCAACCTTAGCCGAGAACTCCTCAAAATCCGCATTGGAAGTATCGGTTGCATTTACCCCAAAAGCCGAGGCTAGCAGCACCGTCACCAGCAGCCATACCATCGTGAACAATAGCCAAGCCCCGATTCCCAAACTTATCGAAGAGCCCATGTCTTTAGCCAAACTTGAGGCATACATCTGAATTGTTGCATACCAAAATAACAGTAGTGTTGTGGCACCAAAAAACAATGCTGCATCAATAAAATCTGGCCATTCTCCCATCTGAAACCTTATCAGAATAATACCTAAAATACTCAATGCCAAAGTAGGTATTAGGACTGGTAAAAGAGTTCCTAAGAGCATTGATAATGCAAGACTACGGCGAGCCATTGGCTGTGATAATTGAATCGCCAAAACTCCTGAAATTCTATCCTTACTGATACCATCAAAACCGAATAACACAACTCCGAGTGTACTCGATAATAGGATAAAAAGTGAAGCCACGAAAAGTACCTCAAACGGAGTATTTGCACTTATCGAAGAAGGCAATGTAGCATCAGGGTCAGATAGGCCCCAACAGGCTCCTAAGATGAATAATGTCAGTAATGGAAGCAGGATAATCATTCTCGTTGAGCGTGCTTTTGACCAAGCATCATCAAAGGCTAGAGCAAGAATTGGATTCATTCTTCTTCGACCTCCATTTTGCTAAGCGGGACCATCACATGCTCACTCAAATCCATGCCATCAATACCGGTTGTAGCTTCAAGAATATTGGATAAATCTGCAGTTTTTACTTCAACATGGTAGGGGGTACAACCATTTTCGCTGAGTCCTTGAACCAATTCCGTCAGCCTTTTTCTTGACCAACCATCTTCATTTTCTACACTAATGCTCCAGTTGCCATTTATTGAAGAACTGATGACCTTTTCACTAATCAATGGCAATGGGTCTCCTTTTTCTCCCTTCAATAATAATATTTTATCAAGCTTCAAATTGTGTTTTATTGCCCTGATTTCCCCCTCAAGAACCACTTGTCCGTGGTGTAGGAGAATAACTCGGTCCACAAGAGATTCTAGTTCGTTCAATAGATGTGAGGAAATTAGAATGGTTGTACCTTTATCTGCTAATTCTCTGGTTAATTGCTTCAGGGCTTTCTGGGCAACGGGATCAAGTCCAGTGAATGGCTCGTCGAGTAGTAAAATCTCGGGCTCTCCAAGTAAGGCAGTTGCCAATGATAGACGCTGACCCATACCGGTGCTCAATCTATCCAGAGTTTCATCACTGCGACTGCTAAGTCCAACTAATTCCAATAGGTTGCCAACCTTGCTATTATTCATCAGCGATAATCTGTGTAGGACGTGTTTTGGAGTTGAATTTCCTTGCCATCTGACTGTATCGGGCATCAGTCCGACTTTGTTGCGGCCAGCATCTTGTTTTTTGAGGTCCCTAAATTTTTCATTTGCTATTTCGATGCTACCTGAATCCGGGGATCTGAGTCCACTTAGAATATGGAGGAGAGTAGTTTTTCCTGCTCCGTTTGGCCCCACCAACCCTGTAATCGAACCTTTTGGCAGGTCGAATGAGATATTATGCACCCCAGCCCCAAATCGTTTCTTAGTTGGGTTTCTGATTGTTGGAGCGGGAGTTTGATGGCGAAATGACAGGGCCTCAATGCGGAGGTGTGCCTCTGTCATGATGTCTGAAAAAGGCTGGAGGTTTTTAGGGGTGGGTAAAGAGTTGGGTGGAATTAAGGAGATGTTCAAATCCGGTCATGCCCGGATATGAAACAGACTGAAATGATTACCAGTCGGCATCATAATTATTCAAGGCGAGAGCACTGAATCATGAATTGGCAAGATGGCTTGCTTTCAAAACGGGCATCACCATGGGCGCGCAATGGGAACACACGAGTTTCAGCAGGACCCGCGCAATGAGAATGTCTGGATTTCGATTAATGGAGAATTATTTCGCCGTCCAGATGCTAAGGTATCCGTACTGGATGCAGGATTCCTCTTAGGAGATGGGATATGGGAAGCCTTTCGTTTGCATGATGATGTTTTGGTGTTCATTGATGACCATCTGGACCGTCTATTCCACGGAGCAACTGTAATTTCGCTTGAGATTCCTTGTGAGCGTGAGGAGATTATTTCGGAGATTCAAAAGGTTATCAAGGCCAATGATATGCATGATCAAGTCCACATTCGCCTCATTATCACCCGTGGATTGAAACCCACGCCCTATCAAGCACCTTGGGTCATCTCCAGTGACCCCACGGTGGTCATCATTCCGGAACACAAGAAAGCCAATATCGAACGTAGCATCAACGGCATCTCTTTGGTTACTGTAGATGTTATTCGGGGACCTCATAATGTTCAGGACCCACGAATCAATAGTTTATCCAAACATAATTGCATTGCAGCCTGTATTGATGCAGCCAGTAAGGGAGGAGAGGAGGGCTTGATGTTGGACCCGAATGGATTTGTCAGCACCTGTAACTCAACTCATTTCTTCATGGTCAAGGATGGAGAAGTCTGGACTTCGACTGGTGAATTCTGCCTTGATGGCATCACTCGGCAGAAGATAATAGACATTTGTCATGGCAATGGAATTCCATGTCTCGAGAAGAATTTCACCCCAGCAGATGTGATTGATGCAGATGAAGCATTCGTCACTGGAACATTTGCTGGATTGACCCCCGTTATAGAATATGACGGAAGGCAGATGGGAAATGGAGTCAGAGGCCCAATGGTTGAACGATTACAGACATTATATCTAGAACTGATAAGGAGTGAATGCGATGTCTGAAACTAGAATTGCAATGTGGTCTGGGCCACGTAATATCTCCACTGCGATGATGTATTCATTTGATAACCGAAAGGATTCTTATTGCAGTGATGAACCATTGTATGCTCACTACCTAGCCAATACCGGAGTCACCCACCCTGGGGCGCAAATAGTAGTGGATAGTGGCGAAACTGAGTGGAAAAAGGTGGTGGATTCCATTTGTGGAGAAATTCCGAATGGAGCGGATATCTGGTATCAGAAGCATATGACACACCATCTTCTACCCCATATGGATCTTGATTGGATTTCGAAATTCACTAATTGTCTTCTCATACGCGACCCTAGGGAGGTGCTACTTTCGATGTCCAAGAAGACAGATCAGATCGATGTTATGGCAACAGGTCTTCCTCAGCAGAACCGTCTTTTTGACCACCTTCTTGAAACAACTGGAGAAATTCCAACCATTGTCGACTCTGGAGACATACTGAAGAATCCGGAGAGAATGCTTTCCAAGTTATGTAGTGTGTTGGAGATTCCATTTGACACGTCAATGCTTTCGTGGAAGGCAGGTTCAAGAGAGTGTGATGGAATCTGGGCTAAATTTTGGTATGATGCAGTATGGGAATCAACCGGTTTCGCACCTTATAGACCCCGAATTGGAGAATTGGCTCCTGAATATCAGGTGTATCATGATGAATGCCAGGTTTTCTATGAACGGTTACATTCATTTCGATTGAAATAAGGCATTCAAGTACGGCCATGCCCGTATATGAACTCATGATTTGTTGTCAATGAACTACTCATGATGCGTAGACTCGAAATTAGCGCTTTTTGTTGTTGAGTAGCCCCTGACGGATTTGAACCGTCGTCGCGAGATCCAGAGTCTCACATGATGGACCGCTACACTAAGGGGCTATCAGGGCGCCGTGATGCCCTGCATATTTCAATTCAACCTGTGCAGTGATTAGGCAAGTTTGTGCATGAACCAGCGCGAGATACTAGCAATCATTAGGAAGGTGATGAACCAGCCTGTTGCTAACTTGCCAATGGCTCTCCTCTTACCCTTGACAACTTCTTCTTCAGCCATCTGCTCAAGCAGTGGAGCGAGGGGGTCAGCGCGGCTCATATTAGAGGCGATGAGGGAGGATGGCTTGAAGCCCACTTCCTCTTCGTGCATTCGATGAGCGAACCTCCCAGAGGAATGGACATCCGCGGAGTGGAAGCCAGAGCGGCGCGTCCAAGTGCATCTTTGATGCTGACAAGAGATGGCGATGAGGGGGTTGAATTATTGCTGGCTCGCCGTGTAGATGAACTTCCAGCCTTCCCAGGGTACTGGGCATTTCCCGGAGGTGGAATAGGCCGAGTTGACCGAAGTGCAGTAGAACTGATTCCATCATTGGCTCAAATGGAAGACTCTGTTGAGGCCGCGACGTGTGCTGGAATGCATCGTGAATTAGTTGAAGAATTAGGATTCGCAGTATCTGAAAGAGGACATTTATTCCGTGTCAATCCTGCCTTGAGAGATAGAATACTCGCTGATAAATCAGAATGGATGAAGGCAGTTATGTCCGGTGATTTGCCTTTGCAAGTCGATGCTTTCGTTGAATTGACTCGACGTACAACTCCAGAATTCGCCCCTATGCGTTTTGAGAACCGATTTATGTTCATGCACTGTACTTCAGAGGTTCCCGAACCAGCTTTGGAGGGCCAAACTGAGTTTGATGAGTTCCGTTGGATTAAACCTTCAATTGCGTTGCAAGAATGGTATGCAAATGAAATAAAAATACCCCCCCCAATTGTGACAATTTTACAGGAAGTCGTAGATTTACAATCTGAATTTCCTTCAATGCAAGAAATTGCAGATGATATCTGTTTGAGGCAGCCCCCTGAGAGAACAATTCTTTTTGCACCTGGGGTTGAATGTATTCCAATCCCTACCGCAACCTTGCCTCCTGCTACAACTACCAATTCTTACTTGTTGGGAATGGCCGGTGGAGAGCACATTTTGGTTGATCCTGCTGTCAGGAGTGAAGAGGGAATTACCCGAATTTCGCGTGCTTTACAACGAATGAGTGATTCGGGAGGCACTTTGCTCGCTTACTTGTTCACCCATCGCCACATGGACCATTTGGGAGATATCGATGCCCTATTGGCTTTGATGCCAGCGGAAGTCTGGGGTTCGCAGGAAACTGCTGATGCCTTGGCATCTGGTGCTTCGCGCATTCTCCTTGATGGCGACATCATAGTCTTGAAGCATCAAACTGGCAGCAGTCTTTGGTCGGCATTGATTACCCCTGGGCATTGTCCTGGGCATGTATGTTTGAATTCAGATGCTGGACTTGTTGTTGGAGACATGGTGGCTGGAATTGGCACCATCTTGATTCCACCTGCTGAGGGAAATATGGAAGTTTATCTCGAACAATTACAACGACTGAAGAATATCAATGCCCACTTATTATTCCCTGCACATGGACCAGTACTTCCTTTGCCACAAAAGGTCTTCAATCATTATCTGAAGCACCGGCAAATACGCCATGATAAGGTGCTTTCAATCGTTGAAGATGGCACCTCTTCACTTGATGAAATTGCTACTCTTGCTTATGCCGATACGCCAAATGCACATCCGATTTTGGCTAGACAACAGACACTCTCTCATTTGCTCTCTTGGCAACGCTGCTCAAGGATAGATTCACAGGACGGCTTGTGGAGCCCACTCTGAGGCGGGGGTATTCATGCGAGAACAGATGAGTGGTTTTGACATCCGCAGGATGGTTGCTGAACTACGGCTACTTTGTGGTGGATGGATGAAAAAGGTCTACCAACCTCACCACGAACAATTGGTTATTCGTTTGAATCCCAAAGAAGGTAAACAACAGGATTTCATTATCGTTCGAGGTAAACGTATTTACCTCTCTAATAGAGATAGACCGATGCCCCAACAGCCTAGTCCTTTTGCTATGCTGTTGCGCAAGCATCTTGGAAATGCTCGCTTTGAATCTGTTGAACAGCATGGCTTTGACAGGATTTTAGTACTAACATTTGATTCACGCGTGGGTCCAAGACATTTGGTCATCGAATGTTTCCGCGATGGAAATGTCATCCTAACCGATGAGAGCCATACCATCATTCAGCCCTTGACCCATGCCAAGTACGCAGGAAGAACCTTGAAACGAGGTGAACCATATCTATTCCCACCAGAAGCGCTTGATCCCCATAATCTGGATGCTGAAGCGATGGAGAAATTACTCAAAGATAGCGATAGAGACCTAGTGCGAACTCTAGCCGGTAAGGCTAACCTTGGGGGTGCTTATGCCCATGCAGTTTGTTCTTTGGCTGATGCAGAACCATCTGTCATGTCGGTCGATGCTGATGCAGTCAGTGTATCTGTAGCCTTGCAGAGTTTGCTAAGTGATTTATCAGAAGGTAGTGGTGCTTGGTTGATTCTTTCAGATGATGCACCCGAAATCGAGGAAGACAAGGATTACTCTGAGCATGTCGTCGAAGCAACTCCGTTCTTATTGCCAGCCCACGAAGGCAAGAAAACCATTGAAATGCCTTCGATGGCAATTGCCATTGATACATGGAGAGGAGCCCATGACGCTTTTGCTCTTGCTAGGAGAGAGGAAGAGATGGCCAAGACTACCTCACAAGGACGGATGACAAGTAGCCCAGTTGAAACCCTTGAACGCCGTTTAGCCCAACAAGAATCAGCCTTGGAAAAATTCACTGCTAAAGTTGAGAAAATGCAATCCCTTGGCCTTGAGATAACCGAAGCATGGACACACGTGGAAAGTCTACTTCATCAAACTAGAGAAGCAGTGGAAAGCATAGGCTGGAAGGATGTAAAGGATAGAGTCAAAGATATGGAATGGATTGAGGCAGCCAATCCTGCCGAGCGTAGCATAACGGCAATTCTTCCCGCAGAAGATGGTTCAGCAAATGGTTCGAGAGTGGAATTGAGCCTTGATGAAACAGTCCATCAAAATGCTCAACGCTGGTTCGAAAAGGGACGTAAGCAGAAAGAGAAGGGTGCAGGAGCAGTAGAAGCAGTAGAAGTTACTCGTAGACAACTCGCAAAGGCCCGTAAAAATGCCTTGAAGATTGAAACCAGTGGACGCCTTGCTGGAGCAAAACGTTCTAGACGTCTTTGGTTTGAAAATCATCGCTGGACAATTCTCGATGGCATGCATCTTATGGTTGGCGGAAGGGATGCAAAAGGCAATGACATGTTAGTAAAGAAACACCTTCGAAGTGATGACCGCTATGTTCACGCCGACCTTCACGGCGCAGCATCTGGAATAATGAAATTAAAGGCTGGATTCATCGAGGATTTACATCCACCATCCACTTTGCCAGAAGGTGTTCCTGCCTTCCGTTTGGTCGACGATATCGGAGTCGCTGAATTTAGTGAAGAAGCCCAACAACAAGCAGTCTCAATATCACTGGCTTGGAGTAGAGCATGGAATGCAGGGCGAGCAGGAGGTACGGTGTTCTGGGCAAAGCCAGGGCAAGTATCCAAGACCGCAGAATCCGGCGAATATATTGGTAAAGGCTCATTCATAATACGCGGTCAAAGAAACTGGCATCGCGATGTACAATTGGATTTAGCGCTTGGATTAGTTTGTATCAATTCGGTGCCATTATTGATGTGTGGTGAAAGGGATATGGTAGAGAAAATTTGTGATAGATGGGCATCCATAACTCCAGGTCGAGAAAAGAAAGATGCATTAGCAGTTAGGATTGCTAAGGCAACAGGATTGTCAACAGATGATATTTTGCCGGTTGTCCCAGGTAGTTGTGATGTCGGGATGGATCATGGATTATTCAAATTTGGATGAGCATTGCAACAGCATTACCGCCACCAAGACATAGTGTTACGATTCCACTATTCAACTCTAATCTTCTCATCGCTCCAATCATGGAGACCAAGCAACGAGTTCCACTGGCTCCTAATGGATGGCCAAGTGCAACAGCCCCTCCATGTACGTTGAATTTATCATCTGAAATTCCAATGACCTTAGCAACTGAACATGATGCAGCAGCAAAAGCCTCGTTATGCTCATACAGGTCAACATCATCAACCGCCAAATCATTGCGTGTCAATAGCATTTGAATCGCAGGAATTGGCGCACTCATGACCTTTGCAGGCTCAACCCCACTAGTTACTTGGTCAACGATTGTACAGATGATTTCCCACCCTTGTTCTTCAGCAAGAGCGCGGTCTGCAACCAATACCGCCGCAGCTCCATCAGAAATCTGACTTGCATTACCAGCAGTCACCTGTCCTTCTCGGTCGAAGGCAGCCCGTAATTTTCCAAGACTTTCCATGCTTATATCGCCCCTGAAGCCCTCATCTTTCTCAATCAAGATTGGGTCTTTGCGTCGCTGTGGTACGGAAACTGGTACAACTTCCCAATCAAACCAGCCATTATTCCAAGCTTGGGAAGCACGAGTATGACTGCGAACTGAGAATGAATCAGCATCCTCTCTGCTGATTCCATGTTCCTTGGCAACTGTCTCACCAGTATTACCCATATGCACGTTATTGTAGACATCCCACAAACCATCGTGAATCAGTGAATCATGCATTTCAAAATCTCCAAGTCTACGCTTTTTGCGCCCATCATTGATGAAATGTGGTGCCTTTGACATTGATTCCATCCCGCCAGCAATTATACAGCGGTGTTCACCTGCTCTGATGGCGGTTGCAGCCAGCATGACGGTTTTCAATCCAGAGCCGCAAACTTTGTTGATAGTTGTAGCAGCGATTGAATTTGGAAGTCCTGCCCCTAAAGCGACTTGTCTTGCAGGCGCTTGACCAGCACCTGCTTGCAGAACTTGGCCGAATAATACCTCATCAACCATACCAATATCAACGCCACTGCGCTCAATAACGGCCTTGACAGCAACAACTCCAAGGTCAACAGCACTCATCGAAGAAAGACTACCAAGGAACTTACCAATTGGCGTTCTCGCAACTGCGCAAATTACCGGCTCAGGCTGGCTCATGGATTTTCCAGAGGCCTCCCTTTCTTCAACTTGAGGTATACGAAGGGTTGATTGAGCAAGGGCCATCGCCCAGCCCATGGCCAAATTCAAAACCGGCGTAGAAACAGACCGCGACCCAAACCAGATGAGAGAGGTATCAGTGGAATTCGATTTCACTTCCAATGCTCTCGTATCTCTTCTTTACAAGCAAGGAGATACCGTGGTTCTTATCTGCGTCTCTAAGGATGCACGACTTCCAGGCTGGTTCCCTCGTGATTCTACCAAGGGCTGGGTCAATGCAGAATATTCGCTTCTCCCTGGCTCAACTGATTCCCGCTTTCGCCGTGAGCGCAGAGGTGCAAAAGGACGCACTTTCGAAATCGAGAGGCTCATCGCACGTTCACTGCGTGCAGCAGTTGACCTTGAGGCACTTGGACCCATCTCATTGAATGTCGATTGTGATATTCTCAACGCTGATGGAGGCACCCGCTGTGCTTCGATAACAGCAGCAGGAATTGCCCTTCGCCTTGCAGTGCGCAGACTAATCGCTTCAGGAACATGCTTGCCTCTTGAACAACGCCCAACTTTCGAGCAGAGCCGTGCAGGTTTCATTCCTGCTGCCTTAACTGGTGATGCAGCAACTGCTCATGAAAATTCAGTAATGGCGCACGACATCGCAGCCATCAGCGTCGGCCTGATAGACGGGGCGACTTGGCTTGACCTCGATTATATCCTCGACAGTAATGCTGATGTTGACATGAATGTCATCATGACCAGCGATGACCGCTTCGTTGAAATTCAAGGTACCGGCGAAGAAGCAACATATTCTAGAGCTGAGAATGACGCATTACTAAATCTCGCAGAGAAAGGACTTGCAGAGTTACACGCTTTACAAGTGGCACTTCTTAGTGATGTAAATTGAGTGAGTAGATTTCCCCTTCTCACTTTGCTATTTAGTGATAAGTCAAAGTGGGACAGGCCGAGGCTTGAAGACGAGTACTGGACTGAGTTCACTATACATTAAAAATGAAGGAAGTGCGAGTCAAAGCACGTCCTTTTCAGCACATTCAGTGATGTATATCGTGGTGGGACAGGCCGGGCTTGAACCGGCGACTTCCAGATCTTCAGTCTGGCACTCTCCCAGCTGAGTTACTGTCCCTTGGGATTGCTTCCACCGCGCATTACCTTTCAACAATTGCGGCATGTAATACTGTAATCAGAAGAGGTCATCATCATCGTCTGATGATGTTTCAAAGAAACTATCGTCTTTCTTTGCTCCCTTTTTT
>JAOMAZ010000003.1 GCA_028344335.1 Deltaproteobacteria bacterium | reverse complement strand
GCTCTCCAGCAGAGGCTCTTGTTTCAGCATTGAAAACACTTCAAATTTTGTCATATCTCTCTATTGCCTTATTATTTGGAACGATTGGAATTTCAATTTTAACTATGCTGAAAAAATCAAAATGGTGGTATTTGCCAGCAATTACTTTTACCATCCTTCTACTATTTGTTGGAATGGGCTATTATACAGCGATTTCTGTTAACCAGTATTATGATGATGAAGGTTGCGATAGTGAGATTTATTCGAACTGTGAAGATATGGAATATGAATCAATGTGGGACACAGATGTCATGCTTTCTGGATATTGTACTGGCTTTGCCCTGATATTCATTGGTTTGTTATCATTAATGTCCAAACCGAAATCTAATTCAGATGAATCGATAGAAAAAGAAGAAGTTTGGGTGAAGGCTGCATGGGTTATAGCCATCATCGTGATGATTTTTGGCTCACTGGGTACCTTCATGGTGCATAGTGCCTTCATGAATCCAATAGAGAACAGAAATAATTCCGGAGGAAATAACTACGAATTTAGCGCTAGAGATGATGATTCATTTGTCAATTATCAGAGCGACAATAAACTATTCCACATCAAAATGGACAAAGGTAAATCAATTAACCCTATTCAACTACAAATATCGATCAATGTTGATAGCGGAGCAGATATGATATGCGAGTCTTCCGAAGAATACTCTGATGAGATAGGTTGCCGCTACTATCTTTGGTCTGGGGATTTTGACGACAAATGGAGTATTGATGAAGAAATTACAATTGTTGAAGATGGAACTGACTTGTGTAATGTAGACAGCGACTTCTGTGAGGTCGTAGTTATATTGACTAATACCATAGATGGTGAAGAACTACAACGATTTACAGTATATGTTTATTGAAATAGATGAAAATCAGGGTTTTGCAAGTTGACGATGTACAGGATTGATCAAAACTTGTAGTGCGGATTCGATAAATTCTTCCAAGCCGCCATATTCTTGCGCCTGCAATGCCATGTCTAGCTTATCCATCTGCTTGACGAAGTCAGCCTCAGCTGACTGCTCGTTCCAGAGGTCTCGTAGATGCTGACGATTGCATAACTGCTCAGTCATCTCAACAAACGCGGCTGATTCCATTTTATGTTTCTCGGGCACATCTATTCCATCATAAGGCGTGATATCACCGATTCTTACTTCAGCAAGGTCATGGATGAGTGCTATTTCCAGGACTTTTAGTTTATTCAATTCCTTCGGGCACAAGACCATACAAAGCCAAGCCACTCCCCAAGAGTGAGCAGCAACACTTTCAGGATTCTCTATTCCCGCTCGCAGCCAGCCTGTTCTTGGCAAGGATTTCAGTTTCAGTGCCTCAAGTAGCATGCCCTTTAGGTCGTCCATGTAGTGTCGATGACCATGTCGGGTTTCATCCCATCGCCTGCAGTGAAATCAATTTGATAGAATGTCAACAGTTATATCATGCCATCTATTCCTATATACATGGCTAAGATAACGAATGTTGGAGATGCGCCTGTTCAACCCATCAGAAGGAGAAGAGCAAGGGGAGATCGTTATGAGACATTATTTCTCATGTTATGGCTGTTAATGATGGTCTTGAGTTTTGGTGTAGCATTTTGGTTAGCTTCAACTGAGAATTTACTATTTGGATTTGAGTACCATTCATCTACTGATATGAAGCGTTTTATGTTTATTTTATGTGTTAGCTTTTGGGCATTTTGTAGTTTCTCATTATTGCGATTTGATGCGTTAGCAAAACAAAGAGAAAAAACGGACTTTGGTCAGAAGATGGATAGATTCCATGAATTGGATAAGAGACATATCGAACGAGAAGCTTTGCAATTGGATTTGTCCATCGATAAGATTCGAAGCAGCACAGCCAAGAGCGATGGTTCTGAGGAAAAAAAGACAGTGGTTGAAATCTCAAGCGAAAGCAAGGGAGAGGCTGCTGAAGATTCTCCCTCAAGCGAAGAATAGCAAGGCGGTCAGGGAGAGGCCGTTTCGGTAAAGGCGTTGTATTTACATTTCAAACTCAATGATGAGTTGACATTAAAATATGAGTCAAAGAGAGTCTTTTTTGCAGCCGCTTTATTGATTATTTTAACAATAGTTCTCCCCTTATTGGCAATTATTACTGCTCCACTATTTCTTACATCGATGGTAATGGTTGCGATGGAAAGAATACACTTAGGAGAAATCGAAGAATCGGTATTCTAAGTGTTATTTGCAGACACTAATTAATTGTGAAACATATTACCTATAGTATTTATCAACGCAGGATTGCATCAGGATCCTTAGCCAAATCCTTAGTGATATTCTTCTGGTGTGATTCCAATGTACCGCCACCGATCTCCAAAAGTTTAGCATCTCTCCAAAGCCTTTCCACTACATATTCTCCAACATAGCCGTATCCACCCATGACCTGGATTGCTCTGTCTGCGATGTTTTTTGCGGCTGTTGTTGCGAAGAGCTTGATTCCGTCGCTGTCTAAACGGTTTCCACTTTCTCCAAGTTTCATATGTAATGCGGTATGATAGAGATAGACCTTCATGGCTCTATATTCTGACCATGATTCTCCAATGTGCCTCTGGATTTGTCCGAAGTCTCTGATTCTCTTGCCGAAGGCTTCTCTCTCTTCGGCATATTTGTTCATAGCTTCTAATGAGCGACGAGCAATTCCGACTGCCATCGCTGCTAAAGTTAAACGCTCTAATTCGAGATTGCGCATCATGTGGCCCAAAGCCCCACCTTCTTCCCCAACCATATTTCCTGCTGGCACAATACAATTATCAAAAACAAGTTCAGCAGTATTACTGGCACGCATTCCTGTTTTGTCTTCGATTTTTTGGCCTACGCTGTAACCCTTGGTGCCCTTTTCCACCAAGAATGTTGAGAGCATCTTTCGACCAGTGTCGTCTTTGCCTGTTTGGGCATATACCCAAACTATGTCTGCAGGTGTTCCATCTTCATCGATGCAGCCATTTGTTATCCACATCTTACTTCCGTTGATTACCCAATCTCCATCGACGTTCTTGGTTGCAGTTGTTGAAAGACCAAGGACGTCTGTTCCTGCATCAGCCTCTGACATTGCCATGCAGCCAATTGCCTCACCACTGCAAACTGCAGGTAGGAATTTTTCTTTTTGCTGTTGACTGCCATTCACTGCTAAGTTATTGACGAATAACATACTATGCGCAAGATATGCTAATGCGAAGCCTGGGTCGCTAGCAGATAATTCTTCATGGATGATTGCTGCTGCTGTAGCATCCATCCCTGCTCCGCCAAATTCCTCTGGCACAGTAATACCTAGTAATCCCATTTCGCCGAGTTCTCTGAAGAGGGGGAGGTTGAATTCTTCTTTCCGGTCAAATTCAAGTGCTTGGGGCTCAACTGATTCTTCAACGAATGACTTAACCATTTCGCGAATCATGAGATGTTCTTCACTTGGATTGAATAAATCACCTGACATGTAATGCCTCCGAACAGGTCGCCGAACTGTCTTCTTATGATGAAAGCATCGCCTTAAGTCATTCGCGCTTTTCGAACTCTTACAGGTCTATTATCAACTCTAACATGGCCATCTTGAGCTGCTGCTCTCCAAGCCAAGCGTGCTACAGTTGAATCGCCCTTGATGACTTTGCGGACTCTCCTTCCTTGTTGCTTTGGAAGTGCCTGTGGAATTTCTTGTTTCCTAGTTTCATTTTGTGCTAATCCTGAAAGGACATTCGCTGCTGCAGTTTCATGACTTGCCAATTCGCGAGTTGGATCTAGGCGGCGCTCTGCTTCCCTATGAGCAGAAGTGCACTGTGTTTCTACTTCATTCTCCATCATATCCATCAATACACACTGCATTGAGAATTCTTGCTTTCGCTGTTGTAATCCCATCCCCATCAATATTCAGGGAATCAGGCGGTAGTATAACACTTCCTTTACGCGACTACCCTGATATGGCGTTTTTAGGACCCTGTGAAATCGGCCACAACCTCTTAGCAAATGGCTCCATCGAATAGTCATGGGCCGAATTGTAATCCTTGCTGCATCGACAGGAAATAACCTGGAGTTGTCGAGAATATGGGCCTCAGTGGCTGATGAAGAGGGTCATTCTAGTGAAATTATAGATTTATGTTCTCTAGGTTTCACTTTATTCACTCCGGCTTTGCAAAAGGCAGGTGCGCCTGACGGGCTTAGGGAATTAGAAGCAAAGATGGCTGCAGCAGATGCTTGGGTCATTTGTGCACCTGAATATAATGGCTCAATCCCTCCATCTCTGAACAATGCCATCGCGTGGTTATCAACTAATGGCGATGATTTTCGCGGACTCTTCAATGGTAAGGCGGTTGGTTTGTCCACATACAGTGGAGGGGGTGGCGATTCTGTTATTGCCGCCATGAGAATGCAATTCTCATATCTTGGTTGCAATATCATTGGCCGCTCTGTTTTATCAAACCGTAATAAAGAGGCAAATCAAGATGCAATGAAATCTATCATCTCACAACTCATTACCTGAAATTATTGGATGCTCGCGCCGGGATTTGAACCCGGGTCGAAGCCTCGAGAGGGCTTCATGATGGGCCGCTACACTACGCGAGCTTAGGACGAGTCGCGCAATCGCACCCACTATTTGAGTGAAACGCAACATCCCCCTGTTGTTCACTTTCACCTCTAAACTGAAAGTGTAATCGTGCCACTGCAGGGAATCTTCTGTTTCACTTTCACTTTCACTCTCTTACCTTGCTTCATATGCTGATGCCAGCAGATAGAATGTGATGAACACCACCGAAACTGATGAATTAATTGGGCTGGGCTTCGCCGACTTGGAGCCAACCAGTACAAATCATGAGGAATTACCTGCATGGGCAATATCCTCAGTATTACTGGCGACTGTAGATGGAAAATTACCAACAACAAAAGGCATGGATTGGAAAATATCCTCATGGCCATTTACAATAACTCGAAAACCCTGGAAGCACCTCATAGAGCGGGTGCGAAGTGGTGGCTTGGCATGAGTCGAACAAAGCGCTTGCGAGGAGCCTTAGTAGAATACTTAGCCGAAGTAGGACCTGCCAATACATCCCAAATATTCGACCACATTAACTCTAGATTTCGCTGGGGATCAACGATGAATCAATTGGGGAACGTGTTAGCTCGCGATGCTCGCTTCATAAAATCGGGTTTCGATGAAAATCAATTGCTAGGAGGCTATCGCCTTAGAGTTTGTATCTGGGAACTAGCAGATGGTGTGGCTGCTTAACGGCAACACAATGAAGACCCCTATGCTCAAGCGCTTAGTGTGCCACAGCCATCCTACAAAGCTTGGCTAGAAATATCTAGGCCACTAAATGTAGTCTTAGGTGGAATTACATGCTACCTAGGTGGATACATCGCAGGAATTGATGATTCAACCTATATCAGCTTGATCTTAAGTACCTGCAGTGTAATGCTTTTCATGGCAGCTGGAAACATAGTCAATGACATCATGGATTCCGCTATAGATGCGCAGGCTCACCCATCGCGACCCATCCCCTCTGGAAGAATTGATAGGTCATTAGCAAAAGGAGTGGCTGGTAGTATTTGGATAGTTTCTTTACTCTTGATGGGTGTTTCTGCAAATCTCCTAAAAGATACTATGGAATTGTGGTGGGGTGCAATTATCATCTGGGGTATTGCAGCAATTTTGATGCTTTCATACGACCTTGGACCACGTACAAAGCAGAGGGGGTTGATTGGAAATATAGTAATCAGTTTGATGGTTGGTATAGTTATCATCTTCGGGGCAGCATCTGTTGGGATGGTTTATCTCCCCTTGATTTGGCTGGTTGGAGCAACTTCATTTTTTATTAATTTAGCCAGAGAAATTGTCAAGGATTGTGAGGATATGGAATCCGATTCAAAAACTCGCAATACTTTGCCAATGGCTGTTGGTAAGCAAAAAGCAAGAATGGTTGCATATTCAATATCGATGGGAGGTGTTGTATGTGCTGCTTTGCCATATTATTTAGGCTACTTTAACTTGGGATTTTTATTGTTCCAACTGCCGGCGGTTCTGTTGATTCTCACTTGCAACGGCAAAATGATGGCTGGCGATGATAAATCTTGCCAACTTCAATTGCGTCAGGGCTTGATTATGGGCCTTCTTGGCTTTTCTGCAAGTGTGGGATTTTCTTAAAGGTCCAAGAACTCAGCAAGGGTTTCCCAAGCCGCCTTATTGCAGAAGAAGGTTACAAGTGACATTTGAGCCCACATGCGATTTTCTGCTTGGTCGAAGACGATGGATTGTTTGTGGTCCATGACTTCATCGGTGACTTCATCGCCTCTATGAGCAGGTAAGCAATGCATGAATGCCCAGTCTTCATCCGCTGCTTCAAGAAGTTCCATGTTTACTTGGAATCCATCGAAATCCGCCATCTTGTCAACTTGGTCTTCTTCACCCATAGATACGAAGGCATCGGTGTAGATGATGTTTGCATTTTTCACTGCTTTCTTTGGGTTGTGGGTTTGCTTCATTCTGCATCCAGTTTCCTTAGCGATAATCTTGGCTCTCTTGACGATACCTTCGTCTGGCTCATATCCTTCAGGAACAGCCCAAGTGCAATCAACTCCCAAGATGGCACAACCTAGCATAAGGTCATGAAGGACATTGTTTCCATCTCCAACCCAAGCAACTCGAGTATTGTTGAGTTTTGGGTCCTTTTCCATCATGGTCATTAGATCTGCTGCTGCTTGGCATGGATGATGCTTATCTGAAAGGGCATTGATAACTGGGACGCTTGCCTTTTCTGCTAATTCTTCAACATCGGCATGCGCAAAACAACGGTAAGTCAATCCATCCAAGAACCGGCTCAATACCTGAGCAGTATCACCAATAGTCTCGGACTTTCCAATCTGGATATCGCCCTTCAACAGGGTTAATGGTTGGCCTCCAAGTTTGTGGATTCCAGTTTCGAATGAAACTCTTGTACGGGTGCTTGGCTTTTCATAAATAGAGCCAATACTCATGCCATCAAGGGGTTTGAAATCATAGGAAAAATCCTCATCGTTCTTGAATGCAATAGCCCATTCAAGGATTGCTTTGAAGTCATCTGCAATATCATCAATGGCCAATAGGTTGTCGCTCATATCACCTTGGCGGGGGTAGTAATTTCATGAACGTAACTGTTGAGCCGGTATCACTCAAAAGTGTCTTTCTCATTCTCGATGTCGCTGGCAAAACCATCTCTAGCATCGCCCATTCCACCATACAATGCTTCTGCAAAAGTTAGAATGTCAGCCAATCCTTCTTCCAACTCACTGGATAGAGGAGTTAGACCAGGAGATTGCGCGAAGTCTTGTAAAAGACGTAGTTGATTGATAGCAAATTCTGTTCTTTGACCTCCTGCTTCCTCATAAAGTGCTAGTTCAAGGATTTCCAAACGCTCCCCCCACTCCATGATTTTCTCAAGTTCTCCTTCTTCTAAGAGGTCGCACTTGGAGAGGAAATTCTTGGTTGGTAGTCCTAATCTAAACTCAACTATACTCGAAAGGAGCATTTGGGAGACGAATCCGCTGGGTGAGCGAGATAACATTGGGTCGAAGAGATAGATGACCGCCGCTTTGTCCTTACCCAAAACCTCTATCATATGGGATGATGCTTCTCTGAAGGCAAATAATTCGACTTGCCCCGGAGTATCTATTATCATGATATCACCCGAAAGTCCATCCAATTCTTCTGCGATATCATGGGCTTGTGCTGCTACTAAATCAGCTGCTAGAATTTGTGCACCGTTTGGTCCAAGGTCATATTCATCCATGACATCAGAAAGGGAAACAAGATCCCTAACGTCGAATTCAGGGTCGTGGTGGACTCTTTCTGCTCCGGGGTCGAGATTTATTGTCAGAGTATCTACCTCGATAAATCGAGCCCATCTCTGGAATGCTGTCGTCAATGAACTCTTGCCAGCGCCGGCTGTTCCTACGATGAAGAGAACTGGTGGTGAGGTTGCATCTTGTCCTGCCATGATTGCCGCCAACAACTACCCGTTTTCAATGCTCGCATCAACTAGAGTTCGTTACTTCTAGTCTGGTCGGCGGTTGGCAAGCGTTATACCCTGAGCGATAATGGGCGAAACGCCCGCAGTACTGGGGGCTGGAGATGATTGAATATGAGTGAAGAAATGCCACCACCACCGCCAGGAATGCCACCAGCCCCTCCAGGTATGGACTTGCCACCACCGCCACCAATGATGGGCGAAGCGCCTCCTGCACCTCCTGCACCACCAGATATGGATATGCCACCTGCGCCTCCAGCACCACCAGGTATGGATTTACCTCCTATGCCTCCAATGATGGATGAGGTCCCACCACCGCCTCCTGACATGGATATGCCACCTGCACCACCCGAAGAACCTGCGGAACTCGAAGCACCGCCTGCACCGCCAGGTATGGATTTGCTAGCACCGCCTGCTCCACCTGAAGAGTTAGCACCACTTCCTAGCCACGACTTACTCACCGGTGGAACAGTCGACGAACCTGTTGCATTTACTGAAGATACAACTCCAAGTGGCCGCTACGCACAAGGAAAACTTCGCTCTATAGAGGATTTAGACTCAGTGCAAGGTGATAAGATTCATGGCTCTCTCTCTGAAGTTGAGGATTCACTACTCACTTGCGATGGAGAAATTGTCCGACAAAATGTCTCGGGGAAATTGGAATTACATAATCCAAGTTCCGAAGATAGACTTTGGGATATCGATATCTTCCTTGCTGGCTCTGGAGCAACCGATCTTTCCAACGAACACTTACCAGTCGGTGAACTAGAACCTGAGAGCGATCACAAAGTAGAATACACTGTTAAGGGTGCAAGAATGCTGGTTCTGAAAGAAAGAATCGATACTAATCCTGCCCGTGCTCAAGAACGAAGCCTCTCAATCAGCCATGATACGGAAGCAACAGCAATTAGCCTTGAAATCGAGGTGGAAAACGTCGCATCAGTTTCTTTGAATGACGTGGAAGTAACTCGTGATATCCCAGATCAAATTGAAATCACCTCAGGTGCTGAAGTCGATTCTGGAACTCTAACTTGGAAGGTCGGAACCCTGAATGCAGGGGAAACCAAAACCCTCACTTGTGAAGCGAATGTATTGGTCAGTGAAGTTGAGCCTGTCAACGCAGGTTCATCCAAAGTAACCTACAATGCAAACGCAACTCTCTCAACTACTCACTTCACTGAACTCGATGCATTCTGCCGTGGCTTCAGCTATATGGTAGTCGATGAAGATGAACGCCCAGATAACTGGCGATGTCAAGCAGTCTTTGAGAACCGTTCCAGTTTCGCTGTTGACCTAGTTAAACTACAAGTAAGAGTATCTGGAAGCGATGACTTATTGTTCGATGTTTCAGATGTTGTAGATGATGTTCTTCCCCAAGATAAGTGGGAATCAGAGGTTATGATAGTTGAAGCAAATGACAGACCTGATTTCACAAATGAATTAGGATACTCGGTCATTCCTCGTATTGAGCACAGTTCTTCCGGTAGCATTGAGTTAGAACCACAGACCTTCACTGTCTTGGAAGCAGATGTTCAGAAAACTTACGATGCAGCAATTCTTAGAAGTTATCGAGAACAAGTTGTAAACTCCTGCTTAAGCATCAAGAATACCGGTTCATCGGAAATCAATTTGATGAGAATTACAGATGATATCCCTGGCTTATTCAATGCCCTTGATACTGATTCCATCACAATTAACATCGATGGAGAAAGGATGAGTGCTGAACAATTCCGTGCAGATTTAAAGGGTGGAGTCAGCCTTGAGGAATTCCGCCGTAGCCCTGATGGAGAAGGCTACACTCTGGAATTAACTGTTGGAACTCGTGGTCCAATCGGTCTATTACCAGATCAAACTTTGGAAATCAACTATAGCTTAACTGCTCCAGATCCGACACCTGCTAATGTAGAAGTTGCAGCACCTAGTAGAATCGAATTCAGTGCCGAGAGATTCGGACCTGTTTGTGCTCGTGATGCAAGAGACTCCCCTATAATCAAGGTCACACACAAGCGCCGCAAGTTCAGCGCTGGAAAGACCGTCATCCCAATCGGTGGGAAGGGGCGCTACGAGGTTCTAATAATCTTCGAAAACCGCTCAGATACTGCCCTTCAGGACCTTGTCATTCATGATATATTACCATCTGGTTTTGATATTAAAGACTGTATCATTAGAGGTGCAGGTAATGAAAAGAGAAGTGATGTTGAGATGAATACCTCAGACTCAGATGATGGTATGAATGTTGAATGGAACGTTCCAGTAATTGCTAAAGATGAGCGCTTAGAAGTATCTTATGAGATAAAGGGAGATGGAGACATCGATGCTCAAGCAATGCAAAAATTCCACGGTGCCACCTTTGGCGATGAGGTAGAAGATGACTCAGCCATGGCAAAGATGGCTGGTGAAGAAGAAGTCGAAGAAGGGACTACATCTGAAACCGATACATCCAGTTTTAGTTGGAACGAAAATGTCCTCAAAAAGGTAATGGAAGCAAACGGAATAGAAGACCGGGATGCATTCCTTGCCCATGCAATAAACTTCGATACTGATGATAACAAATATCTGAACAAGGGGGAACTTTCCTCTGCTGCTGAAGCATGGGGTAGCGAAGAATCCAGTGAAGAAGAGGCCAGCGAAGAAGAAGCCAGTGAAGAAGAAGCCAGCGAAGAATCCAGCGAAGAAGAACCTGAGCAGGAAGCCGATGATGAAGGAGAGGCTACAGAAGAAGCTGTTGAGGAAGAAGTTGCTGAATCAACACAAGAAGAGGGAACTCCTGAGGAAACTTCTGGTGGAGTACTAACCTGTGAAATCTGTACAACTCAGAATCCTGAAGGCACTCCGGAGTGCACAACTTGTGGCTTCAAATTTTAAGTGAATTATTCTAAGCCCCATCTCGGCCAACTACACTTGACTTCATCGTCAGGAACCAAGATAATTATCGGTGTATTAACGTTTGAGATGACTTGAACAAGGCCCTCCATGTTTGCAGGGACTCTCCCCTCAGCCTGCATATCTATAGCCAGCCATACACCTGGGTTCTGCCTGTTCCATTCTTCTAATTCGGCCTTTGCTGCCTCAAGTCGATCATTTGGATGGGACTTCAATAGTTCCAATCCCCAAGGGACTTCTCCATAAGACGTAGTCCAGCACCAAACAGCAGGAGGTTTTTGCATGCGTGCTAATTGTGAAAGGGCGTTTCCTTCGCTTGCCACAACTGGACTTCCCGAAGTGGGCATTTCCAATCTATGAATCATAGTTCGCACTTCCATTAGTTCTTCTTGTTCTGATTTTGGAGGAGTGGTTTCCCCAATCCCAAATAATAGCTCAGCATCCTCTACTGATTCTGCTTCTTGCTCTACTTCAGGTTCAGGCTCAGGCTCAGGCTCAGGCTCAGGATCAGGTTCAGGCTCAGGATCAGGCTCAGGTTCAGGCTCAGGCTCAGCATTCTCAACTTTAGGAATGGAATCCCAATGGTTATCTTCAATCCAACTTCCTTGGCTAGCACTTGCTGTTGATTGAATATCCTCAAATTCAATCGGAACTTCTTGACCTACTCCCCAACTCTCTCTAGCCTCTTGTGAATCCAAACCACTTCCTGGCAAGGCAATTTTCAAAGATGGTTCAATTTCATCCTCATCCGAGAAAATATCGAATGCATTATTGTCTTTGTCGACTAGAAGGTCCTCGCCCATTATTCCAGCCATTTCCTCTATTGAACCAGAGACTGCACCGATCATTTTGGTCCCCGATGGTTCTAGCCACTCTGGGTTAGCCATTGCAGGTACCGTAGAGCCGATTAATGGGGCACACATTTCCAGTACCTTATGGAGTTCTTTTGAAGAGCTTTCACTAGCAATAAATGCTTCATGCAACCTGTCCCATGCTTGTTGGGGCTTTCTTCTACCAATCAGTGCTCGTCCAAGATTTGCTAATGCCCTTTCAGGCATATATGATATTGAAATGCAACGCTCAAACCATTTTACGGCTTCTTTATTTCTACCGGTTGAGTAGGCACAATCACCAGCAAGCATTACCAAATCACCACACTCACCTTTCTTCCTTAGGACTCTTTGTAAATGAGGTAGTGCTGCCTCATAGCGTTCTTTTTGGGCAAGGAAAATACCCAATTTTTCATGGATTTCAAGGTTTCGAGGATGTACTCTAACTGCCTTCCTTAATTCCGATACGGCTTCATCCATTAGTCCCATTTTGGCCTGCGCGTCGGCCATATCGAGGGTGGCTTGAACTGCATCCATGCTGGGCCATGGCGGTTCATGCTGAAAGCATGTCGAATGAATGATTAGAAAATCACTACCTTTGATGAAGCCAAACTTCATGTGAATCAGCGAGCCGGACAGGCCATGGCACAGGCTGCACCAGGCGCTGGACCTCCCGCCCCTGCGGGTGGTATGCTGATGATGCTATTCTTCATGCTGCTAATGATGGTCCTATTGATGAATCCAGGATTCAGAGAAGGATTGGCTGGTTATGCAAATCCAATCCTTTCACCAATCCTCCCTGAAGAAAAGTGGTTTGTAGTTACTGTACTGGTTATTGGAACTGCCTCGATGCTGGTCAATACTGTTTTGAGAAATTTTTTCATCGACCCAATAAAACAAGCACACATTGCTCACCGTATGTCCCAAGTTCGTCGTATGACAAATGAGGCGGCGATGGCAAGAGACCCAATCCGCAAGGACAAGGCAGCAATGCTACAACAGCAATTAATGCCAGAACAAATGGCTGTTCAAATGGGTGGAATGAAACCGATGATGTTCACTTTCATCTTCATTATCGCAATATTTGCATGGGTAGGGGATGTGGTTAATGGATTCAGAGTCGATTATATCAGCCTGCCTTGGACTCCTGAATGGAATATGGTAGATGGTAGTTTTCTGTTTTTCCCTGCATGGATTTGTGTCTACATCTGTATGTCAGCACCGATGGGTAGAGCAGTTGATCGCCACATCAAATTATGGAGATACAAATCCCACCCCGTAGTTCTTGCCGGAGAAAGCATTCCAGAACCACACTTGCATCTGATAGTTAACAAGGAAAAACAAGGTAATCAGGCAAGGTCTCGCCAACGCCGCTCCAAAGGGCAATTCAAAGGCAGTAGTGGTCCAAAATCCTCAGAAAAAGTAATTCCAAAAACTATTTCCTCAAGAACTCCACCAAAAGAAGGCATAACTTGTCCTGAATGCGAATCAGAAGATGTTGAAAGAGCCGGTAGTGGCGAATTAAGATGCAGCATATGCAGACATCTATGGAAGTGAAGAGATGTTGATGATAACAGTCAGCGGCCATGCTGGCAGCGGAACCTCAACTTTGGTTGCTGGATTATGCCAAGCATATGGCTGGGATTACCTAAATGGTGGAATGGTATTTCGAAGCCATGCCAAAGCGCGTTCGATGGGTTTAGCAGAGTTTTCAGAACTTTGTAAGCAAGACCTATCTGTCGATAAGGCTCTCGATGAAGAACTACAGATGCACATGAATAAGGAATCAGGCCCTCAAATCGTGGAAAGTAGGCTGGCTGGATGGTGGGCATTCAAAGAAGAAATAGAATGCGTCAGGCTGTGGCTTGAAGTTTCTGTTGATGAGAGAGCACGCCGAGTCATTGCACGAGAAGCGGGAGAACACCTCCAAAGAAAACAAGAAATTCTTGCTCGTGATAAAAGAGACTTGTCTCGATTTGAGAAACTCTATGGGCTAAACCCCAGCGACTCTACCCCCTACACACATGTACTCGATGCTACCGCCCTCAACCAAGAGGAAGTACTGGCAATAGTGAAATCTTACCTAGAGGAGGACAAAGAATGAGTAGAATAGAATTCACAGAAGCAAATTCATCTCCTGAACATGGTAGAAGACCAGAGGCAAGGAATCTCGAAGAAAGGATGGCAGCAGGCATCATCCTCCTCGATAAAGCGGCTGGACCTACTTCCCATCAATTAGCCTCTTGGGCTCGAGAATTATTTGCTATGGAAAAAATGGGCCATGGAGGCACATTAGATCCATTTGCAACGGGGGTGCTCCCTCTTCTACTTGGAAAATCAATGCGTCTGACAGCGAGTTTGCTTTCTCATGACAAGACCTACATTGCAGTCATGAGAATACATGGGGGGTATGATGAAGCACAAGTTGATGCCGCTATAGAAAGACAACGTGGGAGGATTTACAATGTTCCACCCGATATCTCTGCAGTCAAGGTTCAAGTTAGAACCCGACGCATTAAGAGGATCGAAAAACTCGATAATGATGGCGAATATGTAGTCTTAGAAATCGATTGTGAGGCTGGAACTTACATACGTACCATGGCTAGAGATATTGGGCTTTTGATCAATCGACGTTGTGAACTGGTTGAATTACGAAGAAGCCGAAGTGGGATTTTCAACTTAGAGAATTGTGTTAGCATGCAAGAATTGGCAGATGCCGTCTGGCTTTGGCAAGAAAAAGGCCAAGAAGAAGCCCTAATGCGCTTAATTCAGCCAATGGAATTACTAACAAGGAGGTATCCCAAAGTCATCGTTAAAGATTCAGCTGCAGCAAGCCTTGCTCATGGCTCACCATTAATGAAGCCAGGATTAGTATCTATGCCTGATTCGGTAAAAGCCGGCCATGAAGTGGCCATTTATACTCTGAAGGGAGAATTAGTTGCTCTAGCAGAATTACTATACAGTACTGAAGAAATCGCCACTAAAGACTCTGGCGAAGTGGCACGCTCAAACTGCGTGCTTCTTAATCCTGGAGTATATCCAAGATTCAAGGCTTGAATCCAATATTCCTCAAGCTTCTACGTATTCCTCATAGGTCCATTCATCTGTCTCGATGCGAATCTTTAGTTCACTCATGGTTTCCCCACACTCCTTTCACCCCTCCTGTGAAACAAGTCCACATGGCCCCCACAGCCGGAAGAGTAGCCTCTTCTAACTCGGACTACTTATGATAATTCCCTCAGTTTTCGCGTTTATACGCCAAACGGCAAGCGATTCAAACCTCAAACCGAACATCGAAAAATAATACTACTTTCATACGTTAAGGATACGGCTATCGAGCATCTGTCGCTCATATTGCTCGATGGGGCCGTGGCCGGGAATTGAACCCGGGCCGGCAGGACCACAACCTACCGTGCTAACCCCTACACTACCACAGCCATCGAGTAAGCCGGCGACCGTCGATGACCGTTTGAAGGTTGTGCGCATAACTGCAAGCATAAGACCACGACTTTGAAGGGCGGCGATGGTAGCCCATAGGTCATGGCGAGTCAAAATAGCACCTCGACAATTTTGGTAGCCTTCCTATTATTGCCCTTATTGGCAGCGGTTCCAACCACCGCAAGAGTCGTTGATTCAATGGAATCCTTCAATGTCTTCGATAGCAGTATTCTATCAATGGAGGATTGGGTTTTCACTAATCAAGCAGGTTGGAGCGGTGATGCAGCCGAGTTCACCACTGGAATGTCTGCAGATTCAAAAGTCTCATTCACTCATAGCCGCCCATTGAACTTGGAATCCTCAACATTTTGGGCGCAAGAAAATGCTTCTGAATATGGCGGCGGTGCAGTAGGTGCGCCCGATGGTACATATTCTTGGACACTAGGTCCTGAAATCGTAGTCAATACTTTTGATGTATCAACCGCTGAAAATACCGCCTTACGTGATGTGTTTCTGGTTGTTTCCTTTACCATTCCAAATGCCCTCAATCAGGATTCTGTTCGGTTTTCAATCGATGATGCTGGACACAATGAATTGGTGAAAACTTGGGCTCATACCCAAGCGGCAGTAGATAAGATGAATTCACCCTATTGGGAAATTAATGTTAGTTCATCATTTGATTGGACTTGGTCAATTATTTCAGGTGCTGAAATAACTCTAGATTATGTGAGCGTTGGAAGCACGGATGATTCGCAACTTCAGATAGATGCGGTTGGAATCAGAGTGGTCCACCAAACGTCATCATGGGGAGTAGAAACTTCTGTAGCGGAATTGCAAATCCCCGATTTCAGCAACGGAGACCAACTCCCTATTATGGAATTAAATATGACAAATGGCGACTGGCAAGGTTTGACATTGACATCATGCGGCTTAGAAGCTTCAAGCCAAGGAGTAGAAGGCACCTGGACTTCAGAGATAGTCCGACGCCCACATGGCCAGAACTGGGGCAGGGTTTCAAGTGCGGGTATTTGGACTGGTTCCTTAGAAGTTAGTTCATCAGATGACAACTTGAGTTGGTCTGCTTGGTCCGAAACCGCATTCTCCTCAATTCTTCCTGCCTCAGAGTACCTTCAGATAAAAGTGAAGTTAAGTGATGGTTGTGTTGAAAGAGTTCGCCTTGATATTAATGATCCAACCCTACACATAAGTATCAATGTCCATGGTGATACTGATTCAATAATTTCAAACGGCAGCCGAGTTCAAGTTTCAATGCAAAATGAATTAGTCCACCGTTTTGATATCGACACCGTAGGTACATACTCACATACCGTTAGTATCGGAGATCTTCTGCCGGCTGATGGTGAACCATTAATTCTCCATTTGGCATCAGCATTCACTTGGGACGACGGTGGCGATGCAAAGGATTTGGTAGTAGAGGTTACTGGATTGGAAGTTGATGGTGGTTATTCCCTCGCATGGGATGAAACTCCAGATTGTGATTTCATCGCTGATTTTACACTAACAGAAGATGGAGCAGGACGTATTTTCCCAGTTCAATGCACTGATGATCTAACTGCTGTTGAAGATTTAGAATTGTCTGTTTCCTCCTCAGATGTTAGTATTATAGAAGCAGATATCATAGAAGACCAAGTCCGAATAAAACTTATTCCCGAAGCTAGTGGAGAGTCTGTAATCAGCGTTTCAGTTATGGATAGACCCGGCATGGAAGAACGAAATACATGGAGCCAAGAATTTACCATAACAGTCCAAAATGTAAATGATGCACCTGTTTTCTCAACCTTGCCTTCGGAAGTTCTAGTGTCCTTACCTTCAACAGCATTCCTTGATTTAGAATTAGTTGATGTCGATAATAGCAATGATGAATTAACTGTGAATTTTGATTACTCTTGGGCGACTTTTGAATCCGGAAGAGTCAAACTTCAACCTGCCACTGCAGGTGAGTGGGAATTGACGATAACAATTTCAGATGGAATAAATACTGTTTCGCAAATAGTTACTGTAGTGGCGATGGCGCTTCCTGACATTTATGTCGAATCGGTGGAAATTTCAGACTCCGCTGACCATGTTGAAGCCGGTGATGTTGTAGAGGTGGTTGGATGGATTCGCAATCAAGGGCAGGCGGATGCAGATTTCATTTCAATCAGATGCCTTGCAGATGGCCAATTATTCGATGTCTCCATTATCGACCTTATCACTCCTGGGCAATTACGTAGAGCGGTTTGTAATTGGCAAGTTCCTACTAATGATGATGTTGTGCTTTTGACCGTTGTTTTAGACCATGGTCTAACGATTAGGGAATCTGATGAATCAAATAATAATGCCACGAAGGTCATCTCAATTGTCAAGCCTGAAATTACCGCAACAGGCAGTGATTCAGTTTCTGCAGGACTAACAAATGAAGTGAAAATCAGTGCCGCTGTAGGTCTGATTCTTATCTTAATTGCTGGATTCTTTATATTTGCTCCAAAGGGAATTCGGAAGATTGAATGAGGTTCAACTCTGAAGTTCATCCTGACTTAATTTGTGTCCCATTCGTTCGGCTTTGGTAGATAGATATGACCTGTTATCTTCCCCAACCCCTACCACCAATGACATTCTCTCAACCACATCGATTCCATATTTTGACAATTGCTCTACCTTATCGGGGTTATTCGTCAATAGACTGACCCTTGGGATATCCAGTGCTTTGAGCATAGATGCTGCGATTTTGTAATCACGAGCATCTGCTGGCAAACCAAGCATCAAATTTGCATCTAGAGTGTCGGCTCCCTTGTCTTGTAAATGATATGCTTGGATTTTGGCATGCAATCCAATCCCTCTCCCCTCTTGCCTCAAATATAGCAACGCACCCCAGCCTTGTCTCTGGATTACTGCCATTGCAGTTTCTAATTGGGCACCACAATCACAACGCAAACTAGCAAAGGCGTCCCCAGTCAAACATTCTGAATGCATACGCACCAATACTGGATCGGGACCAGACATGTCACCCAAGGTCAAAGCAACATGGTCAAGACCAGTGCTTTGTTCATGGAATACTCGAATTTGGAATTCTCCGCTCGACGTTGGGAGGCGAGCAGTAGATGGAACAGACTGCTGTTCAGTTAGTTGAATCTCATCGTTTGTCATGTTGTTTCCCCTGCCTTGATGAGATACCTGTATTCTCCCGCATCTGTCTCTACTGAAAGAAGGGTCGCCTTAATCCTCTGCAATAAAATTGGCATGTCATGTAGAGTTTCTGGGTCATCCGCCCATACTTCTAACACCTCTCCAGTTTCCATTTCTGCTAGCGCTTCTCTCGTCTTAGCAATAGGTATCGGGCATAGAAAACCGATGATGTCAATCCTCTTGCTAACTTCATCAATAGCGCCCTTGCCAAGTGGAAGTGGCTCTAGCATCGCTACAACCTCATGGATATCCCTTTTCAATCCGGCGACCATCTAGTTCGCTAATTTATTACCACATGACTCAAAGGCTAGCACATCTTGTGTAAGCATGATGGAGACTGCGAGTAAACGTGCTGATGACGATATGTCATGGCCTGAAGTCGGCAGGTTAGGCCTTCGCTACCTCAAAATCCCGCTTGCTCTTTTGGTTTTGGAGATGGTCTACTGGTTTCTCACCCAACCATCCAATACTTTGGCTGTTATTCAAACAGTTGAGGCTTACCTATGGCACAATCTAACAGAGTTGATATTTGGACCTGGAGCAAGTGAGTTTTCTACTCACCAAGGTTGGTGGACACGAGTTGATTTGATACACCCTAACTTTCCAGATGGGCGAATTGCACTATTTGTCGGTGATGAATGTGCTGGCGTACACGAAATGCTATTCATATCAACTTTAGTCATGTTAACTGATGGCGTCCCTCAGCGTTTGAAATTACGAGGTATTGCCGTTCTTTGTTCATTGGTATTCGTCTTGAATCTGATGCGTCTAACCCTTCTATATCATTTTGCAAGGGCTGGGTGTGATGCAAATCCACGAGGTGTATGGTGTGCAAATGAGATGTATGAATTCCACAAGATGATGTTCGAATACGGTTTCCTCCTTATCTTAGTAGGAATGTGGACTGCCTGGTTTTACTGGGTTGGGGGGCCAAAACGCGTTAGAGAGGCTGCAGAATCAGAGACTGAAGGATGGAAAATCAGTTTCCGCCAACAATGGAAGTCAATCCACATTGGATTAATTGCAGTTGCCATAATTTTGTTTATTCTTGCTGCCTCTTCATGGACTGGAGATGAAACTCAATCTGCAATTGCTGAAATGGAGGACTGTGATTCTTTGAATGAAATATCGGCACGTTGTGGGCAGGCAATGAGAAATCATGATGATGCAATTTCCACCGCTTGGTCGCTAGGTACTTTAGGTATGCTAACCATTGCAGGCACTTCTATTAGTATTCAAAGACCAGAAAAAAATCTTGAATCAGAGTGAAACTGTGATGTTAACGCCATTAATTTCGCTACCATCCAATGCTTCTTTGACATAGGATACTTTTGAGGAATGAACTTCTAAAGTAGTGGTTCCATCTTTTGTTCTAATGTCTCCAAGTGCTAATTCCTGCATTCTAACCAGAGACATAGCATGTTCAATAATTGCTAGTTTTGAGATCTCACCAGAGAATTGAAGGGTTAAAGGAACCATTCCAAAGACATCGGCAACTTCACTCCAGTCATCCATCCTGCGCACTGGATCTTTAGCTCCTTCCGCCAATTCTGGTGCTTCGCTATCATTGATATTTAGGCCAAGGCTTGCTCTTAGCTTGTTCAAGGTCGGAACATCATCTTTGGTGACAAATGACCAGGCTTCCCCCTTTCTACCAATTCTACCTGTACGTCCAATTCGATGGACATAGGAATCCAAATCATCGGGTAAGTCGTAATTGATGACGCAAGAAACATCCTGGACATCGAGACCACGAGCAGCCACATCAGTTGCTACGATAATCTCAACTTCTCCTTGGCGGAATTGGTTTAGGATTCTCTCACGCTTATTTTGAGCTAGATCACCATGCAGTCCAACGGCCGAGTTGAATCTATGCTTAGCAAGGCGCTCAACTAACATGTCAACCATGCGCTTTGTATTGCAAAATATGATTGTTTGACCTTCTCTTTCTTGAGTTAGTATTCTTCCCATAACCCATAATTTATTGCCACGTCCTATGCGAACTGCGTGTTGTTCTATATCTGGAATATCCAATTCAAACCCGCCACTGCTGACATACACATGCTCTGGCATGAACTCATTTGCTGCATCGAGAATCTCAGGCGGGAAAGTTGCACTAAAGAGCAGAGTTTGTTGACGGTTTTCTAACTTCTCCATAACCCACATTATATCGGGCATGAAACCCATATCGAGCATTCTATCTGCCTCGTCAAGGATAAACATTGAGGGTTGGCTAAGGTCGATATGCCCTCTCTTACTCATGTCCATTACGCGACCAGGTGTTCCAACGATGATATCTACGCCGTCATCGAGTTGTTTTGCTTGTTTGTCAATATCTGTGCCGCCATAGACACTGATAATTTCCAATCCCTTGTCGCTTTGAAGTTGCTTGAATTCTTCACAAACCTGACTAGCTAGTTCTCTAGTTGGTGCCAGAACCAGTGCCTGCAATTTGGCAATTGCTTCACACCGTTCTAAAATTGGTATCCCAAATGCACCGGTCTTTCCAGAACCAGTTCTTGCCTGGCCAATGAGATCCTTTCCCTCCCTTGCTGAAGGTATCGACTCTAATTGAATCCAAGTTGCATTTTCCCAACCTAGGTTTTCTAAACCCTTGTTGATGGCTGGCTCTAAATTCCATGCTGCAAATGTTTGTTCTGTGATCATTGCGACCGCCTCTGTTCCTTTTGGTTCGACTGGGCGCCGGAACGAGGCTCCCAACTATGACATCAGAATGACTCGTTCTCTGCTTCTTCACGCTGGATGTCTCCCATCCAGTAGCGCTTAGCATTCTCACGAGTCAGAGGTCGGCGTTTCTGCCTGACGTGCTCAAGAATGTACTGGCGGAATTTGAGGGCCTTGACGCGGTTGATGCCTTTGGGGGTCTGTCCTTCCCATAGACGCTCAAACTGCTCTTCTCGGCCATTGAAACTCTCATCCGACATGATGTACACTCCAGTGAGCCGGCGACCTGAGGTGTTGCTTTAAGCGTGCCTATCTTCATCTTTAGTCGAAGACTTTACTGGGTTGTCTTCCTCTAAAGATAATCGTGGTGGTAAATCTGCCTCACTTGCCATAATTTCAAGATCTCTTGCAGGCACAGGTTCAGCCGGAGCCAAGTAGGCATTTTTCCTCGCCTCATCACCTTCTAATTGGTGGTCTACTGCCAAGTCCTCAAGATATTCAATCAACTCCTTATTGGTTTCTTGTTTCAGCAATTCAATGGATAGTTCTCTAGCCTCATCATCACTATAGAGACGGGTGATTAAATGGATGCAGGCTTTTCTTACTGCAACATCTGCGACTCTACATCCACTAGTAACCAAAGAGCGCAACTTGGTGGAAGAGGAGTCTAATCGGTCGAGGCAACTGATTACTTTGGCGCGGACTTTTTCCTCAGAATCAAAGAGTGCGTTTTCGGCCAAGATTAGAGCGATTTTTGGATGAGATTCTGCCAAAGGACGTAGAGTAGATGCAGCTCTGATTCTAACTTCTCCATCTTCATCTTGTAAGGACCATGAAATGAGGTCCCAAATCTTGGCGCCAGAACGAGATACTAATCTACTTAACATCGATGCAGCATCTCTTCTCAATCGAAGTTCCTTTTCCCGAATCAATCGGTCGATGTGGTCAGCAGCAACATCCGGCCAGATACTACACAATGAGCGTAATCCTCTCCAGGCTTCTTTTCGGCGGCTTTCAACAGTATGTCGCAATTCGATATGAAGTAAGGTATCAGTACCGGATGGGAAGTCCGCAGCCAAATCTCCAAGACAGTGAGATGCAGCTTGTTGAACCATCAAAACATCATCATCCAATAACTCTGCAAGAATATCCAATAATTGCTCAGAATCACGCATTGCACATATGGGTAAAACTTCAATTCCAGCCATGCGAACTTCGGGGTTGTTATCCACTAATGCCATTACCAAGGCATCGTGCATTGGTTTTAGTGGCCCAGTAATCATTCTCGGAAGGGCTCTAATTCCGGCAGGTCTGCCAACTTTGACAGGTCGTCCTTCAAATAACACTTCAATAACCGGAACATCCCCCCTAGCCAGAGGAATCACATCCTCTCTTTCGATTTCACTCCAAGGTCCAGTTTGTATTGTCCGAACTTTTTTCTTGCGGCTTCGCCGAGTTCCAGTATTGAGAGATTTGCCTGTTAAAGGATGTCGGGCGATAAATTCGTCGGCCATCAGCATCCACCTGCGGCCGCGCATCACGCCATCACCAATGAAGGTATGCAGAATTGTGCGTTAATTTTCAGTTATTCACCAAACCACAAAGAACAAGGCTGTCTAGTATTGCCAAAACATTATGGGAGGCAGAAAAAGGTTGGATTCTATTCTGCTTTGTATCCTCCTATTGGCATCAATCATGACCCCTTTTATGGGCCATCAAGTGCTCAATAATGTCGACAATAAAGAGAGTGTAGTTGTCATCCATGACAATTGGTCAAGCAATGGGGCAACAAGAACTGACCTCAACGTTAGTGATGAAGGCAAGCCAATCATGAAAAGACCGGATTTGCTATTCAGCAGCGTCACTAATCTTCCAATATCCAAGACAGGAGCAACTTCGATTGCAATACCTGAATTAGGGGAAGTATGGGTGATGGGAGGGAGAGAAGACCCTAATCCTAGTCAAAACAATGATGAAATGGCAACCAGCATGGTAGAGGTCTATGACTTTGCTAATAATGCGTGGGGCGGCGGCGGCGGGATGGAAAACGCCCAACAATATGCTGGCTCTGCCCGAGTTGGAGATTTAATCGCAGTATTGGGTGATTGGTGGCCGACCAATAGTAATCCCACCAAAAATTCTATCGGTATGGCTCAAGTCTACAATCTAAGCAACTCCACTTGGTATGAGGGTGCTTCATTTCCATCAGAAAGGGCAGTGGGTAATGCTGGTGTCGCAGCCTTGGGTGATTACATCTATGTGGCTGGAGGAGTTAGTGCAAATGGTGGAACTAACCCCACAAATCAGACCTTGAGATACGACCCTGTTAACGATGAATGGGCAGTTATGTCGAGTATGAATCGCTCTCGTTGGGGCTTGACTTTAACAGAATATCATGGCTTGCTATATGCCATTGGTGGGGCAAATAAAACCACCTCGAGTTCATGGTACCCACCGATTGTTTACGATGATGTGGAAGTCTATGACCCCGCAAACGATACTTGGTGGATTCTACCTAATATGCCAAAAGCATTATTCGGCCATGAAACAGTGGTACTCCATGATGAATTGGTGATATTTGCTGGCAGCACTGGCTCAAAGAGCGACAAGGCATGGGGTTATGATCCCACAACTGGAATCTGGAGAAAATTATCGGACCTCCAGTTTGGCTTCTATGATTTGACTGCCTCAGTTCTTAACAACAGTATTGTCATGGGTACGGGAGACGTGTCCTCCTATCTCTATAATTCGTGGGGAGTTTCCTATCTGTCAGATATAATGGTAGCAGGAAATATCAGTTCAGCAGAAGGCTGGGTTCAATCTCCATCAATGGACTTACGCCCAGCCACGGAGTTCACCTGTAAGCCAATTCGAATAGATATCGATGCTAACACTCCTACTGGCACCTCTGTCGACACTCAAATTCGCAGCCATATGGTTGCAGCAAGCCTTGGATCAACCATGTGGAGCGGCCCAGATGGTACAGTTTCTAGTTGGTATCCGAGTACTGATAGCATTCTTTCCCTCACCAATGCAAATCATTTAGAATACCGTGTGCGGATGAAAACTACAGAAATGATGAATTGGACAACTCCTGATATCAACAATATAACTTTGGATGTCGACCATGCAGGGTTTTACCAAGCACCTCCGGCGATTGTACATTCTTCTAACGAAGCAATCCCCATCATCACAGGTCATCACATAACCAATGGTACTGCCCTAGATGTGCTGTGGATATCTACCACCGATGGCAACCAGCCTAGCCAAACTGTAGCGAGTATCAGCAGAGATCCAGAATTGGGGGATATAGTAATTGAAGATGGATTTGGCCTAATTGGAGGTTATACGGTTGAATTAGTTTCAGCTTCAAATGGAGAACGTAAAATCCAGTGGAATATCACCTTGGCTGATGGAATCCCAGATGATAAATTGCGTTTCGGCGCCAAAAGTGTACCACATTCAGGAATAACAATCGAGCACGTTCTCAGTAATATTATCGAATTGGACAATGAATTAGAGGTCACCATAGAGTCATTGTCTAGCCGCTGGAATGGGCAAGAGCAATTAGTGGAGATGGTGGAGGGCGGAGTGGTTTCTGAAGGGGCTGAACTACTAGTCAAGGTAAATCCATTTTTCCCCTCGACAATGCAAAACCACAGTGGGGTGGATCTTGAATCAAGACTTGAACTAAAATTGACTAGTACTAATTCCGAAGGTCAAACAAGTTGGTGGAATGAAACTACAGATTGGCTTGATATGGCAACATCAAAACAGCATTCATACACCCTAAATCAAAGTCTAAATGGAAGTCTTGAAATTACTGCTAGGGCAAGGTCATCACTTACTTACAACATAACAAGCGGACATGATCCAATGACAGTTATTGTTGATGATGATGGACCAATTTTAATTTCAACCATCCCTGAAAATGGCGCTTATATCAATTCTCAAATTAACAGACAAGCCTCGATAACACTTTGGGATTCTGGAGGTCTAAATGTTCCCAGTCTAGAATTGCTGACTTGGGTCGAAGCGGTTGATGATGGCAAGAATGGAAGCCCGATGGATGGCCAATCCCAATCTGAAGAAATGGTAATAACGACTTTTAATGCCCAAAACCAAGGCTCATTATGGTATCTAAATTTCACTATTAATGATAGTGCAAATTCCGACCATGGCAATGTGCAAGTTTGGCTGAGCGGTCTTGACGTGGTGGCTCATCCATTCGATGATAATGGTGAAGATAATCCATTCCTATCTTGGCAAACAAGGGAGGCACAAAACGGGGTATTGGAATCTATCACCATAATTGGAACTGAAGTATTAGGACAGGGCATGAGGATGGAGCCAGGGGTGGTAGCGGGTTGGGCAATCGAAGTCAGCGATGCAAATGATATTGAGGATATTGATAAAATTAAATTATTGCTCGGGGGAGAGGAAGAAATGGGAATTAGATGGTTGTCAGATGGACGAGGATGCTCCGCCATGGATGAGAGAATAATCAGTGATAGCATCTCATGCTCAAGCAGTACTATTACTGGAAATCTGGTCCTTGAAATCTTTTTTGCACCTACCTGGAGAATCAACCCCAATGAGGTTTCAATCGGTGCGTTAGATATCGTTATTTTTGACATCGACGGCACAGCGCAATTTGCATTAGAAAATCAATGGTTCTTGACAACTGATTTGGTTCTCAGTAATTTCAATTTTACTGATATTGAAGGAAATCTGCAAGGTGAGATTGAAGATGGCCATTACCTTGCAATGGGAGATGAAATGCGAGTAACAGCCAACATCAACCATGGGCAATCCGGATTAGCAATGGATGGACTGGTATTATTGAGATGGGATGGGACAATAAATGGTGAACAATGGAGTGGAGAACAAGCCGTTGAATTAGTCAACGGGAGCATGGACACGCTAATTCTTGACCCACCAAGAGCCGGTACTGGTGAATTAAAACTGACAATATTCGATGAAATGGGCTGGCAAACTCTAGGAGAGTTAGGGCCAATTTTGATCCATGTTGATGACCAAGACCCACTTCTACTCACACCAGCTGAACATAATCTTCCAAGCCGCTACCACCTCAACGAGGTAGTAGTAACTGCCAGTGTTAGGGATGATATCGAATTTGAGAATTCGATTACCGCGTGGTGTCAAGTTCGGGGTAATGGACTTGACTGGCCTGCTATCTCTCTAACTCTCCCACCGGTTGGAGTATTAAGCGATAGGAGTATTTACTCATTCAAATTCAATATGAGTGGACTCGGGCGTCCTAGTGACTTACCTAGTGATTCAATTATGGCTTGTTGGCTTAGCGGGAATGATGCTGCCGGTAGAGAAATCTCCAGTGAATCGGGAGTTAATTCCAACACTACGCCTTGGTTGGAATTGGAATTAACAAGCACTGGACCTGACTTGAGAATGACTACTTTCACTAGCGATTCAGATTTAATTGTCATAGGGGATAAATTTCGTGTCTCTCTAAAGGTCGATAATCTAGGAGAAAGCGTAGACCAGCCAATCACACTCAACATAACGATGACCTCTCCCGATGGTCAAGTCTTGATGGGGTGGAGTGAAACTAAGACTCATGGATTAGTAGAAAATGGCATTTGGACATTGACCATTGATTTGTGGCCAAAACAGATCGGAGATTGGATATTAACTGCAAGTGTTGACCCTGATGACCATTTACCAGAACTTAATGAAGAAGATAATAGCATTAGCATTGAAGTAGAAATGACTGCAAAACCGGAGGCTTTCCTATCTCAAATTGCTGAACCTACAATGTATGGAGGCGGGGTGATAGTTATTCTACTAGTGATTATTTTCTTAATTAGAAGATTACCTCGTAAGGAAGAAAAGCTATTCATTGAAGAAGAAAAAGAGTTGGTCAATATATCTGATCCTCTGCCGACAAGTGCAGCAAAACCTGCCCATGTACCAATGACTGTTCCTACAGAAGTATCTGTTAGTGCCTTGGCTGCATTAGATAGTCTGAAAGCCCCAGAACCCTCAAAGAATGATAAATCAATTCCACTTGTTGGTACAAGAGTCGCTGATTGGGAAGGTTTAGTTTGGGCTGGGGAATACGAATATGACGAAGAAGGGTCATGGTTTATTGGTCCTGATTGTGGGCGCTGGAAGCAGGATGATGAAGGTGGATTTACTCGTTTATCCTGAGTTCTCACTCTGACGAATTAGAACCTTTACAGATCGGATAAAAATAAATCCCCGCTCAGAGCCCAAGAATGAATCCTACTGTTATTCTTCAAAGGCAATTTTTCACCCTCTGCAGGAGCCATAATCCAACGCCATGAAGAACGAATAGAACGAGGTAAGTCTATCCACCATTCCTCAAGAATACCTGGTTGACGTGTTTTCACCATAATCAATTCACCAACCATATCTGATAATGTTTTCAATCTCTCCAAATGGTCTTCTGGGTTTTCGAGCATCTCCGAATTTAACTCTAACTTCACGACAATATTCTGACTTGTAGCATGAGCGGATTGTAATTCTTTGAATTGAGCCCGATGGTCGATGCAGACAAGAGAAGAACCCATCATTATACAATCTATTAACTCTTGATGATTATCAGTATGAGGGTCAACCAATAACTGTGAACAATTGCGTCCCAAAGTCTTGAGAGCTGAAATTGGCAAAGTTTGACCCTCTTTCCTGCGAATTTCCAGCATTACATCAAGTCGTAAAAGACGCTTGTCAGAAATGCTGATGCTACTGGGCAGTAGCCTATCACCAGATAAGACAAAACGCGACCATTTGCTGTCTGGCATGAATGGGGCGTTGGCTTTTGTGTTCATTAGTTATTCCACAAAGGATTTGCACCATGGGGTTAAACAATAGGGACCGCCTCTCAATTTACATGCCAAATCGGCGCTTCGGGCATAAGATGAAAATTTCATCAGAATTGCGCGCTGTCTATCAATTAATCCGTAAATATCCTGGTGTCTCAAATAAGGGCATTGTAGAAATGACCAACAAAGATGAGCGTATTCCTGATTTCTTGTCTGATGAGGATGGTGTTAATCGAATCCTCAATAAATTACGCACTGAAGTATCACTTGGAAATGTCCCATCCGTCGTAGAGCGTGCCCTAATAGTTCATGACAGAATAAGAGGTGCAGGTTTAGGAGATGCTTTTCGATATTTAGTCCGCAGTGTTGAGAGGGGAGATTACTTTGGTCTGCGAGAAATTCAAAGAGAATTAGGTAGAAATAGTAATTCCTTCCAAAAGAAATTCAATAACCGTATCCCAACATTAGCTGGGGAATTTTCTGAGATTGATGAAATCTACCAAGCATGGTTGCGCTTGCGCTATGAGAATAATCCAATCGTTGCCATGCACGTTGAAGAATGGTAATGCAAGACTTGAAAGTGGCTTGCCATCACAGTTTGTCTGAGCCTAATGTCCGATAAAGCAGCAGATGATATCATTAGGGTATTGGCTTTAACTTGGAGGGGGGTAGACAAAACACTCAGCAGAGAGGCTATAGCTCGTTCTTGGAGCCTTGACCTTCAGTGGTTGAAACCGGATGAAGCCGAAGCTGCTGTCGAACAATTATTAGAATCTCATTGGTTGAAAAAAGAGGAGAATGGATTATCACCAAACCCTACTTTAAGGAATATTTCAGCACCCTTAGGTTGGTTCCCAAGGCCAAGTATCCTACTCCATCCACCACCATTTAGAATGCCCAATGAAAACATTCAAGAGAGTGTGAAAACAACTGCTAAATCACCTATTCTTGACGATATTAAAAAACAGCCTGTGGATATAATTGCCGATATTACAGGGTTGGTTAAAGAAGAAGTTTTACGACGAGCCAAACGTAAAAAAAGGGCCCTAGGTTGTGTAGAAGATTGGTTCTGCTTAGCCTTGGTAGCCAGAGAGCAAGGAATTGCAGTTAAACCACTGATAGAATCATTGCGAGACTGAAGTTTCGGTGCCTTTTGAAGCACTCATTACAAGCAAGATTGGAAGCACCATGACAGATAAGATGAATGAGAATAAAACTGTCAATGAGGTAACCAAACCAAAGTCTCTAATCACCGGCATTGGAGATAATAACAAGACCATGAATCCACACATCGTGGTCCCCGAAGAAAGAGCAAGGGCAACGCCGGTAGTTCCCAAAGTCCTCTTCATCGCTTCCCAAGGGTCATCACCCTCAGCGCATTCAATCTCAAACCGGCGCCAGATGTGGATCGAGTAATCTATTCCTATTCCAATCGTCAAGGCAGTCACCATAACAGTTAACACATTCCAATTCAAACCAAAAATAACCATCGAACCAACTACCCAAAGAGTCGCCAACGCAACTGGTGCAAGGGTCAACATCGCTGGCATTATGCGACGTGTAAGTAGGAACAGAACTGCAAATGAAACTCCAAGACTGATGGCCGTTGACTCAACTTGAGAATCATTCAATCCTTTCAACACCGATTCAAGCATAACAAGGTCACCGGTCACAGTGATTACAGCAGTATTTGATAGAGCATTTCGGATTGTTCCGCTATTATCTGTTGAACCAAGTTGTTGTTCAATCTCCTCAATGATATTGCTACTCTGGGCGCTGGTACTGGCAATAACTCTGATTTCCATCCTCAAGTAAGATATTTCGCCATCTTCTATGTGAACAACGACTTCGATACGCTCAGACCAGGTTCTGCCAGAAAGTGGGTCGCTAACTCCTTCATCAGTACTTAATTCTACTAAAGCGTCTGAAAGGTCTATTCCCTTTTCAACATCATCTCTGACCAAAGATTGCCCATACATCACGAGGTTATGACGCTCTCCAAAATCTGAATCCCGCTGTACCTTATCCCTAAGCACTGTGTATATTCCTTCGTAGGCTGGGTGGTCTGATGAGCGTTCGACGCCGACAACTCCATGGATATGGCCAAGTCGATTATCCAAGGCATCGAGTTGGATTAGCAAATCATTTCCATCTGGGATGTTCTGTTGTCCATCAATTGGTTCCCAAAACAAGTAGACTGGTTTCCAGCCAGATGCAATATATGCATCTTGTAATTCTCCACGTACTTGCATAATGGGCATCTCATCATCGAGGAAATCAGTCAAGTCAAACTCTGTTTCAAGGCTTGCTGCGCTGAGCAGAGAGGCGAAAGAAATTATGACTGCAGTAATCAATACTGCCGCTTGTTGGCGCTTCTGAACTCCAAGAACGCGCTCAACAGCCCTTGGGAATTGTAATGGCGCTCTGTGAACCCTTTCCCCGCCACTACGATTCATGACAACATGCATTGCACCTACTACAACTGTTGATACAATGAAAGCAGATACTACACCAAAGGCCAAAGCCAAACCAAAAGTACGTACTGGTGGCAAGTCCGACAAAATGTTTGATAAAAAGGCAGCAACTGTAGTTAACACTGCCAAAGACAAAGCAACTGAAAGGCGGTTGCAAGAAAGCAACCAAGACTGTGCAGCATCGAGGCCTTGGCCTCGGTATGCTTCATAACGACGTTGAAGATGGATGGAGTAATCAATACCTAGGCCAAGAATTAGAGGGGCCACAGCAACTTCCAAGGCAGAGAATGAAACATCCATCGCCGCCAATAAACCATAGGTCCAAATCATCGCACAGGACAATCCAACGAGTGGAAAGGCGACTCCGCGCTTTGAGCGGAATGCTATGGCCAAAACAACCACTACAACCAAGGTTGAAAGGATGACTAACAATACCAGATTATCGAAAGTACCAGCATCGATATCATATGAAATTAAATCTAAAGAAACCACCGAGTAAGTTAATCCTGACCCAGCAGATAGATTGGCAAATTCTTGACGTAGTAGGTCTTGCTTAACCTGCCTCTCACTCACTTCCAAAGAAGGGTCAATTTCCAAAACCCAAAGCGTAGAAGTAGCGCTTGGGGTACCTTCTCCAGAACTATCGTCGAGATAATCACAAACCTTGCTATAAGATAGGTCTCGATGCAATAAAGAGTCACGAGCAAAAGCAGCTACCGAGTCCAATTGGTCATCTCGGGAACTAAGGCAATCGACATCAGAGCCCACCACTAAATCTAACAAATGTGTCCAATTTGTTAATTCTGAAATTAATGTGCCATCTCCTTCTTCGGTGAGGGCAGTTTCAATTATCCCTGGAGCAGCGATTTCATTGACGATGAGATCTTGATGGTTTTCAGAAAGATTGCGAATCACCTGCAAGTGGCTATGCATCAATTGTATATTTTCAATGGCCAAAATATTGTCACCATTATCAGCCTCAACATGGATAAAAACGGGACGGGATTCGCTAGGGAAATATTCTTCCATCCTTTCCTTGGAGTTTGAAGCATCACCATCAGGTGAAAATTCAGCTAAATCCGTGTGGAAGGACGGAAGGTCTGGAACTAATTGTAAAAGAAGAATAATTGTGACTACAGTGGAAGCGGCTAAAATCGGCCACGAGGCCCTCTCAAAGTGCTTTCCCGCCTTTTCTAACCAAGCAGGTCGCTCCTCCTGCATGAGCATCGCAGCAAGGTGGGGTTGATAATGGAAAGGGCCGACAGTGCCCCTTACAGGGGTATTGAAAGGAGGGGGGGGCAACATCGCTGCTTACACAAGGTTCAAACAGACCTCTTAGTTCGGCGAATCGATTAACATGCCAATCAAGGTCCTTCTCCGCGAGAAAAATGAACTGCGAATACGCTTCATTGGTGAAAGCCACACCTCTCTACAACTATTCCGTCAGCGCTGCAATGACCACAAGAATGTGGATTATGCAAACTACTTCCCAGGGCACCCTGACCTAGATGAGCCAGAACTTTACTTGAGAACTAAGGGCAATACCTCCGCTGAAAAATTGCTAAAAGACCTATGCTCAGACTTGGCTAAAGATTTCTCCAGCACCACCATTTGAGTAGGTGGGTGGCATGGCTGACCCACTTGCTGAGGGTATGGGACTTAGCGGCTATACCGTTGAAAGCAAAGGCATCGGCGGCATGCTCAAAATGCGTGTTAGCGATTTTCGCGTTGATGAAGAGTCTAAATCCGTTTCAACCGATAACAAAGGTAGATTCACCCTCGCAAGGATAACCTTGACAAATTGGGAAACAAATAGATTTGTTAAACAATTAGCAAAGCGCCTGCGAATTTCCAGCAACCGGATCTGGTTTGCCGGAACAAAGGACAAGAAGGCTATCACCAAACAACTCTTCGTTATCGACACCCATGTCAAGAACGTTGCATCAGTCGACCTTAAGGATGTAGAAATAGACATATTGGGAAGGACGCACCAAAAACTCGGATTCGGCAGTCATCGAGGTAATCGCTTCACCATAATTGTACGCGGTTGTGCACACCAAGATGGCAGCCCAATGTCGGAAAATGAAGCACTTGAGCAAGTTGATTATATCAAGGATTCACTAGAAGAAATGCTTGGAAAGGGTAGATTCCCCAACTTCATCGGGCCTCAAAGATTCGGAGCCAATCGCCCAGTAACACCAGAATTCGGCAGGTTTCTTGTCAAAGATGATGTCGCAGGCGCGGTTTCAGCATACATTGGCTTTGAAGGCCAAAGTGAAAGTGAGGAAGTAGAAAAATTCCGCAGCCATTGGCGGGAACATGAGGATGCTGAAGCCGCCATCGAATTAGCTCCAAAGCATCTTGGATGGGAAAAGGAAATGCTTCACCACCTTATCAAAAACCCTGAAGACTACATTGGAGCCTTTACCAAAATGCCAAAATCCCTGCAACTATTGGGGATTCATGCACTTCAATCTCTCGTTTTCAATCACTTATTACAAAACAGAATCAAGGATAATCAGCCAATTACAATCCCCATTCTCGGAGACGTCGTTGGGCCGGTGGATGAATCAGGTAGTCTTGAGAGCAAGCGTATGGTTTTGGCGAATGAAAGTACATTACCAAGACTACAACGTAATTGTCAGATGGGTAGGCTTGTGCCGACAGGAGTCTTACCTGGCTCTGAAAGTGAGAACTTAGGTCCTCATGCACAAAAGGCCATGGAAGACTTGGAACTTCAAAACTTTACATGGAAAGTAAAATCCATTCCAAGATTATCCAGCAGAGGTGCAAGAAGACCATTGGTCTCCACCTTTAGGGAATTAGTCATTGATACAGTGCCAAAGGCAGATCCAGAAACTTTGGATAAGCGTTGGGGTGAAGGACCACAAGAGGGAAGTCGTTGGCATCCAGAAGGTGCTTGTTTGAGGTTTAGATTCACCTTGCCAAGTGGGACCTATGCAACCACTCTGTTGAAAGAGTTCATGCGGGTTCCAATTAGACAACTCTGAGCAGCATGCATCATAACGCAACAAGCAAAATTGTGCAACAAGTTACTGTGCAACTAGTATGTAGAAACAAGTGTTTTCTGATTTTATCAGAGCAAGCCAATTTCGAGGACTTCAACTTCCCCAACATCGCCAACACCTTTGACCTTGCCTTCAAAGGAATCAACCAATCCTTCACCATCGTCCATAACGACGTGAAGTTGAATGAAACGAAGACCAAAAGCCAAGGGCTTCAACTCAACTGCTTGGATGTCGAAGACATCATCAGCCAATCCTCGAACTCTATCGGCAACAGCCTCGATGTCGGTATCTCCATCGGCTCCCATTATCTTGTATGTTATTGCAACTAATCCCATGGAAAATCGCCTCAGGGCCCTTGGAAGCCACATTCTGGACAAATCCAAGCAACCGCTTGATTGCGGCAACGTGGGCTGCGGCCAATTGCATGGCTACATTGTGGACATGGGAATGAAGTACTGGCCGAATCGACCAATGGTACTCCTGATGCTGTACAGACGGTTGCGCGCTCACTCATGATAGTAGCCTCGGGCGTTTGGCCCAAACGGTCCCCCTCTTTATGATTGCTCAAATGAGAACCTAAGGAATTAGGCTTCAATGATAGATAGTCTACCGTTTCTCCCACTACTGATAATCATATCTCCGGCATGACGTCTTGCCCAGCCTGCTTCGATTCTGACAAGGTCTCCAACCCTAACCTCATCAACTTGTTCGCCCCATAAAACAAGGCCGACAAATCCAGTTTCATCTCTCCCACAAGCAGCCGCAACATAACCAGTATAACGTTGATTGCTAACATATCTGCGAGGGTATTTTCTCAAGATGACTATTTCTACTCTGGCGAATGGCCTTTCAGCCACAAGTGATTGAATAGAAGTCCTTGGATTAGGAGTAGGGGGAGGGGTTTTGAATTTCTTAGCAGGTGAAATGCTCCTATTCACTCCGGCGTGCTTCAATATTGCTTTGGTTCTTGCATCGATGGTCATGAAACTCTGTGCATTTATTCTTTCACTATTAAGTCGTCTATTCTGATTCCGTATTCCTTCTTACTACTCTAAATCCAGTTGCTACCGTTTGAATCTCTTCTTCCTCTTCGCTATCATTGAATGCAATCTCCATTTTCCCAGTGATATCAGGACCGTCTCTTCCTGCTAACCATGGTTTGTGATTAAGGCAGACTAGGTAGACTTCACTTGAGGAATTGCGGCTTGCTTCTGGTGAGAATCGCTTGACTTTGGAGAAGTATGGTTTCACGCTCTTAATCAAATCGTCCACTCCAACGCCTTGGAATAACTTCGTGATGAACTTTCCACCAGCACACAATAAGGGCAAAGCAAAATCGAAAACTTTGGCTACAAGGTCTATTGCAATGGCTTGGTCCATCTCCCAACGCCCTGTAATATCGGGAGATATATCTGAGATGACTGCATTGATTGGTTTTCCATCTAGCAAGTCAAGAATTCTATCTTGAGTTTGAGGGTGGGTAATATCCCCAACTAATAATTGAGCACCATCAACGGGTTTTGATGACACAAGATCAACTCCGATGACGACTCCCTGTTCTCCGACTTCTTCAACCGCAACTTGGGTCCAGCCTCCAGGATGGGCGCCAACATCGAGAACAACATCCCCTTCTTCCATGATCTCGAAACGGGCTTGGATTTGTTTCAACTTGAAGGCTGAACGGGCCCGATACCCCTCTGCAACAGCCTTACGGCGCCAAGAGTCGCGTTGATGGTCCTGCACCCACCTATCTGACATGATATCAAACACATGGCGGCGCCATTCAGACATATATTCATTGGTAGGTACATGTTGGAATGGTCGTGGCAGCGAAGTCGTGGATGCTTATTCTGCTGCTATTATTAGCAGCAATTCCTAGTTCTAGTCATGCATCTTCGAATGAGGAATACAAAGGAAGCAAAGTGCTTGTTGAGGAATTGACGGCTACTTGGTGTGATTATTGTGTCATAATCGACCCACAGGTTGTGGAATTACAACAAGTTCATGCAAGTCGCCTGATTACCATAACGATTCACCCCGAAGGTGATCCACTCAATAATATGGCAATGAATTTGAGAGCTGCTCATATCAATGCAAATGAGGCCAACGGTACACCTGCGTTTTGGCTAAATGGGGCTTTCTATGGAGAAGGTGTCATCGATATGTCTTCTCTATCACGTCAGGTGATGAAGAGCGAATCTAGTCGAGCGAGTAGCAGTGAATTAGCGATGAGCCCCACTACTGAAGGGATGGATATTGAATTAACAAGCAGTCAAGAAGAGAGAAATGGCAGTAGATTGACAATTATGTTAGTTGAAGAATCAATAACATTGCGAAAAGGTGCAGCATCAAATAGTCAAACCCAATTTCATAATGTATTATTAAATTCATTTTCAATAGACCTTGACAACCAATCCACCGAAGAAGGTGGAATTGGGTGGAATCTACTTCAATCAGAATTCACCCAAAACTCAGTAAATCTGCGATTAATCAATGATGATATTTTGGAAGACGATGTATTTTGGGTAATAATCCATGAAAGAAGTGATTCATCTTATCCTTTAGCTGTTATTTCAAGCCTTGAAATCGACAACGCTCCGGATGCTGATGATAGTTCTTGGGTTTGGTTATTGGCAATTGTTGGAGCATTTGGTATTTATCTTGCATTTCCCATGAAAAAGAAGGATTAAACCTGCGTCTGCACTCCTCTTGTCATCCTCCCTCTTGAAACCAATGTCTTATTGTTTGATGCAGGAGCACCATGGCATTGATAACCTAGCAAGTATAGTCCATGTATAATGGAAGGTCATTGGGAACACGGAACCAAGCAACAAGAGCAACCAGAACGAGAGTGGGTAGTTGAATACCGCGTAGATATCGAGAATATCTCATATCATCACCTCTCAATATTGAAAGGAAAGGATATCAAATCCGTTCAGGCGACATTATTCGAAGAATTACGCGTTGAATATAGCCATGTCGAAAGAATTGATGTAACCGTCATCAGAATTGAACCGGTTGAAACTCATTCTAAAACCCTAGACTTCGACATGAGTACAATGTTTCAGCCCTAAGACTTCTTGATATATTCAATAAGAATTTGCTGACCATCGGATAATACATGCTCGCCATATGATTCTACGACGGCTCCATCAACAGACATCACCATCTCGTGAGTATCGTTAACTCGGTGGGTGCTGATTCCATCTTCTGCAAAATATACATCCCAAATCTGGAAGAAAACACCCAGTTTAACCTCTTTAGGTTCGGGAGTTTCGACATGTAACTTTCCTGAATCATCATGCGTATGTACGAAGTGCATTCCATCGCATTCATCGGTAGCGATTCCCGTGTTTGTCGGAATCAAAACTTCATCCCCATCTATCTTTATGGTCAAAGAAGGATGGAAATGGGCGCCAACTTGGCTATGGTCATCGAGGCATTGATGGGCTAAATCATAATCAAATCCAGAATATCCTCCATCGTGCTCGCTCTCGATTTTTACTTGTTCATCAGGACTAAGAATTATAGAAATAATTACACCGATTAATACAGCTCCAAGAATTAACAAAATTCCGCCGAGGGACTTTTGGTTCATTCTTACTCATCTCGTGTAGTTGGTTTGACAAAGCCACTATTCTTCTTGCGCTGCGCCCTCTTGATATCCTTGGCTTTGGCATCCTTTGCATCCTGTGATGCCACGGGGTCCCATTGATCAGTACCCTGTAATTTCCTTATTTTCATAAACATAACGAAAGCGATAATGTCTGCAAGGTGTGCAACGCTACAATATTGGCAGAAGGTCATTTCCAGTGGTATAATTTCGACGTAAAGTAGGTATAACGCGATTAGTATTCCAAAACCAGATGCAACATAACCGATATCGAGGTATGTCTTAACCCATTTTGCATTGTGATCCTTACGAACACTTAGAGTCAAAAACCCGAGTAAGGAGAATGCAAACATACCCATCAAACCCCACGGTATTCCCAGCATTGGCACTGTATTCCACTCGGAATTGGCCAACACATCGCCACAACTAAAGGAGCCAAATGCAGAACAACCGATATCCCCTCCTAACTCATGATATTTATTGTGAAACCACCATGTGTGAGTGCTGACTGTGAAGCCACCTAAAATGACTAAAGAGAGGCCTGCGAGCAATCTATCCCTTTGGCTCGAAAGGAATTTATTTGAAAAGGCGATGAAAACCCCGCCTAGAATTATCAGTGCATGGCCAGCTAGTAGTAAATTGGTGTCAACCATCAAGCACCACCGCCCATACCATCTGTTGGAACGATTTCTACCAGACCCTCAATCAAATCTTGACCTTGGTTGTTACGCTGGTTCCAGACTACTATCCCATTTGGCGAGAGAATATAGGAAGTTGGCGTTCCCTGAACCCCCCAATCACTCATCGAAGATGCATCTCTATCATCGACATAGAGAACTTTGTTGTGAGGTCCACCATCTCTTGTGTTGCAATTTCCTTTGCCATGATTACAGCCCTCAAAGTCATTCTTTTCCTGAAAAGCGATTATTTCCTCAGGGGTTGAGGTGAATTCCTCATTAAATTTGAAATCAACTGCTACAGCGATAAACTGGACTCTCCCAAACCAATATTCTGATAATTCTTCAATCTCGTCAGAATATGTCATGCAAATTGGACAATCAGTTGACATGAATTCTACAACAAACCAGGTGGCATTGTAATCTCCTTCTGTCCAATTTGATTGGAATAAGGAATAAAGGTCAAAGTCATTCCACACATCTCCTGCCAATGCAACATGAGATTTGCCCTTTATATTGGGTGGCATTTCACCTTCATCGACTCCGATTGGAATAGCATCAGTTGTAGAAAATACCAGAATAACGGCAATAAAAAATACTCCTGAGACAAGTAGCATACTGCCCATCCTGCTATCGCTTTCTGCTCTCGTTGTTTTCGCTAATTCATTAAACTTCATTTTCCCACTTCCTTAGAGACCAATTTCTTCTATAAGACGACGTACTGTATGGCGTATTGAGGCCTCACTATCAAATGATGGAGTAAAACCTGTATTTAATAATCTGTCAACTGCAAGCATGGCCTTAGGAACATCTCCCGCCCAACCTCTGTCGCCTCCAGTATATTCTATGCTGACATTTTGCAAACCACTTTCTTCGACGACGATTTCGGCAATTCGGCGAACTGAGCAAGTATCACCGGAGCCGAGATTGAAACAATTAATGTCCTCATCTTGTCCTTCAACAATATGAATCATCGCCATAGCACAGTCCTCTACCTCCATGTATGATTTCTCTTGCCGGCCATTTCCGAGAACTTCTAAGCGCTTAGGGTCTGCCTTCAATTTGTGGATGAAGTCGAATATGACTCCATGTGTCCCCCTTGCTCCAACGATATTTGCGAATCGGAATATCCAACACTTGAGGCCAAAAGTACCAACCCAAGATGTTAGTAATGCTTCACCTGCTAATTTACTGGCCCCATATAGGGAAATCGGGAATAATGGTGCATAATCTTCAGGAGTAGGCATTACTTTAGCTTCCCCATAAACGACTGATGAAGAGGCAAAGGCGATGTTTTTTACTCCAGTTAAACGCATTGCTTCTACAACATTGTAAGTTGCTACTGTACCTTGCTTAAGGTCGGTGTCAGTTACTCTTGTACCTAAGCGGATGTCTGGGTTAGCAGCTAAATGCCAAACCATATCGACATCTTGCATTGCCATAGTTAAACTTTCAAGGTCTAATAGATCTCCAACTACCAATTCTATATTCTCACCGTGATGGTGGAGAAACTCTTCCTTTCCACTCGAGAGGTTGTCATAAACCCTAACTTGATGGCCATTTGATAGCAACTTGTCTGCAAGGTGAGAACCGATGAATCCGGCGCCGCCTGTAATCAATGAACGCATCTTATTCACTAGCGGCGAATCTCGCTAGTGATTTGACATTTGCGACACTACGACATGCCACTTTTCAAATTATTTTGAGTCAAACTTCACCGTGTTCTATTATTACTTAGACGGAAAGCGACAAAATTGCCAGCGAAGTGGTGCAGTGTTGGTAAAGCAAAATGCACTAATGATGTGAAGAAAATGCAAAACGGAAAACAACAAAACAAGCCCAAGAACGAAGAAGATGGACAAAACGCAGGGAAGAGCCCTTCCTTGCTAGTAGGATATGTCCGCAAGAGTAACGCCGGTGGAGCCCTGAAGGTTTCAGTAAACACCAGTGCCTTTAGCGATTGCAACACCTACACCACCAGTGACGGACAATCATACGTCCCTCTAGTCATCAGCATGGCGGCACTACGCCGCGTAATGGACGGAGAGCGCTCTGTAACCACCATCAGCCACCTACTGCCTGAGTAAATAACTAAGCAGTAGCACGAAACGGCGGTCGAGGCTCAAACCCGCGTGCGAAGTGAAATGTCGGATAAAGCATTAAACAGGGCGCGGCGCGGGAGGAAATCGATGGAGAAGACCTCGGGCGATGAATTTAGCATTCTCGCTGGCCTCCCTATGTACAATGAGGAGGAAACAATTGGAACCATCGTCCTACAGGTTGGTGACCACGTCGACAATATCATCTGCGTCGATGATGGTTCCTCTGATAGTTGTGCCTCGATCGCCACCCGTCTAGGGGCTGAAGTCATCCGCCACCGTTTCAACAGGGGCTATGGTGGCGCATTGAAGTCTATTTTCCATCGAGCGATTGAATTAGATGCTGACGTGTTAATTGTTCTCGACGCTGATGGACAACACGCTCCAGAAGACATACCTCGCTTGGTTAAACCAATACGTGATGGTGATGCAGATGTGGTCATCGGTTCAAGATTCGTGGAAGGCGGTGATGGTATCTCGATGCCCGCCTACCGTAAACTAGGAATCAAAGTGATAACTGCTGCTTCTAATCTTTCAAGTGAATTAGGGATCAATGATACTCAATCGGGTTTTAGGGCATTCTCACGCTTGGCTCTGCAACGGCTTCGATTTGACAGCGAGGGAATGGAATTATCATTAGAATTGCTTGAAGATGCCAAAGAAAAAGAACTCACTGTCAAAGAAGTTCCAACTATTATTCGCTATGATGTGCCAAAGGGGTCATCTTACACACCGGTATCTCATGGATTTGTAGTCTTTATTTACGCCCTGATTACCCTCTCTCAGAAGAAGCCATTACTGGTTCTTGGACTCCCAGGGGTTTCTCTCTTACTAGCTGGTGCAGCCATGGGAATGAAAGCCGTCAATCAAGTGAGTGAATACACACACTTCACAGTAGGTGCAGGACTCTCAGCCATTTGGGTAGGTGTACTTGGTTTGGCTCTGATAGCAACCGGAGTCGTACTTCAGAGTGCTCGTACTTTCATGAGGCTACTAATCGTTCGTGAATTTGGCATGGACTAAGTCATCTGACAAGTTGCAGCCTTTCTGTTCCTCTAAGTCCGAAATACTCGGACGATTCTTAACAGGTCGGAATCTCAATGTTGGGTGCGGATGCTGAAGGTAAGTTGACAGGTCGGAATCTCAATGTTGGATGCGGATGCTGAAGGTAAGTTGACAGGTCGGAATCTCAATGTTGGGTGCAGATGCTGAAGGTAGGTTCTTGACGGCAATTGAGCACGAAGTGCCATGAGCGCAGCCGCACCATCTGGCGCATCTTCGCTTAAACAATCTATTGAATCAGCAAGGGTAAGAGTTGAGCATTTCAGTAAAAAGGTCGGTGAATCACTCGAGGATGGGTTAGAACGACTATACTCCGGTCTTCTTGAAGCTCCAAAAATAACCTTGATATTGATGCTCCTTATGACCGCGTGGTTTGCCAATATGGGGGCTTCATTCCAAGACCAAATAGAAGATGACCTCGAAGTTTTCCTTCCTGATGGAGCCGATTCCACTGGCTTACTCCTAGAAGTTAGAGAAGAATGGTCGACTGATATTGGCTTGATTTACATTCAAACAAGTAATGCCCGCTTGGGAGATGAACAAGGTTACAATGTAACTGATGTTCGGGTCCTAAAAGAAATCTCTTGGTTAGAAGGAGATGATGGAAATATCGAAAATGGAACCATGCAACGTGGCTTGGACTGGGATAAATCCGACCGTGGAGTAAACGATGGGATCCTTTGGGTCATCTCCCCCTCTCAAGTAATCAAAGAAGTAAATAGTACAGATTCTCGATTTAACACTGCCTTTTGCGACCAAGTTCTGCAGGAGAGAATCACCCTAAATATTGGCTGTGCCGAAAGAGTAGACCAATCTGGCACAGGTGGAGCATATAGCATCCCAGATGACCAAGATAGGGTCGATGAAATCGTCGAAAGGTTGAGTGGTTCTTTAGCAAGCCTTGCTCAAGATACCAATGGCGATGGGATATGGGACACCGCTGTTATCGTAATTGGGCTTCATCACGAAATGAATATTACTGGAGAATGGGATGATTTCGAGGAGTTTTTTGCCCATATAGACAAAATGATAGATCCTGAAAACCGCCCAGTGTGGATGTTAAATGAACCAAGCGGTACAAGTTTTCAACAAACTGGATTGACCAAAGTATTGCAAGATGTTTCATCTGCGATATTTGAAGACCTCAAGGCTATGATGCCAATCTCAATTGTCATCGTTATACTGATTATTACTGCCCTTCACCGCAGTCTGAAAGTAGTTGCCATAACCGGCCTGCCAATCGGCATGGCCTTGGCAGTAACCTTTGGTACAACCGTATTGCTAGACATTACCCTGACACCGATGATCGTTGCTTGTGGTCCGATATTGATTGGTTTAGGAGTCGACTACTCTCTACATATGTTGAATCGAATCGAAGAATGTAGGGGTAGAAGACTAGACGAACTAGCAGAACTCAACCACAATAGGAGGCGCCAAGGATTGGCAGAAGAGCCGATACCAGACCTCTGGGATGTTGAAGTTTACAAGGCAGCAACACTCGAAATGTCAAGGACTACCGGCGTTGCAGTATTCCTTTCAGCCTTCACAACAATCGTTGGTTTCTCGGTTATGATTATGCCCGCAATCGTTCCAGTCATACCGATTAGAACAGTAGGAATGACCCTCGTTATTGGAATCATGTGCACTCTGTTTTTCTCAATAATATTAGTTCCAACATTGGCTTGGCTTCTGCGTTATCATAAGCGTGAAAATCCACCGATGTGGGGGAAAGTAGGGAACGTCCCAGTAAAGCATTTTCTCCTCATCCTACTGGTGACTGGATCGATTACAAGTTATGGAATAATCAATATGGACCAATTAGATAAGCCAATAACTGGCACTAGCGATGCTCCAGATGGAATCGACTCACTCAATACATTAGCAACTTATTCCGAACAATTTGGCGGAGGGCAAACTTCGATGTTCATCTTTGATGCCACAGAACGGGTCAGTAGTAATGGCACCACTCAAATTAGAGATATGCCTGTGCTCGATGAAATGGATCGACTTGAAAATAAAATCGTTAATGATGTCAATAATACTACAACAACTAGTTTAATCACATTCTTACACTCAATACCCGTAGTAATTGAGGAGGAAAATACCGGCATCACACTCTACAATGACAGCATGTGGGGGTTCCTTCACGACGAATGTTGGACCAGTGAAATTACCGAAGCTAATCCCCGCTGCACCCTCTTTTATGCCATGGATGCTGACCCTAATGGCCGAGCTGGTTGGCGGGCTGATATGGTTGATATCATCTTTGATTCATTGTCGGACGAAGTCCGTTCAATGCTGTTAAATTCAAACGAAGGTAAAGGCTTGGTCTACGTTGTTCAACCTTATCTTAACCTCGTCTATGCAGGTGGATTGAGGGACCAAATCGATGACATTTTACTAGAAAACAACACCTTAGTAGGAACGAGTACTAGCAAATTAACCGGTGGCCTTCCCGTCTCTTTGGATATAAACAAAGGAATTCACGATACTCAAACTAGTACCACACTATGGACGATGCTAATTCTGACACTTGTTCTAATGGCAGTATTCCGCTCACCAAGGCTTGGAATAATCACCATGATTCCAGTTGCTGTGGTCATCCTTTGGCAACCACTTCTAATGCAATCAGGAGATGTCAATGTCAACATATTCACTGCCATGATCGGTACAATCGTATTTGGTATCGGAGTTGATGATGCAATCCACGTGATGCACAGAATCAAGGAAGAAGGAGAAACGCCGAACGGCATTAAATCCTCCATCGAACATACTGGTCAAACCATCTTTGAGACCACCGTAACCACAGTGGGTGGCCTAGCGGCTGGGTTTTTCGTTTCCTTCCCTGGGTTGGAGAATTTCTTCATCATGATGATGTTACTAATCTGCTTCGCATTCCTGACTTCTGTATTCCTTTTGCCATCCATTCTTTCTGCATCCAAGACTGCTTCAGCCAAAATCAGGGGCCAGCCTTCTTGGCGAGACTTTGGGGATACCCCCATCCTCGAAGAGAAGGTAATAGAAGCGGCTCTTTTGGACTAACACCTGATGAAAATACAAACCACTCAGTTTGGACACTGCGCAGAGTATGGGTTTCTCATTCTCAAACGCAGTGCTGAGGGCTTGCGTAGCCCCTACCCATGAGAAAACCAAGTGGGTAAAGCATTTACAGAGTGAGTAAAAGTGCGGGATTCCGCAGACTTTTTTTATGGATTACCGCATAATATATTCAGGTTTTAACTCCAAAAAGTGAGTCAATTAGTCGATGAAGGATTAAGAATCCAATGATGGGAAACCAGCCCCACCAGACCAAACCATTCCTGAAGACATAAGCCAAGATGATGAAGGACATAATTGCTGGAACGCGGTCTCTGCCTTTCAAATCAATTGGGCGAAGCAATTCTTTCTTCAAATGCTCCCACCACTTGGCCATAACCCTCGGATAACAAACCTGCACTAATTCTTTTGGATAAGTTGCAAGGGTTCATCGAAACCCCATTCAACTTCAAAATACAGTTTGAGGGTGTCAGTGGGTAGATACAGACGCTAGCCTACCTAGACCATCGAAACTATGGATTCCGACATTTGGTTCGCTACACATGTGTTCAAGACTCACTTAGAACATCAATCACAGCATTCAACGAATATTGAGTTGGTTTATATTGGTCTGAAGTCCAAACTATTACTCCTTGCTGATTGACAATCTGTAGTGTTGGCGTCACTGGATATTCGAATGCTTCATAAATTGTAACTCCATTCACTTTTGATCCAGTTTTTGCATCAACTACAGGTGTCTCTTCGTTGGGAATCAAAACAGGCCAAGATGTTGGATGTGTGGAGTTGTTCATACTCCCGTACACAGTGTGCAGTTTCTGAAGCGATTCAAAATCAGAATAACGATGGATGCTGATAATTGATTGGTTACTCAAAGTACCATTTTCAATACCTCCAAAAAACAAATCAGTCCACTCATGGCACCCATAGCAACCGGTTGAAACCCACAATAATATCATCGGCCCCTCTTTCAATGAATGTGATAGGTTGAATTGAGGGCCGCGGTCCACACTACGATTGAGTGTGTCCACAGTGAACGAATATCCTTCATCTTCATTAGCCAGCAAATCTACAGGTCTAGAAACACAACCCGAAAGTGCTACACTTAACAGTAGCAATGAAATTATAAGTGGAGTTTTCATTTACAAGCCCCCTATTGTTGACGGAATAAGTGAGCCGGCGGGGCCTCACTAGGCTGTGGAGGTCGTTCTTTGAAAACAGATCTTTTTCGGGATGCAGGTGTTCCTATTTTCCAAGGGTTAACACGCTTTCTGTTCCTTTTTCGAACCAGTCGGGTGGTTATTATGAGTGCCAGGAAAGCAGCCAAAGCACTTAGGGTGTAAATCATCAGGTTTGCATCTAGCATAACTCGGTTGAAACTGAATCTTTATTTGAAGGAGTGTTAATCTCCATACCTTTGACAACACTGCTTCAAAATGAACATTTCTCAACCTCAACCTCCGCTGCTAGGGGCAGTATGACTGGAGCATGTAGAAGAGAGTGTACAGACATTAGCGTTCTAACTAGACACCCTAAGAATGGGTTTTGCATGGGTTATTCTTCTCTTGCTGGTTTTCTACTGTTAATAAATGACCAAAGTGCGAAAAGTGTTGACCAGAAAAGTCCACCTACAGTTCCTATGCCGACAATAGTTACTATTGTAGTCAATATAAGAGTTATTATTGACTACATAACTCCTCTTATACAGGGGGGACCCCTTCCAACCTACGGCTGTTGGAACGGTACCGACGCGTGAGTTTCTCACGCGTGGGTATCACAAGGGTTTGGGTAGTGTCGGGCCAAGAATTATACCTATCAAGAAATCAGATTCTAATATGGTAGAAGTAGATTGTCCTTTATGCTTCAAGACTGTAGACCTTGGCGGTGATTCAAAAGGAACATATGAGTGTCCATATTGCAATGAGGATTTCGATTATGAACCGGAAATTTTTCTAACTGCTCCGATAATTATCGGTAAAAAAACCAATCATTCCGAAGTTTTGAACCTTCTATCTGAGATTTTTACATATTTCGTATTAACAGTAACAACGGTAGGAATTCTAAGCCTAATTAAGTTCTTCGAAGATCGTAGTATTAAGAAAGAACGGTTGGAGTGGCAACGCGAATATTCCAACGGCATACTTAATCCAGATTTTTTGAGTGGTTCTGGAATTAAGGTATATCCTAATTTGGAAGCAGAATTGCTTCCAATTGCCAAGGACACTCCATCGCACAAATTTGGAAAAGAAGACATCACTGGATTGGTGTTTCACCAATCAATTTCGGGCCTATATTATAACCCCGAGTTACACATAATCTCAGACGGTCATTTTGTTGCAAAAATAAATCTACGCGGGAATAAGAAGAGTCGTCGCAGGGAAGGTTTCGGTAGAGATTTAGCAGAGGAAATTTGTGCGTTGTATAAATTAGAAATGGATGAAACCAAGGCTTATGTATCGTCTGAAATGTAATGCACTAATAACTAAAGACATATCATTCCCCCTAAATCGCAAGGGCTCTTCCAAACCCCTCAAGACATTATGGAAGAGTACAATGGGTGTTCAGTCCCCTAGTACACTGCCTACCCCTTGTTTTCTAGTAAATTGGTTCAAATAGGCCAAGGCACACCATGAGGAGTGCCAAACTAACTCTACGCCCTGTCCGACGCAGAGGGGTGGAGGGAGCAGGGAGTAAGCCCCTTTCTGTTCGCCATTTACGGTTAACCGCATTCAACTATGCGTCCTACCCGACCCTCTGCGTGCCGCGTCGACGGGTCTGTTTGGACTTGCTCCAACGGGGATGCTCGTCTCATCAGCAATCGGGAAACCTCCGCTTTTCAGCATCATCGTACTACCCCTGTACTGTTCGTTTCTGCTACAGAGCCTGCCCTCCCAGGCATCCGGATTGCCCCGGACCGTTTGCACTACGGAGAGGGGACTTTCCTCAGGGTCTAACCCTGTCAGCGGTCCTCCTGCTCCCTCCACGTATTATTCTCGTATCGGCATTTGCCATCAAGTCTTGCATCGGCTATGATGCTCACTGATGGTACTCGGAACCTGCTCCAGGGGGGGCTACATAGGGGCTAGCCTGCGCACCAGCCATGTGTGGATTGGTCTGTCCCGAGTAGGGGTCATAGTGCTGGGCTGGAATTGTTCCATATGGCATTGCTACAGAGGCAACTGCTGGCGCCATTCCTTCGACATAAGCAGGTTGTTCCTGTGCTTGGTCTTCAGCAGTTTTCCAAGATTGATCCCCAGGGAGTGCCGCATATGCCTTTGCTTCCTCAACATATTCACCTGATTCTTCCTCATCAAATACGGAACTCCCTGAGTCTCCTTCTCCTTTCATGAATACGCCCAGAACTACCATTAGCGCAATAAGCAGCATGAAAAATACCCAGATAAAGATCGGGTCGACGCCAATGATTGAAAGTGATAACCAGTCTTCCTCGACGTTTTGGCTGATAATAATCGAGTTGGTTGAGCCAACTTCAACATCATCTAGTGAAACCACAAAATGGTACTCACCAGTCTTTTTGATCTGCCAATCGGCTCTCATTAATTCACTCTCATCGTAGTTGATTTCCACTGTTGTATCGAGGATGACCAAACGGCTTCCGTCGATATCAACAACTTCGATTAGCACATCGACACTTCCTTCTTTGAGACCGTAGTTGATGACTTGTGCATCAACGATAATATCGTCTCCAACAAAAGACATACCATCTACTGAAGTTAACACTTTTCCGCTCAACTTGAACATCGCTTTCACCATCTGAATCTCCCACGAAGCCATTGCCTGAGAGGCAGAGTTTCCAAAGGTAGAGAAAGCATTGCCCGCATGATCTTGCCCACTAACCCATACATCCAGAATTAACTGGTCTTCATAAGCCTCAATTGGTAGAATATTAGACAGATCTATCAGGCCATGAGCAGGGATTGCAATGCCACTACTGCGAGAATCACTAAACTCAGCACCAACCATTCCTTCGGCGAGTGGCATATTGGAATCCACTCTACGAACTTGCCAGTTAAGCATCAAGCCTTCTTGCTGCATTTTTATCTCTTCCTGAATTCGGAATTCGACTATCACATTTGATAGTGAATCAAGAGAAAGTGTGGCTCCTGAACGTGGTGCAACAACTTCGGTGATAGCTGGTGAAGTTGCATCGACAACGAACCATATGGTTACACCATCTGGGTCGGTCATATCGTTTGCATTTGTTGGTAGGTTATCGAGAGCCAGAACTAAGGCGTGCTCACCAGAGACAGAAGGCATGACAACATCTATTGTGAAGGAACCATTTTCTGAGATGCTGCGGATATTCTTGCCATTGAAGCGGCCTGAAATATCGAATAACTGCTCGGCTATAGTTGCAGAATCTTGCCAGTTAATTATTGCAGATACAGATGCAGTTTGGCCAGGCTTAACCCAAGCTCCACTTGCATCTTGGCTGATGCTATCAACTATGATGCTGATTGATGAAGCATCTATCATCAGGTCAGTACTATACTTCCACCTCAAATGGGGTAAAATGGAATATGAGCCTTGACCGGCTCTATCTAACACCTCAATCGTAGGCTCTCTCTGAGTTGATGTGTCGACAGGCATTGGCCAATTTATCTTGAATTGTAAGTCAAAAACTAAATCGCTTGCAAATGGGCTTTCATCTCTACTACGAGAGAGAACACCACATGATAGAATCTCAAGATATTGATCACTAGTGCTACAAACACCTGTTGATCCACTCCAAATAACTGCCATTGGAGAACTTGGTATTGTACTGGCCAATTCCACCCTTACTGAGGCAACATCACTGCGACCATTTGCTTCATCAAATGGGAATTGCATGTGCTGCTCTTCACCAGGGTGCATCCAAGCAATATTTCCACCAACGTGTCCAGCAGAAGTTGTGCGAACTAATGGCGCAGAATCCTCCTTTATTTGATACATGAATAGATGATTGTCCCATCCAGGACCTCCACCGCCAATCAAGGCATTACCGGCTGCATCAGTCATCACAATATAGCCTGAAACCAAGTCTCCCTGTGCGCCAGATAAATCATTAACATTAGCACTATAAATTCCCTCAGTTGTATTTAGTTGGGTTGGAACTTGCATTGCCATTGTATAGTGCTCTCCAGCATCTGGGATGCCGTTAGAATCATTGTCATCAATCCAAGAACGCCAAAGCATCAGTGTACCTGCATGAGGTAAAACAGGTACATCCCTGATATTGAACTCCAATAATTGAGCCTGTGAAGATGGCCTGTGGTCATAGAAGCGGATATTGCTTGCAATTAAAACAGGGTGTAATGAATCAGTATTGAAGGAATGATTATCCTTAACTCGGAAGAAAATATCTTGTGAATCTCCTGCTTCAACCATAAGCGTAAAGACGATTGCTTCTGCACTTGAAGGAACTAAGACTGAAAGTGTTGCTGTACCATTTAGGTCAACTGTTCCGTTAGCCTTTTGCACTCCATCCAAATACAAATTTACATCGACTTCCCCAGGGCGTGGGAACTGTTGTGGTAAATCCTCAAAGTGCATATCGACATTTACATCGACCCAAGTATTAGAGCGAAGGTATGGTGAATCGAATGGTACTTGCTTGCCTGCATCATTGATGATGGACCATGAAATAACCTCGATATCATTCTCTATGCCTTGCATAGGACCTTGACCAAACTTCTCAACCTTTGATAATCCACGGATTCCGGAATCCATAACTGGGCGGATTCTGAAGTCAAGCCATGGCTCATCATCCCAATCTCGCGATACCTGAAAGGCGTGCTTAGTGAAAACTTCATTGCCAGAATCATTTGATAATCCGCCTTCTATACTCAAGAAAACCAAACCCTGCTGGCCTGATAACTGAGAGACTGTTCCATCCATCTGCTGCAAAAAACTAACACGATGCCCTAGGGAAATGAAATCCAATTGTACTCCACTCATGCTGCCATTGAAGACCAAATGTTTGGCCTCAACTTCGTAATTTACTGCTGATGGGGTCAGGGTAGCTGAGTCGTTAAACCAGTTGAGGTTGCTAGTCATACTTGCATGTGAAGTGTTGATATTAACGATCGATACCTTGACTGCCCCTGGTAGAGCCATTTTCAATGTTAACGGGACTTCAATAGTGCCGCCACTACCGAGCTTATCAGCAACCTCGTCATTCAAAGCAGTTAGTAAAGCAGATTGGGAATCAAAGTCTAAGATTAACTCTGGTTGCTGAATGACAGACAAGCCGCGAGCCAATAATGTTCCAGTCGTTCCACTGATTGATAAAGTCATTCTTGCGGTCGCCAAAGCATCAGATAATACGGTAGAGGGTGCGGCTTCCAAGGCTACAGTTAGGTTTGTCAGTTCCTCCTTACTGAGATTAAGCATAACTGATTTATTGGTCGTTCCAAAATCCCTCTCGAAGATTACTTGACCGTCAACAAGGGCATCAACTTCCAAATTCTTGATCTCTGTGGCAACTGGAGTCAAGTCCATGCTGAATGATTCAACTTCAATCTGAGGCAGAACAATTTCAATTTGTTGAGAAACCGAAGGTTGCATTATCATCTGATGAGAGATCTCTCCATTGGCAAAGCGGTTCTGATGCCCAAGCCAGCCAAGAGTTATGTCATCAAGAGCCCATTCTTCAACTCCATCATGAGCCATATCTATGGACAAATCTTGAACCATTCCTCCACCATTCAAGTCGATGACAAAGTCGCTGAGCGACCAGAAATCGGATTCGGCTCTAAATTCAAACTGGATTTCTGACATATGAGTTGGCAAATTAACCACGCCTTTGTCAGGAAGTGCCTTCCATACCCCCTCAAAATCATAGAATCCTAAAGCAACAGGTCCCGTTGAATTGATATCGGTGATTATCCTTGAAGTTGGGCGTGCTAAATTGAACTGTGGCGGTGCTATTTTGCCCTCGACACTGCCGCGAATGATTCCTTCTCCGCCATTTTCAAACCAAGAGCAATTTGTTAATTCCCAATTATCATCAACGACGTATTGAATCATTTCACTGCGCCAGCGGCCATTCATGTTGATCGACTTAATCCAAGGCGTACCTCCACTTCCTTCACTCATTTCAACATGAAAACGTATGTGTTTGTGCTCTGTCCAATCAATTGTTCCAAGGTCAACAACCAAATCATCGCGAGCTGAAAAACCAGTGATTGGAGTATCATAATCTGCATCAAGAATACTCCAAGAAAGGCTTGAATCAGTTGGGAAAACACCGACTAGGCTCATCAATCCATATGGTCCAGGGGCAAGAATCACATCTGCATCATCTGAATATCCAAGCGAAGGTGAAGTCCATGTCCCATGATTATTCTGAACTCCTGAAGTTGGCTGAATATGGATATCATCGATATTCCAACCTGTGTAAGTCACCGAGCCGTCTGTTGTACCGATTCCAAAGCGGATTTGTAAGTCTGAATTTCCAGTGACCTGATTTGTTATCGTATAGGTTTGCTTAGTGAATGAACCTTCATTGATGGTCGAACTTGAATGAGACCAAACCGACTGCCAATTTCCATTGGAATCCTTCGCTTGTACGTAGACATGGTCATAATAATATGACTCTATTCCAAGGCGGCGCATGAAAGACAACTCCCAAGAACCGCTGCAATGTCCACAATTTATTGAAGGGCTTGTTGCCCAATATGTGGTACTTAGGCTGTTAGGATAATTTCCATTGTAGGTGTAAAGAGCATTAGACCCGCCACTTACGCGATTACCGCTCAAAGCTGTATCCTGACCGATTGCCCACCCACCACCACTCAAGGTCCATTGGGAGCCGGTATTGTTCTCAAAGTCAAAGTCGAAACCAACTGGCAATACAGTCAGCCCAGTTTGATTGAAACCGACATTGCTGAAATCTGCTCGGCTATCATTGAAATCGGCCGGATATTCCCAAGAAAGTTCCTCGGACCTAGGTAGGATGTGGCCTGCCACCCCCAAACTCAACGCATCAACTGCATGACCATCCGGTACAGAGATACGATAACTGTCGCTGGTGCCATTTGGCCATGCTGGTATATTAACCAGTTTTTCGTTCATTCCTGTATCATAGACAAAGTCATCTTGCAATTCGCTTGTGGGTGAGTCCACCTCGCTAAAGGTTGCAATCATAGGTGCCATGCTCATCATCATCAATAATCCAACCAGCAGCGCTGGCCGGGCTGTTATGCTACTCCGGTGCATGGCTGCTTGTTCATACCGTCAACCTTCTAAGAGACTTCTGTGCCTGCCCAATGCTAAAATTAGCCTTCTCAACCATCATAATGAATAACGGCCCATAGGGCCGGTTGACATGATGGCGAAGGATGTTGAGCAACTAAAGGCCGAAGCAGGAATTGCTGCTGCTGCATTTGTCAAAGAAGGTATGAAAGTTGGCCTAGGAACTGGCTCCACCGTCAAGTACACGGTCATTGAATTAGGTAGAAGAGTCGCTGAAGGACTCAACATTGTGGGAGTTCCAACTTCAATCGCCACCAGAGACTTGGCATTAGAGGTCGGAATAACGCTGATTGAACTCTCAGAAGTCGAAGGGCTTGACATCGTCATCGACGGGGCCGACGAATTTGACCCCGAGTTCCAACTTATCAAAGGAGGAGGTGGGGCATTACTTCGAGAGAAAATCGTGGCACAAGCGTCCAATGCCATGATCGTAGTGGCGGATGAGAGAAAACAAGTTCAAACTTTAGGAGGATTTTCGATACCAATCGAAGTCACTCCATTCTCTTGGCAGGAGACAAGGAGGCAAATTGAGAGGATTCTGAAATGTCAAGTCATTTTACGAAGTGGCGATGTTGAAAAATTAGGAGATGTCGAAATCGAAGGTGGTGCCTTTGCAACCGACAATGGAAACCTAATTTTGGATGCTCAATGCGGCCCTAATATCGATAATCCAATCGCTACGGAGAAAACCCTTCAAGGTCTAGCAGGTGTATGCGAAGTCGGACTTTTCAACAATATCTGCGACATGGTTATCCTTGCAGGAAATGATGGTATCAAGACTCTAACAAAGCCTGATGGCAGGCTCTCATCTTGACCATCAAGTTCCGCCAATGTTTTGAAGGGGATTCACTCCGGCCGGATTGGGCCTGTAGCTTAGTCAGGTAGAGCACCTGGCTCTTAACCAGGTGGCCGCGGGTTCGAACCCCGTCAGGCCCGCTAAAATCATCACCAACAAAGGTCCTTGGGGTTCGAACCTGAGCGTGTGCTGAACACCAAAAAAACATGATATCCGCACACGCGATAGGTTAATATTTCACCTTGTAAAATAATGCTTACTCAAACCAACCGCGTTCCGCAATCTCCACGTACAGCCCCAAGCACATCTCCAGGCTGGCAAAGAACAATATTCACCGTCTCAGAATTAATCCGCGCCTCAATCATCGCCTCAACCTTAGGCCCCATCGAGCCAGCAGGCAACTGCCCTTCATTCAACAATGACTGGGCCAAATCAACATCCATCTCAAGAATAACTTCTTCACTATCCAAACCAAAATCCCTTCGAACAGCATCAACACCTGTAGAAAAAACCAACAAATCAGCCTTCAAATCACAAGCTAATAATGCACTAACCCGATCCTTGTCGATAACAGCAGCAACACCTCTGGGGACCTCATCCATAACCACTGGAATCCCACCTCCTCCAGCACAAATTACCACCGCATTTAATTCTAGTAAACTATTGATAACTTCCAAATCAAGTATTCTCAAAGGCTTAGGAGATGGCACAACTCTTCGCGCACCATGTGCAGTGGTTGCAACATCCCAGTCCATACTTGCAATCGTATCCTCATCCAAAATAGGTCCAACCGGTTTTGTTGGGGCTGCAAAGGCAATGTCGCCTTCATCGACTTCCACTCTTGTTAGTACAACTGCAGTTCTTTCAGGCCGATGTTTTTTCGATAAGTGCCTCTCTAAGTTTAATGATAAGGTATGTCCAATCATCCCTTGAGTTGCTGCTACCCATTCATCTAATCCAACACGTGTGCGCTCGATTAAGCAGGTTTCTTCCAACATTAGCAAGTCTCCAACTTGTGGACCATTTCCATGGGTAATCAATAGACGATAGCCTGCTTCAAGCAGATTTATGATGTCATCCATGACCTTTTCTAAGACTTCTTTTGAGGACTTTTGCGAAGTTGGGTCGCTTAGTGCATTGCCTCCGATTGCATATACTGCAACCCTCGTTTGCCGCCTTAAATCAGCAGTTGATTGTGAAACCACAAACTTTCGGACAACTATGAACCCTTCAATGTTGAGCAAGATTGTATTAGCAACAATGCCATACATGCCATTGAAGTATAATCGCCGTTTGGAAGTGGTAGTTGGGTTGATTCTGATGGCCAAAGACTTGTGGATTTCCGATTTACAGAGTGGAGATATGGTTGAGCAGGAGATTAGTATTCAAGGCTGGGTTAAACGCAGCCGCTCAAGTGGAAAAATCATCTTTTTGAGCCTACGAGATTCTACTGGAAATATCCAATGTGTGGCGAAAAAAGACACTTTGGATGAGCAAAAATTTGCTGACCTGAAATCCGCATTGATCGAATCCTCGCTTGTCATCACTGGGACTGTGAAAGAAGATCAACGCTCTGGAGGTAATGAAATTTCTGTATCTGATGTTGAAATCATCGGTTCGGTTAATCCTGAAGCGCCATTTCCAATTACCGAAAGTGCAATGGCTGCAGCAGATGGTGGTGAAACAGAGTTCTTGCTCGATAATCGCCATCTCTACTTACGAACTAGTCGAATGACAACCATGCTGAAGATTCGTTCCAGTGTATTTGGTGCGATTCATTCCTATTTCCGTGGCCTCGACTTTGTTGAATACCAAGCGCCTTGTTTCGTAGCAGGTGCAGTTGAAGGTGGTAGTACATTGTTCGAAGTTCCATACTTCGGACGTAAAGCATACTTGACCCAATCTTGGCAACTATATGCTGAAGCAGCAATGCCAGCGCTAGAGAGATTGTACACAATCGCCCCTTCATTCCGTGCTGAAAAGAGTCGAACTCGCCGTCATTTGACGGAATTTTGGCATGCAGAAATGGAAATCGCGTGGGGCGGCAACGATGATGTTATGGCCCATGGAGAAGCATTAGTTCGCCATATCTGCGCAACCTTATTGGAAGAAAGAAGCGCTGAGTTAGAATCCTTAGGTAGAGATTTGGAGATGATTAGACGCTTCGCAGAAAACCCATTCCCTCGCATCCGTTATGATGAGGCTGTTGAGCGCTTACAAGCATTGGGCGTTGATATTGAATGGGGAGATGACCTCGACTACTCCAAGGAAAAAATACTGACTGCAGATTTCGAACTCCCTCATTTCCTAACTCATTACCCTAAGGTCGCCAAACCATTCTACCATCGCCCAGACCCAGAGGATGACAAATATGTGCTATGTCACGACTTACTAGCTCCTGAAGGATACGGAGAAATCATCGGCGGCGGAGAAAGAACTTGGTCCGAACAAGAAATCCTTGAACGAATTGACGAAGAAGGTACGCCTAGAGAAGCCTACGAATTCTACATAGATGTCCGTCGCTATGGTGGTGTGCCTCATGGAGGGTTCGGACTTGGAGTTGACAGAGTCATCGCTTGGTTGGCCGGAGCCGAACATATTCGGGAAGTCATTCCCTTCCCCAGAGATTCGCGCCGAGTCACTCCCTGAAGTATTCTTGAATTGCTTTCAAAGCAAGGTTTAGATTTCTCTCTTCAATAGTTATTGTTGCCTCTTTCACTGGCCTATCATCCCATGGATTGAAGGCGATTGAAAATCCAGATTTATGGAACATATCGATATCACCTGCAGAGTCACCTACTGAGGCTGTGTCTTTTTGGGAGATTCCAAGGCGGCGTTGTAGCATCTTTGTGATGTTCCCTTTGCCCTGCATTTGAACTTGATAACGGCCAGTTTCAGGAATAGAACCATCTGCATTTGTCAACCATCCATTACAAAAAATGTGCAATCGTGTGTCAAATCCATCCATTCTAGCAGCAGTGAAGCGATCTACCCCCCCCCCACCTTCTTCTCCATTTTTTGGGAGAGGGGAATGCTGAAGCGATTTGTCGGGCGCTTTCTTGCATTCCTCCACTAATAATTGCAACTTGATGACCATCATTCAATAGACTTTGAATACATTCTCTCCAGCCCTCCATCATTGGACAATCATCTAACAAGGAACGAAGGTATTCATCTTTCAGTTCATCCTCAACAGCAGAACGAATCAAATCTATATCAAGAATAATCCATTCCCATTCATTCAATTTCCCCTGATTATATAGGTTGAATGATTCTTCATTTGAAATCCCTAACTTGTCGTACACCCATTGCCAAGTTGATAGATGGTCGACGAGCACTCTGTCCATATCAAAACAGACTAATCCCACTAACTCACCTCAATCACTACTTGGCCAATCATCATACTGGCGCTGAATTTGACGAACCTGTTTACCTAGAATGTAGAGCATCAGGCTTGTCATCATGGCAAATAACCCAATCAGGGTAACCGCAGAAGTTGCCAATGTTACTCCCAAACTAATAGAATCCATCTTCTCAAACTCACCAACTACATTGCCCGTTAATCTGAATCCAATGATGAAGAAAATTAATCCAGGTAAGCCGAATAATATCAACGGATGCCGACTAGATAGCATCCAGTGGAAAAGTTGCGCAAAACGAGATGCGGTTGCCAAAGATTCTCTCTTTACGGGATTTATTGGAAGGCTTGCCAAATGAACTCTGACATTAAGAGAAGAAGGTAAATCGATACAACAATCCTCATCTTTACAATTTGAAAGAGCCTCCAAACCTTCCGGAGTAGCTGCTAAAAAATCCAATTCTGCATCCTTAAAATGTATCTCCTCAACATCTCCTAAATCTACATCAGTATCGTGGGCAAGAGCCAAATTGACTGCTCTTCCTTCGTAAGTGCGATTGACATTTACTGGTAAGTCGCGTAGTCTCCAAGTATCTGATAGATGAATGACAAGAGTCATCTCCATCTCATCCAACTTCAATAATTCACGAGCAATGTCTGGAATCGTACAGTCCTTATCCATTGGGATAGTCTTGGAACCTGACTTCTCCGCCAAGTCCAATGTGGTGTCTTTACTTCCAACATCGATAACCACAACCTCGTCTGCAAAGGTTTCTGCTCGAGTGATAGCAGAAACGATTCGCAACTCTTTATCGCGAGTCAAATAGACGATGCGCATCGGTATTCCCGACCTCTTGCGGCATCGGACGACGTGTCAATGCTTCGCTGATTCAAGACGTTGAATTGATGGACTGAATACATCTGGCCCAACTCGTGTATCAAGATTGGCGGGTTTGTGTGGTCATGCCTGCCCGTAATGAAGCGGCGCATATTCATCAGGCAACAACTTCACTCCCTGAATGGATTGATCGAATCATCGTTGTAGATGATGGCTCAACTGATGGAACCGCATCCCTTGTAAAAAATGCAGAAGTAATCTCAACAGGAGGAATCGGTGTTGGCGGAGCCATCGCTGCAGGTTATCAACACCTCGCCAAAAGTGAGGATGATCTGCGCTGGTGTGCTGTGGTCATGGCTGGCGATGGCCAAATGAATCCATCCGACTTACCTATTTTACTGGCGCAAATTATCAATGGGGATGCAGATTTCGTCAAAGGTGATAGAGGCGCCCATGAAGATGGCCTTTCTGCGATGCCAATCAGAAGAAGACTGGGGACTTGGTGGCTAAAGCACCTGACTAACATGGCTACAGGATTGTCCATTCATGACCCACAATGTGGATACACTGTCTGTAACGGTAGAATGCTTCAAAATTGGGATTTTAAAAATAATTGGAATGGCTATGGATACCCAAATTGGTGGTTGCTTCAATGCATAGAGTATGACATCAAAATAAAGGAAGCGCCTGTAAAAGCCGTCTATGAAGGACAATCTTCAGGTATCAAAATCTACACCTTCCTACCAGTGATCTCATGGATGCTTCTCAAAGGTCTCTTTAGTAGAGGCATCAGATGGTATCTACTTGGAAAATCAAAGGCTACATTCATTCAACGGGCGACTATCAGTATTGGCTTCCTTGGGGGGAGTGCACTCCTCTTCAGTACTCCATTAATTGGCCCGATGGGACTTTTTGGAATATTTGGCCTATTTGTTGCCAGAAAAGTTGATGCAACTCTACTTAGACAACTTGAAATCACACAGGTTGACCCAAGAGCATGAACTACAGGGCATTGCTGCTCATCTCGATGCTCATCATGAGTATGCTTTCTGGGTGTTTTGGCAGTGATGTTATTGAAGAAGAGGAAATAATAGAATCTCCATTCAACTTTGAACAAGCAATTCCTGATGGTGTTTGGTATCACTATTCTGGGGGTGTCAATGCCCTAAACTCAACTGCAGTAGCAGCCGCGAATATTACAGAAAATCTAAGCGGTAATAATGCTCCAATCTTTAGCAATGGCTCATACTATAGCATTGGCATGTCAACATTTGAGCCGACGATAGGAATCACCTCAGCAGATAATCTCTACATGGCATCTTATGGAAATGGGCCTGCTGGATCAACTGCAGTCGTCCAATGTAGTGGCCTTATCGAAATGACTGAAACCCTCGACTATTCATGCGTCAACGTCTATGACCCATTACTACCAGTTGCAAATTCAAACGACCCTTACATCTATGTCGATAAATGGACCGACCGGATCATGAAATTCGACATGCATGCCTTATTGGGAATGACAGTGGAATGGTCGGATAACGAAGGTGGTAGTTTCAGCCCGCCAACTGTAGCAACATCTGTCTACTCAGTACAAGACCATCAGACCATTACATCAGCAAAATACCCTGCAGCACTTCACGAAACTACCTGGGTTTACTGTATCAATGGAAATGCCCCTCATCCACTTTGTTCATCATCATTCGATGGAGGGAGCACATGGAGTCCGGAGGTTAGCGGCGCCCCTCTTCTTTGTCAAAGCGGTGGACTTACAGCACACTTGGAAGGAGGAGTCAACGGTAATTTCTACCGAGGAAACATCGGCTGTAGTGGCGAGGGATATTCTATCTATCGCAGCACGGATGGTGGATTTACTTGGAGTGAGCATCCTCTGCCAACTACAGAAAGTGGAACGGCAGATACTTGGAATGGCGAAGAAGCACAGGTCGCTGTTGATGATGAAGGAAATGTCTATGCTATGTGGATGGGTTATGACAACATGCCATATATTTCATATTCAAGGGATGCGGGAGATAGTTGGTCAGAAGAGATGATGATTGCTCCGCCAACCAACATTAGTGGCACAGGTTTCCCAGTAATCACAGCAGGTGGAGAAGGGAAGATTGCCATGGGTTATGTGGGGGAAGAAGGCTTGAACCAATGGCATGCTTACATGACGGTTATTACCGATGTATTTTCCGAAAACCCGCTGATGACAACGATAAGAATCAATGATATCGATGACCCAATCGACGTTGAAGCAGATTGTGGCTACAACCGCTGCGGCGGATTAGGAGATTTTCTGGATATGTCGGTCGACCAATATGGGCGTCCTTGGTTTGGATTATCACATAATCTTGAGGACAAAGGTATCTTTGCGACCATGTCAGATGGACCATCATTAAGAGGCGATTTCGGAGCTCTTAACAATATGCCAATTGGAGGCAAACAAACCCTCTGAAGCAGCAAAAATATGCTTTCAATTCCAGCGTTTCCATTCAGCCATACTACCAGTTGGACGGTAATAATCCAAACCATTTGTAGCCAGCCATTCATAGCCATCTCTAATTCCATTATTAGAAGGAATACTGGCAACAGGAGGCGCTGGAGGCCCACTTGGCGGTAATAGTTGATTGATACCAAATGGGTCTGGCTGTGAAATTGGTTGTGGTTCTGGCTGTGAAATTGGTTGTGGTTCTACAAAGGTTTGTTCAACAGGTGTTGGAAAAAATCTTTCATTATTTGGAACTGGTAACCATTCATTTTCTTCTATTGGGCCGAATGACGAATCATAAGAAGTCAAAATATCTTCTTTTCTTTTTGGGTTACTGACTAATAGCATAATCACAACTAGAATTATTAGAATTATTGCAACCCCTCCTAAACTTAGTATCACCACATCATCTAGACCTGTAGTAGTACTTGATTTCTCTTCATTTTTTGAATTCAAATCTGACTTGGATTGAATTGATGGGTCAAATGGACGGTAATCTGAATTATCCCCTACCCCATCTCCATCGCTGTCAAACCACTCATTGAAGTCCAAAGGGAACTCATCAGCGTTGTCTCCAAATCCATCCCAATCTGTATCTACATATTCACTTGGGTCAGTGGGAAACTGATCTCTCCAATCTCCAACTCCATCTCCATCTGTATCCTCAAATTCTGCCGCATCATTAGGGAATTTATCGCCGTTATCTCCAAATCCATCGCCATCACTATCTCGCCATTCTGAAGGGTCAAAGGGAAAAACGTCTTCTCCATCTCCCCAACCATCGCCATCAGTATCTTGGAACCAAATGATCGTTAATTCATCTAAATAACAGGTTTTTTGGTCGCAAGTTTGTAGATAAATAATAATTGGTCCAGTTCCATTTGGTACCTTCGTAAGTAGGAATAATTCGAATTGAAATGACCCTTGTACGTAAAACACTGCATCATCAAAAGTTTTTGCAGCTTTGTAAATATCGGTTAAATACCATTCTCGGTTAAACTCATCTTCATTCAAACTAATACTGACTGTAGTTTCTCCTGAGCGCTGCTGTCCAGAAACATTTCCATAAATAAACAAAGTCATTTCGTCAACTGTACTATTTTTTATGGGTTGAGATATTTCTACAGTTGGTGCCCTATAATGAATTGCCTCGATTATAGAATTAGAAGTGACATAAGTTGCACCAACCAAAGTTGCTGTGAAGGTGATGGTTGCAGACTCATTTTCTGGTAAACTTGCAGGGGCACAAACCTCCAACCCGATTCTGTAGCGTTGGTCCTGAAGGAAATATCTATCAGATTCCGTTCCAGGAACATCACTCCAATCAAATGTAGTGTTCCAATCTGCTTGGTCGATACTCGCGCTGAATATTAAACTTCCAGATTGATAGTGTTTAGTTATATGATAATCAATATCTAAACATTCTTCAGGAAGAATATAAATTTTTTCTTCCGATTGCTCGATGATGATGTTTCCTTCAGTTTTTAATCTAACATTTAACCATAATTCAAGAACATCATATGTTCCTTTGGCAATATTCTTGACGGGTTCACCAACGGACCAACCCTTGACATAGAGAACGAAGGTTCCTGGTTCTTGGGATATTGGAATTTCTACTTTTAAGTTCTTAGCAATGGATTGTCCTGGATTTAATTCAACCTCGGTTGGGAAGTCTACAGACCAACCGTATGGAAGCATCCATTCTTGTTGTCCTTCAAGGGTATTGGAATCATAGAATGCAAAAGAGTCGTGTACATTTCCTAAATTGGTAATTGCAATAGAGAAAATAGCAGTTTGGCCTTGTTCAATATCTATTACTGCATTAATAGTGTTAAGTTTTATTCCATGTACTACATCCATAGATGTCCATGTTACCAAGCTTGAACTGATTCCTTGATCTTCAATACTGCTTGCAGAAACTTCAATTTCTGCAATTTCATCTTGATTAGCAATAAAAACCGATGGAGTTACGACTTTAAGGAATAAGTCCATACTCTCCCCCCCATTTAACCACAATGGAGTTGTATTATCTATCGCGGTAAAGTTGCTTGCAAAGAAAAGTTCCGTTGACCAATTGGCCGGAATACCAGATAATCCTAACTGATATGTTTCAGCGACTTCATCGACAGGACCAGGGGTTGTATTGTTCAATGTTAGATTATAATATGTCAATTGACCAGGTGCGAGGTTTCGGTAATTCACATCAGGCAGTCTCATTTCTAATGAAACCGAACCTTTGGAAACGTGAGTGTGACAAATTGAAAAGGTTACCATGAGAGTTTTATCTGCGCATGAAAAATTATCTGACCAAGCAATATGAACACCATTTCCAAGGTCTGGTGAAACCGCTGGCAACTCGGATACTGGAAGTTCTTCACCTATCCCATTGCCAACTTTATTGGAATACCAAGTTGTTATTGTTTCTAATCCCCAAGTATCTAGAGTAGTCATTCCCGGTCCAGTATTATTTGTTGAATTTAAACGAGTATGGATAATCTCCTCAATACTGCTGTTATTTGCATAATCAACCCACGCAATATGGATATTATCTCTAACATCAATGCTCAATTTCGAGGCAGCGCTATGGCCTGCGAAAGGAGATGAAAGATTACTTTCAACGTTTGAAATTACAGTTTCTTCAATCAAAGTGAAATTATCCACATTCAAACCTTCTCCCCTACCGTCAAGAGGGCCATCTGAATAAATGTCATATTTGGCGTAATAGATTTCATAAGAGACATCTCTACTTGTCCCATGGTCGCGTCCATCCATCCAAGAAAAGTGTAGTTTATCATATGAGTCAAACTCCATCGATGGTTGGTAAGAATAGCCTTTATTATTCGTCATGCGAGTATCATTGACCACAACAAGATGGCCGTCTGCACCTACACCGGTATCTTCAGAGTATGAACCGCCATCAGTTGAGTGCCCACGGTCACCACGCGACCATGAAGGGTCGTTATTGTTATTCATCTTACCATAGGGGTCGAGAATAGTCATGTAAATCTCACGCGAATTATTTGTCGAAATATAGACCATCGCTTCTATTAGGAGGCTCATTGGGTGTGAACCGCTTCCCGAGGCTGGGAATTCGTAAACTTGTCCGCCAGCATCACTATTGGATAATGTAGTCCCTGGACAACTTCTTGTGTGAGTTCCCTGAACTCCATCAGAACATTGTGCTAAGTCTCTGAAATGTGATTGTACTGCTGAAGCTCCTCCCCATGATTGGCCATATAGGCCAACTGGAACTACTCCTGCTGTGATGCAATTGTCGTGTGCCTCGACAATAGAAGCGTGGTCATCAGATTGGCCGGCTGGGTCGCCATCTTTTGGCCCCTCATCAGAAATTGGGATTACAATCTTGGTGGCGTTTGGGTTCCACCGGTGGTCTGCAGAGGTTGGTGGGTTGCCAGGTACATTTCCATTAGCATCCATATATGACAAACATGCCCAATTTGAACCTGGGCCCCAATCTTCCATCGATGACCCTGAATATGTTGCACCGTTGTAAACTGTTTCTGGAAGTTTTCGGATTCCTCCGCTATCATCTCCACTGCTAAGGTGTGAGTTTCTCGGTCCAGCATTCTGGTTGTGAGAGGCGCAATCTCCTGAACTTGCAGCACTAGGTAGAGCGTTTCCTAATCCATATATTGTTTCGTAAACAGTTATGTTGGCTTGTTCAAGCATTGGTTTCAAGCCCTGGAAGCTATCACCAGAACTGAATGTACCACCATAAAGAGTGGTACATAAATCAGCCCATTCTCCGTACATTGAACCTGAAGAGTCGACAATGAATACTAATTCCACTTCGCCACCACGAGTGTCGTCCCAAGAAACAGTTACTAGGTCATTTGAATCAATCGCCACAACGGGATGGCCTTTATGGCCGATAACGGGGGTCAATAGGGTGTCATCAAAAACGGTTATTGCTTCACTATGTTCATAGTCTGGTTCT
>JAOMAZ010000029.1 GCA_028344335.1 Deltaproteobacteria bacterium | reverse complement strand
TTGGTTTTCTTTCGACCAAGATTCGCACTAGTCGGGACCAATTGGTAATTGTTCCAAATAAGATGATGGCAACTACCGTAGTAACTAACTTCGCTAAAGGTGGGCCAAAAGATTCTCCACGCAGGGTCAATCTTCGCCTTGATGTCGGAGTTGGATATGATGAATCCCCATCCCATGTAAAGACTGTCCTAAGAGAAATTATTGATGCAAATAAGTTGGTTTTAAATGATCCTAGCCCGACAATCTTATTGATTAGTATGATGCATTCTTCATTGACGTTCAGGATAAATTGTTGGGTTGAAGATTATAGTGATGAGTGGGTGGCAAAAGATCAGATACAATGCGATATTTTGAGTCGTTTTGAACAGGAAAATATCGAGATACCATTCCCACACGTGCAGTTGAAATATGAACCAAGTAGTGAGAGTGCTGCTGAGGTTCGCACCAAGAAATTGGAAGAGCAGAAGGCACAGGAAGAGAAAATCAAGCGTCAAGAAGAGGCTCACGCTAAGGAGGCTGAAGTTCAGGCCAAGAAGATGGAAGTACGGGCTGCTGCAAGGAAGCGTGCCGAGGAAATCCGTGTTTTATTGGAGAATGAGGAACTTGAAGAAGAGGAGCGTCTTAAGTTGTCAGATGAGTTGAATAAAGCCGATGAGATACTCAATGTCTCTGATGATGACTGAGCGAAATGATATTCACTGCATTTCATCTCGGCACCTTTGATGATGATTGAGCCATATAACGAACCTGTCTTACAATATGCTCCTGGCTCTGATGAGCGTAGTGCAATAATTGCCGAATATGAACGCCAATCACAATTGATAGTAGAAGTTCCATGTATCATCAATGGAGAGGAAGTTTTCACTGGAAATACCATGGACCAGATTGTTCCACACGACCATCAACATATTATCGCTAAAGTCCATCTTGCCGGACCTGATGAATTACAACGAGCATGCGATGGTGCTGCAGCAGCGCAAGAGGATTGGATTGAATTGGGAATGGAGGCAAGGGCCGACATTCTTGACCGAGCAGCAGATATTCTTGCTGGGCCACAGCGAATGAAGTTGAATGCTGCTACCATGTTGAACCAGAGTAAGACCGCCTTCCAAGCAGAGATAGATGCTTCTTGTGAATTAATAGACTTCTGGCGCTTCAATTCCTACTTCGCTCGCCAATTCCATGACCAATTACAACCACCAATTAGCCCGCCAGGAATTCATAATTCAATGGATATGCGCCCTGTTGAAGGATTCATCCTTGCAATAGCACCATTCAATTTCACAGCAATTGGCGGGAACTTACCTACATCTCCAGGAGTTGTTGGTTGCACCTCCTTGTGGAAGCCAAGTCGTAATTCGGTACTTTCTAACTACTATGTTATGCAGATTCTAATGGAAGCCGGTCTTCCACCAGGTGTCATTCAATTTGTTCCATCTTCAGGTCCGATGATTTCTGAAATTGCACTCAATCACAAATCCTTTGGAGGAGTTCATTTCACCGGCTCGACCAAGACCTTCCAAGGACTTTGGAGCCAAGTTGCAGAAGCTATTCCACGCCTTGGGACTTATCCAATTATCGTTGGAGAAACTGGTGGTAAGGATTTCGTGGTTGCGCACCATGATTGCGACCGCCGTCGTTTAATTATTGCTCTTGTGTTGGCTTCATTCGAGTATCAAGGCCAGAAATGTTCTGCCTGTAGTAGAGCCTACATCCCTGAATCTGTTTGGGCAGATATTGAGGATGAGTTATTGGCTGAAGTCGCTCAAATAACGATGGGTTCTGCGGCTAATATTAGCAACTTTATGACCGCGGTTATAGACAAGCGTTCCTTTGATAATATCAAGGGATATATCGACCGAGCAAAGGCTCGTGATAGTTGTGATATTTTGATTGGTGGTGGTTGTGATGATAGCGTTGGGTACTTTGTTGAGCCGACAATTATCCGCACTACTGATCCCAAGGCAGAATGTCTTGTGGAGGAAATTTTTGGCCCAGTCCTAACTATCTACATTTATCCTGATGATGAGTTTGAAGAGGCTTTGGAAATGTGTGATTCCGCCTCTGATTATGCTTTGACCGGCTCCATTTTCAGCAGCAGTGAAGAGAACATTGCATTAGCAAGTAAGAAGTTGCGTTTCACTGCAGGGAACTTTTACATCAATGACAAGCCAACTGGCTCAGTTGTGGGGCAACAACCGTTTGGTGGTGCTCGTGCCAGTGGTACAAATGACAAGGCAGGTAGTCCGCTGAATCTGTTGCGCTGGTTAAGTCCGCGCACCATCAAGCGCACTGATTCAGCGCCTACTGAATGGAAATATCCATTCATGGGATAAGTTGAAAATAAGACATCAAGATTCTTGTAAAGACCTCGAATAAGTTGCGTGTAATGAAAAATTCATTGGTGAATACGTTTCTTCAATGTTCCATTTCTAAAATGCCGGCACTATAAGCCAGAGGTATTAGATACGGTCAATATTTGATGCCAGTGCCGTATGCTACTATTTCCAAAGCCCTCGTCTTACCCTTGGAACTTGCTATTTCAGAGGTCTCAAGCCGCATATTGATAACTGAATCATAACCGGAGTCTCTACAGTTTTCTCGCAACCGTTGCATCACTTCTTGCCTACCCCATGAAAGTGTTTTGTCCCATGTTGTAATTGTGCCACCGAATATCGCGTGTATACTACCAATCATCCCTTGCCACCAACTTACCGACATGATAATATTGGAAATTAATAGCCCGGAATCTGTCGCTACTCCGGGGACTTTTCGGAGAGTAGTCAATGGGTCTGCTCCGAATGCTGCTTCTCTTTGGACTAATTCTTTTTGTTTGCTACCTTGGTACCAATTTCCTAGTATCCAACTCAGAAAGAAAGGGGCGAAACTCAAAGTTACCGATGCAACGACCCACACAATTGCTGCAGTCCTATCATCCAATTTGATCACCTTACTGGAGGACTACTGCTGTACCATAGGCGAATAATTCTGCCGCCCCACCAGCAACGCTGGAAGTTGCGAAACGAACATTGACCACGCCATTAGCACCGCGTTTTGCAGCATCAGCAACCATTCGCTGAAGTGCTTGTGCTCTTGCTTCTTGCAATAGCTCAGTGTATCCCTTTAGTTCCCCACCGACGATGTTTTTCAATCCAGCAAGTATATCCTTGCCAATGTGTTTTGCTCGTACAGTAGAACCAGTGACAACTCCAAGGGATTCTGCAATGACTTTACCTGGTATAGTTTCAGTATTTGACATAACAATTTGCGCTTGCGGCTGTGTCTGTTGTGTATCAGGCATGCCCAATGGTTAGCATGCTGCCTATTTTAGTTTCCTGTTAATATCATAATCAATATGAAACCCACTTGGAGGAACAATTTCACTATTTGCGGTTGTCATCGAACAGACCACTATTATACTCAGAAGTAATAGGTTACAGCAAATTATTTGAAAAATACCTGATATGGAATAAACCCAAGGTGGAGCTAAGTACTGATTCAGTTCAGGTATCATAATCAAGATATCTTCTATCATGTATTGTACCTGCATGGAAAGATATGATTCCAGTATTGATTTGAAAAATATCCATATGGCTGTTGCCCTAAATGACCAAGGATGCTTGGCTAGTAACAAGGCTATAACAGGTATTGCGGTAGCCACTAACAGAGTCCCTACCCATATCTGTTTTTCTTGTATTCTTGAATCGATTATTGAATCCACTATATTGTTGGTCAGGTTCCAATCTGCGTATTCTTTATTGCTATTATTCCATTGAGATTGCTCTTCAGTACTCCCATTTTCAGGGTATTGACCTGGCTGTTGAGGTTCAGGGTAGTAACTCATGGCACTACCATAGGGTATAATTGACGCTATAAATGTTCCAAAAGTCGTTGAAATAACAAACAGAATTATTCCAACTGCTGGACCCCAGTACCACCAAGATGATTTTTTCTCAGAAACAAATATGCTATCTGAACTTCCGTCCATCGGGCCGTTCATTTTTAATTCCTCACAGGATTGGTTGTTCCTGTAACCACTCGAGGTCTGAAATGTACAGTTGACGAATATCATCAAGCCCAAGAACTAACATTGCTAAGCGTTCCAAACCCATCCCCCAAGCACAAACTGGCCACTTAACTCCAAGTGGCTCACTAACTTCAGGACGGAAAATGCCAGCACCTCCTAATTCTAGCCATTTGCCTCGCCACTTCACTTCAACCTCAAGGCTTGGTTCAGTATAGGGGAAATAGGCGGGTCTAACCCTGACCTCTGGATAGCCCATCTTTGCATAGAAGGTTTTCAGAGTCGTGACTAACATAGGAAGGTTCGCTCCTGGTTCCATGATGATTCCTTCAATTTGGTGGAATTCAGGAAGGTGGGTGCGGTCTATACTCTCTTTGCGAAATACTCTACCAACTGCGAATACACGGCATGGCTCATCAGGAGTATCTGCGAGGTGTTTGATGGTATTTACCGTAGTGTGAGTGCGAAGTAAGCCCTTACGTGCAATCTCATCGCTGAATTCACCACCCCAGCCAGTTGAGCCAGTGTCACCACCATGTTGGTGAATATCCTTCCATTGTTTGAGATTATTTTCATCAATTTCTAACGATGCTGGTTCATCGAGATAGAAAGTGTCCTGCATTTCACGGGCTGGATGGTCTTGAGGGATGAATAATGCATCCATATTCCAACCGGCACTTTGGACGTAGTCTCCATCGATTTCGCTGAAGCCCATTTCTAAAAATACCGAACGGATTCGTTCTATCAGGGATTGCATTGGGTGAGGTTTACCGGTGGTTGGAGTAGTTGATTCAAGAGTCTGATCAAATGATTTGAAAGTCATATTTCGCCAATCTTCACCTTGTAGTATTTCAGGAGTTAATTCAACGACCTCGTCCACTTCATCGAGGTTTAGTACACTCGCTCCTGCTTCTGTTATCGTCCACGTTCTGCTTGTTGATTCAGAGGATTGGAGTAATCCTTTTCGCCCTTTAAAATGGTCTAATAGAGGTCCTTCAACGATATTGGAAAGGAAGTCAGAACGCTCTTGGATAATTTCTTCTGCCATACTATCGGTGGGAATTATCAGGCAACCTGATTCTATTTCTACCCCTAAGCCTTTCAATAGTCCAATTCCGATTCCTGTTTCGTGTTTTTCTACGATGCCTGAAGATTGCAAATCCCGCATGGAGGACTGGTTTTCTTTGGCATTTGAGAGCCAAGTCCACAGGCGCGCTTCTAATAATCCGTCTTTCAGTGCAGTTTTGCCTTCAGGACCAAGAGTCCATTTTGTAGTAATTTTTTCATCTACAACAGCAAAGCCTGATTCTACCAAACCGAGGGCTGAGCCTGCAGCTTGGGCTTGATCACTCCATCCACAAGCCTCTAGAATAGATGCTATTGTCCAGATCTGAGCGCCAGATTCCTGCATCGCCCGTAATAGGCGGCGCTGAGGATTACTAAGTGAGTGGCTGCTCATGCTTGCTTCGAGCCGAATCCAAGCCATGACCTTTTCTTCAACTACATCGTCAAAATGTACTTAATTCCAAATAGATAGAGGTCTTGTTATTCTTCTTCTTGCCATAATTCCTTAGAGCATCTCGGACAAGTGAAGGTCTTGGGCTTCACGCCCTCTTGTTCGCTTATATTTCCACAAGACCCACATAGTACCGTGGTGATTATTGGCTCATCAAGCGTTGTATCAACTCTGTACATTATTCGTCCAGCCTCTGCCATCTCTTCAGAATCTGGAATCCAATTTGCAATCTTTTCTTTTGACCAACTTGCATTTTCTTCATTCATTGAAATACCCCAAATAAAAATGACCATCCCTAGCAAAGAAATCGGCGCTCCGATGGATAGCCCAAGGTCTTCCTTTGAAATAATGAACATAGCACCAATAACCAAGCAAATTATGGATACTAGGAGCAAATTAGTGCGCAGATGCTGCAAGTTTTCACCTCAAAGCATTTGCAAGAGCATTGGCAACTCTTGGCATCTTATCACTTGGTATTGCACAGATACCTATCCTAACTCCGCCTTTTAGAGGAACAAGGTATACATCTTCTTCAGCACAAGATTCACACACTGCTTCTGGGTTTTGGCATTGGATGAAGGCGAAATAACCATCGTGGTTTGGTAATGCTTTGAGAGAAACTTTGTCTAATTCTTCATTGAATGCTTTTCTTCGTGCTTTCAAGATTGATTTTAGTGTATCTTTTTCATCACACCATTCATCTTCACACTCCGCATGGATTTGGGAAAGCGCTACTTGGGGTAGCCGAGGTGCTGCGCTCCAAGTACCTCTTCCAGTATGGAGGATAACCTCATCCAATTTATGCAAGAATTTTCGATCTGGATGTAGGCAAACAATTGCACCAGTTCTCATGCCGTAAATTGTGTGAGATTTTGAGCATGAAATGGCAAAGAGAATCAGAAGGTTGCTTGGCCAGTCGTGGAGTTCTGAAATTGTCCGCGCCCAAGCGTGTGGGTCTTCTGAATAGAGATGATAGGCAGAGTCGATTAGAAGTGTGTGGCCAATGTTTGAGTTCTTATTTGCAGAATCTATGAAAGCATTGAGAGTTTGTTCTCTTTCTTGTGATGTCAACGTCAATCCAGTTGGATTGTGTGCAGGGTCGTTCAGCCATGAGAGAATCCTCTTCTGACTTTGGCATAATTCTTCAAGTGCTATCTGAAGTTCTAGACCTGAACCCCAAAGAGGATAACTTGTGCTAGTCAATTGATTTTCAGCCAAGATTGTCTGGTATGGCCCCCAATGAAGGTCTCGTAACAGAACTTTCGTTCCTGGGTCTGCAAAGTTATTTGCTGCTGCATATAGAGCACCACATCCCCCAGGTGTTGTTATTGAAAGAACGGATGCTGGGATATCTTTGCGGTGTTCTCCCAATGCTAAATCAATCGCTAATTCTCTAAATTCAGAAATTCCTCTTAATGGTGCATAACCAGCCATATCGTGCCCTTTTTGTTTTCTTAGGGAATCAATTACGATTCTATTCAACATTAGATTTCCTGAATTATCGAGCAAAGAGCCAAGCGTTCCATTTACAGCATCACGTCCAGCATCACGAGCAGAAATAAATCTACTGAACCAAAAAAAGATTGGGTCATCGCCCGATTTTTTGGAGGCTAATGGATTGAGCAGATTAACTGCAAAATCAACTCCTACTTGGAGAGATTTCTCGCTATTTGCGCTCTGCATGTGCTCATCCATGTAGTGTCGCCCCTTCAAGCAATCCCCAAACCGAGGAGTTTTCCATCCGATCTGATTGCTTCACTGGTTGTTAAAATAGTGGTCAGCATATGCTCTTGCTGTTGCTGCATCATATCCAGATGCTATCAATTGCTGCTCATATGCCATAGACTCAGGGGTGCGGTTTGCTCCTCCACCATATGGGTCTCCACTCATTAAACCAGCATTGAATGCTTGATTGATTGCTAATTCATCATCACCGTCACCACGACCACGTAGTATCAAAACCAAGAGAAGTATAACTACTAAGATTGCTCCACCCAGCATTCCATATTGCAGGGTTTCATCATCAGAAAGTCCGAGAACATTTTCTCCTAATGCATCATCATCATCATTGGTTGAATCATCTACATTATCTGGCTCATCGCCACCTTGGTTTCCAGTGTCTGTCCCGCCATTATTACTATTGTTTCCAATATTTGTCTCGCTATTATTACTATTATTGCTAGTATTATCGACAACTGTACAGCCCTTGACATCTACTTCATCTTCAGCAGGGGTTTCTGGGCAATCATCCATTTCATCGAATACTCCATCTCCATCAGTGTCAACTGCACCTGCAAGTGGACAGCCTTGTCCGCCTTCGCCATTGTAGACTCCGGCAACATCTGGACATTGGTCGCCGTCGGTGCCAGTCGAATTATCTCCATAGCCATCCCCATCGCTGTCAATCCATTGGCTTGCATCTAATGGCATGATGTCGTTGGCGTTTGACCAACCATCTCCATCAATATCTGGACAACCATATTCGTCTCCTGTTGATTCTCCAAATGATTCAGGACAAGCATCAACGATTCCATCTCCAGTGTCTGTGGTATTGTATCCATCTTGGTCCATGTCATTTGCCCAAAGGTCCCAATAATTGGTGATGTTGAATGAATTTCCTATGACGACGTTATTGCTTTCATTATCTTCATCGATTAGCATTTCTTGGTCGACTTCAAGTTGGCAGGAATATGACCCGCTTTCCATCGCCTCTGGGAACCCATAGGATGAACTTCCGCTTTCTGCATTACTAGAATCTAAAATTGTACTACTATTGTAAAGAACTGCGATTACCAGATTATTTTCATCAAGAAGAGATATGCTGAATGCAACTGGGCCTTGTGAAACTCCATTGATATTGGAGAACTCCCAGCCAAAGTATCCCTCTTCTCCACTGATGAGATCGATTGGACAGTTTACTGCATCCGCTGCATAATCAGGAGCAGCAGCATCAGTTGTAGTGATGCTAAGGTTGTAGTAGCCTAATCCACCATTGGCGCCGATGACTACGCGGTAGGATGAATCGGTACCTTCACGCTCAGTACCAAGAGTTCCCCATTCTACCAAAGCAGTAGTGTTATCCCAACTTTCGATGAAATTATTTCCTTCGTAAAGAGCGAGCATAAAGTTTGATTCTCCATCTTGTGAAAAGGTGATTTCAACATTCTGTTGCTCTGTTAAAGAGAAGCCATATGCATCAGCAACATCGTTGCCGTCTAGGCAACCCATTCCAGTTTGCATTGGGTTATCGTCTAAAGCAGTTGGATTACTGCTAGCATCGCTGGCATCTCCATTCAATCCAAGGTCCATCTGTTGGCCACAGGTAAATACTGGTGTGACCTGATCGTTTGCATCGTTGATTATCAATCGGTATTCACCAGCATCAGACCAAGCTAATACTTCAAGATAGAATACTCCACCAGCACCATCATCACTAGCAACATCTTCATCACTGCTACCTGCTAACCAACTTTGAGAAATCAATTGACCTTGAGCATTCTTCAACTCCAAGTCGAAGTCTGAACTTGGTGCAACAATTAGAATCGCAGAGATATCCATACCTGAACTCATAGTTACCTTGTAGACATCCGCAGCATCACTATTTTTATCGAGACAGCCGATGACTTCTACTGAGGCATCTGTGCCAAGGTCATATGCATTATTTGGATCATTACCTGCATCACCGCCAGATAGGGCATCATTTTGGTTTGAACATCCTGAAGGGATTGAACCTATTAGCACTTGTTCTTCAGATATTCCAGTGTTATCATCATCACTTATTTCATCGATCATTTCATCACCATCGACAATGACGATGATGCTATAATTTCCTTCAATAATATCCTGAGGGACAACGCCATTGATTTGACCATTCGTTGTACCATTGACAACTACTGATGAAATGGTAGTATTGCCAATTTCATGGTCGTGCTCTGACCAACCAGTGCTTACTGATAGCCACGCACTGACCAGTGTTGAATTGCTCAAGTCAACCTTGCCATCATTGCTGATATCAAAGTCGATAGTTATTGAATCCCCTGGGTTTGAGGTAAGAGGTCCGCTAACATCCTCGACGAATAAGTTCGGGGCAGGGGTACTGTAGTTGGTCCATACATCAAGAGTATAGTTTCCTGCCCCTTCGGAGTGGCTGATATTGACGTAGTATATTCCTCCATCACCGTCATACTCTCCACCTGAGGTTGTTACACTTTTAGTAGAAGTGTTGAATGAGTAGTCCCAATCGACAAATGAACCATTTGAGGAATGGATATCTATGTATCCTCTGTCATCTCCTTGACTAGTCAAAACAATATCCAAATCGTGATTGAGAGGCACATCGAAGCGGTAGTTGTCATTTTCATCATTTCCATCCATACAGCCAGAAATCATTCCAGTGTAATTATCTCCGGTTGCAACTGTAACATCACTCCAATTTGTTGCTGCATCTTGGCCTGAACTTGCATCATCTTGTCCACTTGGGTAGAAATCTTCACAGGATTCCCCCACCGTCATCTTCACTGGGCTTGCCATTAGATTATTGGATTCATTCTTTTCTGTAATCGTTCCATAAGCATCCGGCCAAACTAACCAATGGTAGGAACCATTCGCAAGAGTGGAAGGGATAGTGATGGTAGCAGTATTGTTTAGGCTGGTATTTTCACCAAGGTTTGTGTGATTCTCTCTATGTGATAGAAGAGTATCTCCCCAGTCATATATTTCATCTTCTGATAGAATGAAAGTTACATTGAAATTACTGCTGTTATCATTTCCTATATTTTCAATTGTATATGCGATATCCACTATGTCGCTTGCATTACCACGGCTTGGGGAGGTAATTGCAGTAGTCAGCAAATCAGGTGCAGGAGGGGAATTATTTGTCCAAGTTCGAACTGTATATCCACCATCACCACTATACATGTAGAGGGCGATATAGTATGTTCCTGCAACTCCTGAAATTTGTGAGCCAACACTGGTTACTTTCTCAAGTGGGTCGTTATATTCTGAAGAGTCTGCTAGGTATTGGTTAGCATCATCGAACAAGTATAAATCGAAATCAGCACCTGCTGGAACAACTAATTCAACATCTATGTCTTTGCCTTGGGTATAGGAGAATGAGTACCAATCTGAATTATCATTTGCATCCATACAGCCAGTTTTCGAGGTTGTTGGGTTTTGTCCAAGAGGTCTAGAGGTATTGCTCTCATTTCCAGCATCACCGGTTATTCCAGCATCGGTCTGAATAGCTGGACAAGGAGCACGTCCACCTGCATTGTTCACAGTTCGTGTTCCCGATAAAACATCCATTTTAGTGAGTTCACGGGGGTCGTCATTTGCTTCTGAAGTGAAAACTTCATTGATTCCAAGTGGGATTTGGTTAGTTGCAAGTGGGGCAAAAGCTGCTGTCAAAAACAACAGTCCAATCAAAATACGGGTACGCATGGGCAAGCCTCTGACTCCACGGGGGTTACCGAACCCCTATCAATGTAGGCATCCAAAGCCACGCCCCCTTAGGGGGCGAGAACAGCATACCACCCTTTCGCATCTTCTTTGATATTATCCAGTGGAAAGCCCTTTCCAAAGAATTACGAATAGGGACTTAGAATGGATATTTAAGCGAAGTCCTAGGGTACCTGTTATGCTACAAAACTGGACACCTGAAGGTCTTTCAGAGAGCGACCTTGCAGATGGTGACTTGTACCATCGCTCACTCTACGCAGAAGGGAATCTAGAACAACCACTTAGTTGGCACCGCGACAGCATCGCTAAACTTGTCCAAGCAGCTGCTGACAGGATATCCGATGGCGATATTGTAGTAGATTATGGGACTGGAACTGGTGGTTCAGCAATTGAGTTACTCAAGGTTCTAGACTCTCAAGGAATACAAATCACACTCGTTCTTGTTGACCCACTTCCTTCTTGGTTCTCCAAAGCGTGGGAGTTGCTGCACCAGCGAAGTGATGTTGAATTTAGACTCTCCTTCGATTACGATTCTAAGTTGGGGAGAAAGAGGTTTTTCACGGTCACAGAACTTCTCGATGGCCGCCAAGCCAACCTGATTCTCTCCTCAAGCACAGTGCACCTGATTCCATCCAAAACAATACCCTCCTTGATTGAGGAACTCTATGCTGGGCTTGTGCCGGGGGGTTGGTTTATCTGGGACAGTGGTGATATCGATACACCGACTCGCCCAGTTTCCTCCTGCCTGTTGCATGACCCCTACCGAGGTGTACAGGTCAAGGCTATTGCATCCGCTGAGCATCAAGCAGCACTTTCAAGTCTTGATGATGAGTTGCAGGCTCAGCGCATCCTACAGAAAACGGGGCGGATATTCCCCACGCCGCCGAAGATGAACATCATCACCGATGCCATAGATGCAGTTGGATTCCAGAGTGAATACACGACTTTGGAGGTCAGCATGGCTGATGTGGATGCATTACGTTTCATCCTCGTGCCTCGTTTGGCTGCGGTTGCGGCTGGCATCGAGGATGAGTCAGTGCGAACGGTTTTGATCGAGCGTTGTCTAGCTGAGACGCTAGAAGAGTTGCGCGCATCCGGACAGGCTGATGAGAATGGATACCGCTCTCACTGGATTTATGGGGCGCATCAAAAACTCTTCTGAAATGCCCTCACTCTAATCCTACACTCTGTGAGCGGACCCGCTGCGAGCACGAAATGACCTTATCCTTCAGTGGAGTACGCCTGTCTAAAGGCATTAGTGATTGATATGAAAGTGAAAGACATATTCCTAAATGGATTAAGTGTCGGAATATCTGTTGCATTATTGATGGTGATTTTGTCTCATATCCCTCTTGGTACTACGTCAGAGGGGGATAAAATAACTCCTTTTTATCACTTGTCAGGCGCATTGCTTGTTTCAATTGGAATACCGTTTATTTCAGCATATTTTGTTAGAAAAATGATTGTTAAAAGAAATTTTGCAGAATCTAGTTTTAAATTAACTATTCCAGTAGCATATCTCACTTTCCTACCTGTCTTAGGAGTCTCTGCTGGAGCAGCGAACAGTAACTTGGAAACATTGGCGATGATTGTCCTGATAGGTGCTATTGGAGGTATCATCTGGAGTACTCCGTTTGCTATTTGGAGTTATTTCAAGGGTCGTGGTAACGAATCAATCTCTGGCATGGTGGGAGAAGAAGAGTGAGGTGCTTGCACCAAGTATGGACGCTTGTGCGTCCAGAGCCACCGGTTCAAGATAGGCCTGCCCACAGGGTGGGGTGTGAGCCGCCAGAACCCAACGCACAAGTGTTTCATCAGGTGCTAAAATGGGTCAATACCAAAGATTGAATGCATACTACTTAATCGCATTTCAAGGTGGAGATATATATGCGCTTCACAGTTTGGACAGCCGATGGTTGCTTTTTTATTCGTGGAGAAAGACTTGAAGAACACGGTGATGTCGAGAGAGGTCCACGATATCAAGGGCCATTTGATGAATTAGAGGCCGTTGAAGATACAATCTGGTATGATTATATTCCGAAAAATTTGAAACCAGATACACTGGCCATAATTTGT
>JAOMAZ010000028.1 GCA_028344335.1 Deltaproteobacteria bacterium | reverse complement strand
TTTACGCTCTAACTGCTTGTGGCGGCTACGCTCGATATTTTGCATCATATACATTGCATCATGCTCTAATAGCGGTGAATCCGAGATAATGGTGACATCTAACCAATCTCCTTCTTCGATTAAGAATTCTCCGAGCGGCTCGAAGTTCAAGTCGCTCTTCTTGATTTGAGTGTAGTGCTGAGCATTACCCATGCGATGCTCAACACCTGAGAAGTGACAATAGAATGTCTTTGTTCCAATGGTTGTCCTAACTTGGTCGAATAATTCCCCATAATCTTCACTGGTCTTCAAGCGACCGTGCCCTCGAGCGTGGATATGTGCCATGTTGAGAACGGGTACAGTTCCTTCGACGTGGTTAACAACTTCGAGAACTTCTTCCAATGTTCCCCATAATTCTTGGCGGCCGCTGGTCTCTACTCCAACCTTCATTGGAGTTCCATCTTCGAGCCATGGGAAGGCGGGATGTTCGGTTTCATCTTCCCAAAGTTGTTTGGAGCGATCAACGATCCCTGCCATAACATTGGCAACTTGTTCATTGGCTGCTGGTCCACGTCCCATCTCACCATAAGGCCCGACGTGAGTTGTGATATGGCGTGCATTGAGGACCTTGCCGGCTTGCATACTTGCTTCTAACTTGGCAAGAGCACGATTTCTTTGCACTCTACCTCCAAGTAATTCAGCATAATAAGGACCGTGAATATTCATTTCAAATTCAGCCTTATGGGATAGGATTCCGGCCTGCCAATACTGATCAAAATGGTGTGGTTGTACCATTCTTACAGTTTGGATTTCCATGGTATCCAAGCCCAAAGATATGACATCGTCCATACCCTCAACAATCGTTCTTCCTTTACACGAGAGTGGCACTCCCGCCGGCCCCATTCTTATTGGCATAACGACATTGCCCCCACAGTGGCAGCCGGCCGAACCCGTCCCCCTTCAAAACCATATGCAGTTAACAGCGTCCTTTGGTCTAAGCAAGTTAGTAGTGAGGTTCATGTCAGTATTGCTTCTCGGCATCATCGATGAGTGGTCTTGATGCGGCTGTTCAGGCTTTTCGCGAAGGCCGACCAATCTGTGTTTTTGATGCAGAATGGAGAGAAGGGGAGACCGATTTGTTGTTTCCAGCCGCCGCAGCAACGCCTGCTGCGATGCGCCAATTAAGAAATGACTGCGGCGGCTTGCTATTCCTTGCAATAGGTCATGAAGTCGGCGAATTGTTCCGTCTACCATTTTTGCAAGATTTACACACAGATTCTAATTTGCTAGGCAAGTATCCTGTGCTTTCAGAATTGGTCACCAATGACTTGCAATATGATTCACGCTCAGCTTTCACATTGTCATTGAACCATCGCGATACGTTCACAGGAATTACCGACCGCGACCGGGCTCTTACAACTCGCCGCTTTGCAGAATTGTATACAGAATGCATCGGCAGCGATAATGCACTTGGAAGATTAGGTTCTGAGTTCCGCACTCCTGGACATATTCCAGTTTGCCGAGAAACTGAAGGCGGCTTGGCTCAACGCCAAGGGCATACGGAATTAGCAACAGCAATGGCTAGAGCTGCCGGACTTGCGCCAGTTGTCATAGGAGCCGAAATGTTACAGCCAGATGGCGATGCTGCTTTGTCCGTAGAGGCTGCAAAACAATGGGCAACAACAAGAAATATCCCCTTCGTTTCAGGTGCTGAAATACTCGCGGAGGTGAAAAAGTGAAGCGAGTTATGGCAGTTGGGGTCTTCGATCTACTCCATGCTGGACACCTACATTATTTAGAACAGGCAAAGGCCCTTGGCGACCACTTGTGCGTAGTTGTGGCTCACGATGATACAGTAAGGAAGCGTAAGCATGAACCAGTGACAGGTCAAGAGATGAGGCAACGTATGGTATTAGGGTTGAAACCAGTAGATGAAGCCATCATTGGAAACTCACCAGATGTTCCAATCTTCGATATATTGCCAAAAATCCAGCCAAATATCATCGCCTTAGGATATGATCAAGAGCATGCAGAAAATACGATTCGTAAAGCCTTAGATGAGCGCGGATTCAAAGATATTCAAGTCGTAAGAGTTGAGGGTTTAAGCGATGACCTTGATGGTACACGCAAGATAATTTCCAGAATAATCGACCTATGGAGTATAAACAAGAGACTTGAAGAAGTCGAGGACTGAGGTGAATTGTGTGTTCACAGGAATTGTTGTAGGGATGGGAGAAGTAGTTTCATTCAATAATAATACCTTGAGCATTTCAATCCCAGAAATGAGTGCAGTTGAACAAGGAGCATCAATCTCCCTCGATGGAGTTTGTTTAACCGTAGTTGGATTTTCTGAAGAACAGGTTTGGTTTGACATTGTTGACGAGACACTCAATATCACCACCCTTGGAGCATTACAAATTGGAGATAAAGTCAACTATGAACGAGCCACCAAAGTAGGGGATGAAATCGGCGGCCATGATGTATCTGGACATATTTCTTGTAAGGCAAGAATCAACTCAATTGAAGATGGTATGATGAGTTTCAAGATTGATGAGCAATGGATGAAATATATTCCAGCAAAGGGGTTCATCGCTTTGGATGGATGTTCATTAACAATTGTCAATCCGCATAGTGATGAATTCAGCGTCGCCCTAATTCCTGAAACAATGGCACGTACAAGATTTGGTAGCAAGTCTGTGGGGGATGAAGTCAATGTCGAAATCGATGCCAGAACACAGGCTGTCGTCGATACTGTTGAACGTATGATGCACCGGAGTGGATGATATGGCACGAATAGCACTAGTCTGCGCCCGCTTCCATCGTGAGAATGTCGAAGAGATGTTAGGAGTAGCAAAAGCCCGTGCAGAGGATTTTGGAATCGAAGTCGTCGAGGTTATTTGGGTTCCGGGTTCACTTGAGATCCCATTGGCATTGAAAGGGTTAATTTTACGCGACGATATTGATGGTGCTGCTTGTCTTGGAATAATCGAAAAGGGGGAGACACAACACGGTTTGATACTAGGTCAAGCAGTTGTCAAGACCATTCTTGAATTACAATTAGAATATGACAAACCGATTGGATTGGGAATTATTGGCCCAGGTGCTGCCCCTGAACATGTAGAGCCGAGATTAGTACCTCATGCTCGAGGAGCAATTGACGCCATCGCAGCAGTTCTCTGATTCTTCCTACGGGCTATCCACCACCAGACCACCGCCATGACGATAGCATTTGGCCACCAAATCCACCAAGTTGACCACATTATTCCGTCAATCATGAAGTCCGAAAAAGGCATCAAGAACGGGGTTGGAAAGAATTTTAGCGTATGTGTTGGCATATCGATGAGGATATGAAATATCCAAGGAATAACCAGTAGAGTTGCAGCAGTTCTTGGTTTCATTTCATTTTGTAGATATTTACCTGCCTTCAGCAATTCTCCTTGTTGTTTTTTCAGGGTGTATTCCAGAGCACCCCAGATGCAAAGAAATAGTACAAAGGTCCAAACCAAGGAATGGCTGATTTGATACATCTGCCAAGCGATTGAGGGGAGGTCTGAAGTTACCGAATTTTCATCAATCTGAACTCGTGGTTTACCGCTTAGCAGTTGGACGATAGTTGAAGGAATGAATGCTAAGAGATCTGGGAGGACAGCCATGGCTGCTGCTAGTTTCCAGTTGAGGCGACCGTGGGTTAAGTGCCGGCCCCAGATGGCGTGGGAGATTACGTCCATGCTGTTGCGTAGCGGTTTCCCTTGAAATGCATAGAGGTGTGGATTTCAGTTAATTAGAAACCTTGGCGCATTTTTTTCATCCTGCTCAAAATTTATTTGCCATCAATTAATGGCATAATCGTGTTTATATTATCTCTATCTGCATGGAGTTGACAGTTCCATTCAAGCCAATGTTGAAGGCGTGGGCTTGTTGCCACAGGCTCATGACTGATGATATACGGGACCTGATTATTATCGGCAGTGGCCCTGCTGGGTACACTGCGGGACTTTATTCTGCAAGAGCGATGCTAAAACCTCTAATGTTTGCAGGCTATATGTCGGGTGGACAATTGATGTTGACCAGCGATGTCGAGAACTTCCCTGGTTATCCAAGCGGCGTAACCGGCCCTGAAATGATGATGCATTTACGAGAACAAGCAGAGCGTTTTGGTTTGGAAGTAGAAGATAAAAACGTTGAGAGCGTGGATTTTTCTGAACGCCCTTTCAAGGTTGTAGTTGAGGGAGATACATTCCTATCCCATTCCATAGTCATCTGTACTGGTGCTGAGGCTATCTGGCTGGGCGCTGAGGGAGAAGATGCTCAAAAAGGTCGTGGAATTTCTACTTGTGCAACTTGTGATGGGGCTTTCTTCAAAGATGAGGAAGTATTGGTGATTGGTGGCGGAGATTCAGCAATGGAAGAGGCGACATTCCTAACACGTTTTGCTTCCAAAGTAACCATTCTGCACAGGCGTGATACTTGGAGGGCATCCAAGGTCATGCTTGATAGGGCTCGAACTCATGAAAAGATTGAGATTCGTCCATTCCGTCAAGTTGTCGCATGGTTATCAGATGATAGTGGCTTGACTGGTGCTGTAATTGAAGACCCGCGTGATGGTTCTCGAGAGGAGATTTCCTCAACTGGTGCTTTTATCGCCATCGGACATAAGCCGATAACCGCCTTCTTGGAAGGTCAAGTTGAGACCGATGAAGAAGGATATATCCTACATAAGCAGCATTCCATGACCAGTGTTGCTGGAGTTTTTGCAGCCGGTGATGTTGTCGATACTCGCTACCGCCAAGCCATAACTGCTGCTGGAATGGGTTGCCAGGCTGCAATGGATGCAGAGCGTTGGCTTGAAGACAACCAGCATTGAGGCATACTACATGGGCGAGCAGTTGTCTGCAGCAGACTTGCAGCGTTTTTCTCGTCACATCATCTTACCACAGGTCGGTATGGAAGGCCAAGTTAGGCTTCGTAGTGCTCGCATTGCAGTGGTTGGTGCTGGTGGACTTGGTTCACCAGTCATCCTCTATTTGGCGGCGGCTGGAATTGGTCACTTGACTATCATCGATGATGATGTTGTTGACTTATCTAATTTGCAGCGCCAAATATTGCATGATACTGCAAATGTAGGGGTCAATAAGGCCGTTAGTGCTAGGTCGCGGATTCATGCTCTTGATGATTCTATTTCGGTTACTATTGTCGAGGAACGACTAACTTCTGTCAATGCGCTTTCGGTTCTTGAAGGGCATGATGTTGTAGTTGATGGGACAGATAATTTTCCAACTCGCTATTTGGTAAACGATGCTTGTGAGATGCTTGGAATAACTTGGGTCTATGGCTCGATTCATCGTTTTGAAGGACAGGTTAGCGTTTTCAATTTGAATGGTGGGGTGAATTATCGCGATATATTTCCTAAGCCTCCACCCCCAGGGATGGTTCCTTCATGTGCTGAAGGTGGAGTTTTAGGAGTTCTACCTGGAGTCATTGGTACTCTGCAAGCCAATGAAGTTCTGAAGTTAGTTCTTGAAATAGGTCAACCACTTTCTGGAATTTTGATGTTATATGATTCTCTTGAGATGAGATTTCGTGGTGTTCGCGCCTCGAAGGATCCTACGCGTCCGGTGGTTACTGAATTGATGGACTTAGAGGGATATTGTGCTAATGCACAAGTTGAAGTGCAATCCTCCGACCCCATTGAGAGCATGGTTCAGGAGATTTCACCGGTTGCAGTTGTTGAAAAGATGGATGCTGGTTGGAATCCTTATGTTCTTGATGTTCGAAGTATTGGAGAGGGAAGCATCGCTTCGATTTCTTTTGTTGATGATCTAATTCCACACGTCGATGTTCTCCAGCACCTTGATTCGATTCCTTCAGACCGAGATATATTGCTTCATTGCCATCATGGCAGCCGTTCAATGATGGCTGCAATGATGTTGGCTAGCAATGGTTGGGATACATCTCGCTTGTGGAATATGGCTGGTGGAATCGACCTTTGGTCTCGAGAAGTAGACTCTACTATCCCCCGCTACTGATGTTTATCTTGGGACATCTTGATGAATCCAATGGCAGCCAAAGGCTGCTGAGGTGCCTACGTGGCTAAGGTAATTATCGCTGATGAGAACGAGGGCCGGCGTAATTTGTTGGCCAATACTCTCGAGCGCGAAGGCTTCGATGTTACTCGTGGCTCCACTATACGTCAAACCGAAGCAACAGCCTTGGCAACTATGCCAGAAGTTGTAGTAATGGATGCGGAATGGAAGACCGGCGACCCGATTGATGCGGCTTCGCGCATGATGTCTGACCCAGAGTTTTCCTTCAAATGTAGAATTATTTTACTTTCACGAGTAACTTCTACGGATTTTTTGACCGCTGCTGCTAAAGCAGGTATTTCGGAAGTATTGGCTAAACCCCTCAATATGAAGAAATTAATCGAACAATTACACAAGCATGTGCGTAAGGAATTCGTGCCACCACCAGCCGATGTCGGAATGATTGGTAATCGTGAAGGTACCTTCGATGTAGGAGTGGGGATGTCAGACCCAAATTGGGCTTTGCCGATGCTTTCAAACATGCTTGGCTCGGATATCATCAATGATGATTTCGTTGCTGCTATCGCATCAAAACTGGAAGAATCCAAGATAACAGATAAACTCGAAATCGAGCCAGCAGTGCTAACCGAAGTTCTGAAGGCAGCACTTGGTAAATTGGTAGAAGACGGAGTCAGTACTGAATCCGAAGATGTGGAAGAAGTCTCTTACGAGAGTATGAAAAGCAGCGAAAAATTAGGCGGTAAAGACCAGAAGAAGCCCCGAAGTTCTTCACAGAAAATTGGCATGACCATGGATGAGATGCTACAAGTCCAAGCCGATGATCTCGCCGAGGAGGTAGAACTGGCGATGGATGAAGTATTGGTGGATTTACCTGACTTAATCACTTTACTTCCCGAAGAAGAATTGATGAGTGTCGACCCAGAAGTTGTTCGTTTCACTCACCTTTCTATTCGTTATGTGTTGGATTTGATGTTTGATATCGCTCGCCCAGAATCTTTGAATGATTTGACTTTAATGACACGAATTGAAGATGGAGCGCAGATGTTGGCCGATATTATGTTGCATTTACCAGCAGCGCCTGAGCAGGAGGAAGAATGAGATGTCTGGAACTACAAAGATGAAGCCAGTTATTGATGGCAATGACTTGGCATTTTGGGCAATTCTTTCCGCCTTCGTGGTTGATTTCCTTGGCTATGCTTACATTGTTCCAATTCTTCCTGAATGGAAACAACAATTTTCTCTTTCCAGTTTTGAGGCTACCGCCTTGGTTTCAATTTGGGCTTTGCCATTGTTATTGCTCGGACCATTTTCAGGGAGGTTAGTCGATAAATTTGGTTCTGGTCGCGTGATAAGCGTTTCAATTGTCATGTTGATAGGCTCGTCTTTGCTGTATTTGGTGGCAACTGAGGAGTTATTGGAATCGCGTTTACCTGGTTCAGGATTTTGGGTATTAGTAGGAGCTCGCTTCATTCATGGTGTTTCAGGAGCTGCTGTTTTGACCGCTGGCTTGGCTGCAGCAAGCCGTTTATGGCCCAATAGTTTTGGTGCAACTGCTGGTTCTTTGATTGGTATGGCTACCGTTGGCGCCTTGCTTGGGCCGGTGATTGGTGGTTGGGCATTCGAGATTGGAGCCTCGAATGCATTCTTATTATTGGCTGGAATAACTGCTGCTGCATTGCCTTTGGTTCTTTATGCATCCAAGGCAATTGGACATGGCTCTTCTACAGGCGGTCTTCAGCATGTTCCAATTCGGGAATTCATGTCCAACCCAATGCTTTTCCGCATCGGTCTGCTAATTGTTTTCTCAGCTTTGGCCACAGGCGCCTTAGAGGCAGGGGTGCCTCTATTGTTGTCAGAACCCCCACTTGGCATGGGCCCTGGTGGAATCAGCCTAGTGCTTTTGGTTCTAGTCTTAATCCAGGGAGTTGGAAGTTGGTGGTGGGGTCGACAGGTCGACCGAACTGAGCCAACCCGCTGGATGATTATGGGATGGGTTGGAGTGATGATTGGTCTGATTTCAGCTGGGGTCATGTCTGCTGCTGCTGATGATAAACAGGGAGTACTTGTGGTAATTTCGATGCTAGCGATATTCCAATTTTCAGTTGCAGCAGCGCAAATTCCTCTATTACCGATGGTTGATGCTGCAACTACTCGTACCTACGGAAAAGGCAGTGCCGGTTTAGCCTTCGGGGCCTTTGGTACTGCATGGGCTGCTGGAACATTAATCGGTCCAATCTTTATTGGTTTAATGCATGACTTGACCCATGCTTGGTCGCTATCCTTGGGGTTATTGGCAATTCCGGGGGCCTTGGGATTGTGGTTAACCATGGTAAATCGGGAAGAATTACGCTCTTGCTACAATGAAGAGATGGAAAGACGTAAAGAATCGAGTTCAGAATCTGAATGACAGCCTTCAAGTTAACCTCCATCACGCCTTTGTTTGGAGGGAGAGGATGAGTCAAGCAGGAATGCCGTTAATTCACGGTGCCGGTTGGAGTCCAGATAAGGCCTTACAATTCGTTAACCCTTTGTCTGCAGATGAGGCCCTTAGTGAATTATTGCGCTTCACTGCAGAGCGACATGATGGCTACTTAGAGAGAGTGGCAACAACTTGGGATCAGTTACAATCTCAGGCTTCTCACAATCAATTTAATGGTCGAACTTGGCATTTATTTTCTCAGGAAGTAGTCGATGCATTGGGACGTGGTCTTGCCATTCGCAATCACCAACATGACCTTGAGAGAGAGGTTATTCCACGTCGCGATTTCATGCTACACTTAGACCGCCGCTGCCAACGTTTCCTAATCGATATTACACTTTGTCTGCGTAGAATATCGTATTATATGGCAATTTCAATTGAACAGAGATTGGAATGGCAGCGCTTGATGCTACGGACACGGGCTCTGGATGACCACCTCAAAGATGCCTTCATGAAAGGCATGAAAACTCCCGATGGTGGAAAATTTGGAGGCAAGGGTTTCCGTTCTACTTGGCAAGAAGGAGTAGTAGCAGCAGCAGGTGCCCTGAACCGAGATTTGGATTCATCAACCGGCAGTAGGCCAGGTGAAGGATATGATGGCGACTTGGTAGCACCAATGATTCGCGATGTTGGTCTTGGAATAGCGATGGGCGACACGCCTCGTGATGTCATGGCAGCCCAAATGGGAAAGGCAGGATCTAACCAGAATGGAGGTTGGATTGGCATGAATGCGGGCGGTCGAGACTTGCATACTGGTTGTTGGCATCGTGGAGTCCTACCACCAACAGCTCCTCTTCCAATTGCCACCGCTACGATGACAGGATTGGCTTTAGCAGCCAAGTTGACCAAGACTGAGCGTTTCCATGTAGCTTGTATTGGTGAAGGAGCTAGCAGTAGTGGTGAATGGTGGGAGGCTCTCAACCTTGCAGGAGTTAGAGCATTACCGATGACATTTATTCTTCAAAACAATCAAATCGCCCTTGATACGGTTTCAACAAATCAATCGGTTGTTGAACTATGGGCGGATAAGGCGGTGGCAATGGGAATGCCATCGTGGACAATAGATGGTTCAGACCCAGCAGCATGGCATGCATCGGTAGCCACAGCGCGAGAGTTTAGTATTTCAGGAGGAGGTGCAACTTTAATTCATGTCGAAACCATGCGAGGTTGTGGACATGCCCACCATCATGATGACCTCTATCTCGGCGCAGAGAGTGGCAATCCTCCGGGCTACGTCAACCCTGAACTATTGGAATACTGGGCAGAAAAAGATCCAATTCCAAATCACCGCAAATTACTTCTCAACCTTGGAATTGAAGAAACAGCTCTATTAGATATGGAAGATGAAGAACAAGACTTGGCCGACCAAGCAAGAGCAGAAGTCGAGGCCATGGATTGGCCATCACCAGAGACATTAGTGCTAGGAGTTACCAGCCTTCATGATTCGGACAATCATGCTGAGAGATTAGAGCGAAATGGTAATGCTGAAGCAGGAGATGCCAAATTGGAAGATGGTCAACTCACAGTATCATTCAATGAAAAAAGCGGTTCTTGGACTTATTCAAGAGCCATCCAACAAGCCATGGTAGCCATCGCAGACAAATATGGAGATGATGTCGTATTCATGGGCGAAGATATGGAAGTTGCAGGCGCATTTGGAATGAATCTGCCCTTGAAAAATGCCGGTCATTCAGATAAGTTGCTTGATATGCCTTTGTCCGAGGCAATAATCATCCATGCTGCAACAGGGGCGGCGTTACACGGAATGAGACCAATGGCTGAAATCCAATTTGGGGGATTCACCGCATTAGCATTCAATGCCCTAATCAATAATGCAGCAATGTTGCGTTGGCGCTGGGGTGCGGAAGTTCCTTTGACGGTTCGAATACCACTTGGAGGGAAAACCCGCAGCGGTCCTTTCCATGCAAATATGATTGAATCTTGGTTTGCAAATGACCCTGGGTTAATCGTTTTGGCTCCAGCAACTCCCCAAGATGCCTATGACTTGTTATGTGAAGCCGCTGACTTAGATGACCCAGTAGTATTCCTTGAGCATATTGGGCTCTACGGATTACGTGGAGGCAAAACCGGTTGGAGTGATAATATCAACCAAATCGTAGATACAACTCCCGACAAAGGAATTCTTGGTAAGGCGAAAATCGTCAGAGGCGGCAGCGACTTGACTTTGGTTTGCTGGGGCGCAATGCTACATGTGGCTTTGAAAGCGGCTGCAGAAGTTGCCAAACAAGGAATCGAAGTAGAAATCATTGACCTGAGGACAATTATCCCATTTGATCATGAAACTTGTATTTCTTCAGTTGCCCGCACCGGCAAATTACTCATCCTCCAAGAAAGCCAGTGGAATGGCGGCTTAGGACATAGTATCCAGAATCGAATTATTGAAGAAGCATTTTGGGCATTGGAAGCCCAACCACGAATTATCGGTGCCTTGGATACCCCTGTACCCTTTTCTCCCTCATTGGAAGATTATTTCATTCCGGATGTGACAAATGTTGTAGAAGGGATAAACAATATCTGTTCATAGAACAAGCCCGCTCAGTGGCAAATCATATGTGCTCGACACTTTGTGCGTAAAGCAGTATGTCGAAGACCATCGCCGAAAAAGCAACCCAACCCGGCAAGGATGCCGGCATCATGGAGTTGCTACACTGGAACGGAATGTTGCTAACTGGCGGCCTTTTCGTTAGCCTAGTTGTACTCTCTACATTTGGAACAAGAGCCGGTGAAACAGCAGTTTGGGTCAGTTTACTATTGCTGGCATTCGCCATTGCTTTACTGATTACTTCAGCGGATTTCTTCATCGAAGGAGCCAAAGGATTGGCACGCAGAGCCGGAATTGCAGAAGTTGTTATCGGTTTAACAATCGTCTCAATTGGCACTTCACTCCCCGAAATACTTGTAACTTCAACTGCCGCTTATGGAGGGGGTAGTGACCCAGCCCTCATCGACTTGGCAATTGGAAATATCTTTGGTTCAGTATTGGTTCAAATTACTCTGGTTCTTGGAATTGTAGTCATGGTTCGCCCATTAGATATCAGGCCAGACTGGATTAAAAGAGATGGTATGTTAATGCTAGGAGCAATCCTATTACTTTCAGTTCTGCTAGTTTGGGGTAGGAGCCTATCAAGGTGGGAAGGTGCCTTATTGGTAGGTCTGTATTGTTACTACATCTATTGGTTATTGACTAATCAAGAAAAAATAAGAACCGATGAATTGGAAATCGTTCCCGATGTTAAGACTCAAGGTAGAGGATGGACTTCTGGTGCATATACCCTGATGGTATTTATTGGACTTGCCTTTGCTGTTTATGCAGCATCAAAATTGGTTGTTATTGCCAGTGAAATTGCCCTTGAATTGGATGTTCCCCCTGCAGTGGTTGGAATGACAATGTCTGGGCTTGGTACCTCTCTTCCTGAATTGACCGTTGCACTGATGGCTTCAAAGAGGTCTCAGGGTGTAGCAATTGGCACGCTCATCGGCTCAAATATAACTGACCCAATGCTCTCTATTGGTATCGCAGCGATGATTAGGCCTCTCACGCTCTCAGCGACATCTGCACCTCTAATCATGTATCTTGTCATCCCAGCTACAATAATTGGGGTTGTTACCTGTTTATTCTTTATGTGGACAGGATTCCAATTCAATCGCTGGGAAGGTGGAACATTGGTTGGACTTTATCTTCTATTCCTATTCATTCTTGAAATGCAACGACGTGGTTATCTTGGCATCTGAGTTGAATTATTTTCCCTGTTGAAACGGTTGGGCTTATGTCCAAACCACCTCTCGACGTATCATGGTCGCACTCGACTTGGATGAAATGCAGCAGATGTTGCAAGAATTATCTCGCCAATTTGCGCTTGATGAAATCCGCCCAAATGCCGAGCATTGGGATAAAGAGTCAGAATATCCACTGCAAGCCATCAAAGCAGCCGATGAACTTGGTTTACTCAATCTACACATCCCAGAAGCATATGGTGGAGCAGGACTAGGCATTATGGAAGAAGTTGTGGTAACTGAAGAATTAGCATGGGGAGACCCTGGATTCGCCACTGCTGCCTATGCAACCAGCCTTGCAATCGCTCCAATCATAACTGGTGGTACCGAAGAGCAGAAGCAAAAATGGCTTCGCAAAGTTGCTGAAGAAGGAGCATTAGCCTCATATTGTGTCACCGAACCTCAAGCCGGCTCAGATGTTGCAAGCATAGCAACCACTGCAATCAAAGATGGTGATAATTACATCATCAACGGAGAAAAAATGTTCATCACCGGTGCAGGGTATGCTGACTTTTTCTTCGTACTAACCAAGACCGACCCAAATGCAGGCTACCGAGGGATGTCCGGATTCGTCGTCGAATCAAATGCCGAAGGTGTTAGCCTAGGAAAGAAGGAGAGTAATATGGGACAAAGATGCTCTGACACTCGTTCTGTCATCTTCAACGATGTTAGAGTTCCAGCCTCGCAACTAATCGGAGGTTCAGAATCAGGAGGCTGGATGAACGCCATGAATGCTTTTGACATGAGCAGACCAAATATTGCTGCTCAAGCAACTGGTTTGGCGAGGGCAGCGTTTGAGCACGCCTTGCAATATTCCGACGAGCGTGAAACTTTTGGCCAGAAATTACATCAACACCAAGCCATTAAATTCATGCTCGCAGACATGAAGACTAAGGTCGAGGCATCAAGACTTCTAACTTGGAAATCAGCAGTCTTAGCCGATGCCGGCCAGAAAAACACCGAAGCTGCTGCTCATGCCAAGAGATTTGCAGCAGATACAGCAATGGAAGTTAGTACC
>JAOMAZ010000027.1 GCA_028344335.1 Deltaproteobacteria bacterium | reverse complement strand
AACTAAAATTCCAGAATTAGTGTAGTACTTAGCAGGAGTGACGACAATTCCGACATTACTCTGGCTGAGTTCATCTATCCTAGAAATTGTCCAAGACACAGGGATTCTACCGCGTTCAGTCTCTTGAAACTCATCAACCTCTGGATCCCTAAGGCTACCATCCTCTCGAACTCCGAGAGAGAGCAAATCTTCAAGCATCCCCTCTCTCACCATCTCGAGTTTTTCTACTAGGTTCTGACTACTCTCTATTTTGGAATCACAAGAAGATAGAATCTGGCCAATTACAATCAATAACCGAACGAATTGAAACTGAGTTACGTCTACTGAATAAGTATTCGATGATAAAAACTGGTTTGCAGAACGATCTTCTGACAGGCAAACGACTCATACCTGATGAGTTACTAACCACACCGGAGGCGCTCGCATGAGAAGACAGAGAACGCGGATCGAAGCGACTGAGCTGACTCAGGTTGAAAATCCCCTTCTCAGGCAACTTGAGGCTCTGGACTGGGAAACATTTGTTGCTGACGAGGAGGGAGATTCGCCTACGCAAACAGGGCGCACCTCGTTCAAGAAGTACATTCTTAGCGATATTTTCAGGCCTCATATAATTCGTATTAACGATCCGGATCACTATCAGAGCTTTGTTGATGGCAACTACGATGGTTGGATTGGAGATGAGCAATTCAATCAAATTTCTAATGCAATACTTAGGATTCCCTCGAGTGATCTTATGGAGGCAAACCTGATGGCCACAGATTTACTTCATGATGGCATTAACATTAGAGGAGATGGTATAATAAAACGTGGCCATGAAACCATTCAACTTATTGATTTTGATAATCTCGAAAACAATAATTTCCAAGCAGTGAGCCAGCTCAAGGTTGCGCCAGAATGGTGGGACGGAGTCCGCGGCCACATTTTCCCAGATATTGCTCTCTTCGTCAACGGAATTCCATTGGTCGTAATTGAATGTAAGGGTAGAGGAATTCAACAACCCATGTTTGAAGGAATCAAACAACTTAGACGATACCAAAACATCAGGGGAAGTCAGAAGCCCGAGGGAGCACCTCAAATGTTTACGTTTGTTCAACTTGTCGTATCAACTCATATGACCGATTCAAAATATGCATCAGTGGGCAGTGACGCTCCTTATTTCCAACGGTGTGGGGATTCATATCCCTACAGCGAAGAGGAAGTTATGAGCATGGTTGAAACCACACGTGGCCGCCTATTTAGGCAAGAACTATTAGTTGCCGGAATGTTCAATCACGCAAGCCTTCTCGGCATCATTCAAAACAGTATTCTGTATGAAGAGGGTGAAGGAGACACTATCAAAATCGTACCGAGGTATCCTCAGAAGAGGGCCATTGAAAAGACCATTTCTCGTTTGAAGGGAGACGATGGATCCGACTCGAGAGGCGGTGTTGTGTGGCACACCCAAGGCTCCGGAAAGAGCATGACCATGGGTTGTATTGCTAAAGCAATCATGAATGACTCAGAGTTGCATGATTACAAAATTGTCTTCATGACTGATCGGACAAATTTAGAAACTCAACTCAAAGACTCACCCGCATTCGCCAGTAGAAGAGTCCGGGTCGCAACATCAATTACAAATTTACAATCCATACTCTCAGAAGATGGACCAGATTTAGTCTTTGGAATGATTCAGAAAATCAACTCGAGACTAGAAACCGAAGATGCGGATGAAGTAAGATACACTGCTGACCCTGATGCACCAGAATCGACCGTATTAATGGAAAAAGAAGATGGTCAAACGCGCAAGATTTTGGTTCTTAAAGAGGAAACGTTTACTCGATTAAATAACTCAGAGCGTATCGTTGTCATTGCCGATGAGGCCCACAGAACACATACTGGGACGCTGCACAGAGCCTTGAAAACCGCCCTGCCGAATGCCGCCTTTATCGGTTTTACAGGCACACCAATCATGGACGAAAGCAGAATTACAACACAGGAAATATTTGGTGAAGAGATTGACCGCTACACGATCGACCAGGCTGAAGCAGACGGCGTCATTCTACCTATTCGATATGAAGGAAGAGAGATTGAACTCATTGTGGATGAAGACATTGATGAGAATCTAAACAATCAACTGCGGGAGGAAATCATCCGCGTTATTGTGCAACAAGGTAGAGCACCTACAGCCGAATCAGCTCGTCAAACCATGTCAGAAGAAATTGAAGTGATGGTTCAGGAAACGATTGCTAGGAACTTTTCAAGAAATATTATCCTAGCGCTACCTTCCGTCATTCGACGAAAGGCCCGTGATATTGTCGACCACTATGTACTGAACATTATGGTTGATGGTTTCAAAGCCCAAGTCGTAGCCGTTAGTCGCCATGCTGCTGTATGCTATCAAACCGAAATTACCGAAGCACTTTCAGAACTTATCGAAGAATTGGAAAATGCGCCTCAAATGCTCCACAACCTGTCCGATGAAGAAATCAATGGTTTAGAAGAACGTGAACGATTCATTGCTCGGGTCATAGGACACCTTGACACGATACGGACACTTGAAGCCACTGCTGTGATTTCAAAGCGGCAGAATGATGATGCTGACGTTAATGCTTGGGCCGATTCCTCTTTGCATAAGGAACACATTCGCAGATTCAAACAACCACTCGAAACTGATGGGATGTCGTTTCTCTGTGTCAACAGAATGTTGACCACTGGTTTTTCTGCTTCCGTTGAAAAGGTCATGTATCTCGACAAGCGTATGGAGGGGCATGAGTTACTACAAACCATTGCACGTGTCAATCGTCTTTCGCCCAATAAGGAATTTGGTTTGGTCGTTGATTACAACGCAATTCATGAACGATTCCTTGAGGCCCGTGAGATTTATACCTCTGAGGGTCTTGAAGTAGAATTCAGCAATATAGTAGAGGATTGTTTGGAAAACTTGGCGGAGTTGGAACGTCAAATGTATGCCTTTTTTGAAGATCGAGGTGTTGAAGCCATTGAGGACCTTGATGATGTTGATAGATGTGTTCTATTATTGGTTCCAGCAGATGAAATGAAGGACAATGAAGACGATGAATCCTCTTCAATACGAGAGGAATTCCGCTCGATGCTGAGCCAATTTTTACGATTTTTTAGCCGAATTGCATATCGAGCAGAAGCTTCTCATTACCACCATTCATCCAAACTATTCTCGTTAATCTACAAGGATGCTTGCAATATGGCGAATGAGGAGAATCTCATTGTTTCCACATTACCAAACATGGTCAAAGAGATTGTTCGAAACTCTGTAATGGGAGGGGAAATCAATCTTCGAGTTGCACCAATTTCACTTTCAGATGATGATTTTGAGGAATATATCAAGAGTTTACGATCTCATCGTGCTAAGGCTCAAACCATGCATTTCGCAATTCAACATCATATCACCTTGCACATGGATGATGCTTCAGTGTTATTCACAGGATTACAAGATCGACTTGATGACGCAGTCGACTCCTATCAAGACGATTGGGAGAGACTTGTAGAATTCTTGGAGGCAATCAAAGGGGACGCAATCGCAGGAATCGCCTCTTCTGAGGTTGAGGGGCTTGAACCCCTCCAAGTGCCAGTTTTGCACATACTGGTTGGAGAGGAAGCACATTCACCTGACGACATAGTAATTGTCGAGTCTTGCTGGGAAATCATGCAGAACTATCTATTAGTTGTTAATCACCTTGATCCTGAGGAAACTATGGAATCCATGAGAAGAGAATTGTGGCGTTTATTAAGACTGAGTGGAATGTCTCCAGATGATGCTTGGGATGCTGCTGCGAAAATGTCCGATTACTCTCAAGTCATAAATTAGGGTTGATTGTTCTTGGAAATAGATGGCGTTGTATTCACAGTCATTCGAAGTTCAAGAAAAACAGTTGGCGTCACAGTAGAACCGGATGGGTCTCCCGTGTTAAGAACTCCAAGAAATGCAACTGAAGAGCAAATTCGGAATCTGGTTTCAAAGCGGATGGGCTGGGTTAATCGGAAACTGCGTTTGACCCAACAGAATTCACAAAATTCATTTCATCCTAAATTTGATGTTGGCACACAATTACCTTATCTTGGTAGATTCCACAGCTTAACTCTCAGCAGTGGTATCGCAAGATTTGGACTGTTAAGAGGGGTGTTTTCTATACCGAAGGGCAGGAAAGACTGCATCAAAGAAGACGTAATCAAATGGTACAAAAACAGAGCGAAAGTATATCTCAATCAAAGGATTGAGAAGCTGCAGGGAAATTATCAAGAGAGTCCTAAATCCATCAGAATACTTGATTTGAAAGGCCGCTGGGCTTCATGTAGTGAAGATAAAACGATTAACCTAAATTGGAAATTGGTCTTATTGCCAACTAGATTAATCGACTATGTACTGCATCATGAATTATGCCATCTCAAATTTCATGATCACTCGAATCGTTATTGGAGGCACTTGGCAAGAAAATGTTCTAATTGGAAAAAACTTAGTCAAGAGCTAGAAGAAAAAGGCGTCAGATATTATCTTTCATCTGTTGAGAATAACCCTCAACTTCAATCATTAGTGAATGATACATCGTCATGATACGGTTTTGAACCCCACCTATCTTGGTGCCTCAGAATAATCCTTTAGCTAAATATTCACCTGGAGTTCAGCATTTCGTTTTCGAGAGACTAGGACGGCACGATTGTCTTCAAAAGCATCCAATAACCACTTCACCAGATAGCGTTATTCATAATCGAGAATTCTTCGGACTTGTTTGTGCGACCATTTCTTTCCTCGTTTGGTTGGAACGCCACATTCGTTTAGTTCCCTCGCTATTTGTGACACTGTGATTCCATCTTCATGGTATCGAACTTTGATGTATTCAATCCAATTCTGCTCTTTTTCATTCTCAATGAAGTTGTTGTCTTCATCTACATCCCATCCGTATTTGTCGTAGGTATACCGCCTACCTGTTTCCTTGAGGTATTGCATGGCCATACAGACCCGTTCACTGATTAGGTTCCTCTCCATTTCTCCAAAGGCGGCTAAGATAGTAATCAGCATTCTACCGACTGCTGAAGACAAATCGAGAGGTTGCCCTCCTGATTCACAAAACTGAATTCCTATGCCAAATTCGTCTAATTCTTCCACCGTAGCAAGACAATCAATGGTGCTGCGAAATAATCGGTCCATTCTGTAAGCATATATCTGCTTGATTTTGTGCTTAAGGATGAACGCCTTCATCTGCTTAGCAGCAGGTCTCGACCATAATGGAATCTTGGCACTGACTCCGTCGTCGATGAAAATATTCTCATCAGGAAGCAGAAAATTATTGAATTCTGCGTTAGCTTTTCCTTTGGCAATTTGAGCATCTATGCTCACTCCATCCTCTGCTTGACGAATCGTGGAGACTCTGACGTAGAGAACGCATTCTTCTGCTTGTTTCTGCTTATCCATTATTGTATATGTATCAAATTTACTATTTACGTTCACGCGACGGCCAAAATCTCGGACACTGGGTTGGTGTGTCCGTCTTTTTCTGCTTGAGTAAGCAGATGTAAAAGTTGATTTTTGCATCGCTATATGGTCGGCCATACCGCACCCTGTGAGCGGCCGCTCAGGGTGGTACCGTTTCTTTCAACAGGCATTTCACGCAAAGGTGGTGTAGGGAAATGGTTTATGGATAGATAGCCAATCTATTGCTACATGACGGACAGAGATGACGTGCAAGGAACTCGCACTGGACCTTTGGTTGGCTCGCTTATTCTTCTTCTCCTCTCTTGTATTTTGATTCAATTGTCGTTGAATTCAGATTGGGCAAGTATGTCTGGCGAGGTGGAATATACGAAGGAGGACCGAGAATCTGCGGATTACTTTGGATATGATCTTCCAGATAGATCCATGTCTGTTTCTTTTGGACTTACAGACATGACTGTTGCGGCTTCAAACGATGGTGAGGAAATGGAAGAAACCACCAAATTGGCAGAAGTAGCCAGCGAGAGTGGAAACTCAGACTATTTAGACATGGATTGGGATGATTGGTATAGTACTGGGAAGACGACCTCAATCGCTTTGTGGGTTGGATTCATTGCAGCGGTTCTCGGCTCTATCATGGCACTCATTGGTGCATCCAAAGCCAATGACACAGCACATGGAGGTGGAATAATTCTATGCGGGCTTGCAGCATCACTAATCAATGTGGGATGGTTTAATTGGATCATATTTGGTGGTGACTTCGCTGATGGAATCCCAGGAGGTGACGGATGGACAACGGATGGATTTGGCGTCTCAACTGGCTTCATCCTGTGTATTATTGCAGGGGTATTCCTGCTAATAGTGCCTTTTATTCTTGCATGGAGTCAAGAGTTACCTATCAATAAATTATTGCCCCTAAAAGGAGGTTTTTCCGAGTTGGAAATGCGACACTACCAACCATCAATGCGCTTGAATGCTACAATTGTAATCATGCTTGCTTGTTTACTTGTTTTTTCAGGCGTGGGTCAGGGAGTTACTTCGGTATATTTCTACCCTGACAACTCTCAGAACTCCGCAGTCAATCAGGAAGATGATAATGATGACCAAGACAATGTTCTGATTCCATGGATCACTATTTGGCCGACTTACGATGCGGAACGTGTCGAGGGCCTTCAACAAACCATCAACGATGGGCAATCAACCACTATTTTGTTCTTCGAAAATGCGGATCTAAGTCCTGTGCAGGCTTTCTCAATTGTGTTTGATTGTAATGATGGAGGTAATGGTGAAACGGGAGCACCGAACGCGCAGGATGAAACAGACATCCTTCATTGGACTATTAGTTCTAACAATGGACAAGAATTAAGCGGAAGTTTAGATTGTGATGATGAAGATGAACATACGGATATGGAAAACGAAGGCAATGATGACTGGGTAAACTGGTACAATGAACTTGACCCATACTTAGTTTATCACGATGAGGATGATGCGGATTCTGTATTGGAAACAGCACCCATAAACAAGAACATGTTTCCAATTTCCGTTGAGTTTACAGCAGAGACTCGCGGCGACACTATGGAACAAAATCAAGACAAGGAATTGGAATTCACAATCGGACCTTGTGGGGATGGATCGTGCGATGTTATGAAAGAAACATTGGATTTGGAATATGACACGTTTTTCGCATCAGAGGACGCCATGGAACATGAACACTATAATGGCAGTTCATAGATTCAGTTGTCGATTGGCTAACGATACAGACACTACAAAAGGCCGTTGTGAATTTGAAAAACTCGCAGAAGTAAAAATATTAGTTCCCAATCGTCAAATCATGAATGAAGATTCAGGATTTAAGTTATTGATAACAAATCAGAGCAGTAAAGATCGAATTATTAGAGTGATTGTAGCGGTTGCTCTGATAGTGATTTACTTTCTTGTAGATAGTAGTATGAATAGTTCCATTGCAACTATTGGACTAGGTATTGCAGGAGCACTTCTGTTTAATGCAATCTCTGGCAACTGTTACGTCTACAGAGTATTAGGACTCAATACTTGCCCACTGCCAGAACCAGATAATTGATTTATTATTCAAAAAGTTGGAAGACTCCCTTTGAAAATTTAGTATTGGAATGATACACCTAGTTAACCCAATTGAACAGTTTAGGTTTGAATCCTTGTAAGAACCCTGTCAAGTGCTTGTATATCCTCAGCAAAAATTTCTGGGGGCTTTGACCAAGCAACTCTCATCCAAGTTTTGAGGTCTTTGTGAAACATACACCCTGGAGTTGCTAGCAGGCCCTCTTGCTTGCCAATTCCGTCGATTACTTGCATTGCATCAACGCCAATATCAAATGCTCCAAACACACCCTGAGGTGGAGCCTGCCAATCAATCCCATGTTTTTTCAGTACTTTTTCCAATAAAGGAATGCCATGTTTTCTGCGCTCCTCGATGGCATCCAAGGCCTTCTGTAAATGTGGCCATGCAGCAGCAGCTAGTCTGGCACTTGGTGTTGCCAGCATTCCTGTAAATGTCATTAAAGCACGCATAGCATTATTGGCAACTTTTTCGCTTGCAATAATCCATCCAAACCTCAATGATCCGAGAGAGTATATTTTGGTTAAGGAGTTAATACTCACGCAGTGTTCCCCTAGAGTATGGGCAGGACGGAAATTTCCTGATGTGCGCAATGAATCATTGTAGACCTCGTCAGCAATCAGAGGGATGCCTTCCATCCTGCAAGCTTCAACCAACCAATCCATATCTTCTATCAAGATATCAAAGCCAGTGGGGTTAAGAATAGGCGTAATCAAAACACCGTCAACTGTTGGAATAATTTCACTTAGCCTATTTCTATCAATCCTCCAAGGGCCTGTGCCTGAATTAATTCGGTTGAATTCAACAGTTTCAATTCCCATTATTCTAGCAGATTGACTAACCGGTGCATAAGATGGCATCTCAACTGCTAGACGCTTTGAGCCAGAAGGTAAGGCAGCAGCAATTGCTAGATGAATGGCATCAGTTGCTCCATGAGTTGCTACAACTCGTTCTATTGCAACGCCTTCTCTCTGCGCAATCAATTGACGCACATCGATTCCATCGTATAGCGGGTGAATGATAAGGTTATCAATATTTGACAATTCTTCTGACCAATCTAATTGTAAGCCCGATTGTGAGAGGTCGTGTGGCCTTTTCTCCATCAAACGAGGCTCGTACCAATCTAAATAGGAGATTGGAGGAATCTCATTTCCATGAACGGGTGGGCCATTTTGTGGCCACCATACATCGCTCATATTTGCCTGCACTGGCTATGACTTCATGAAGATAGTAGACGCTCACAGACTTCAATTCCCGCAGTATCCTCTATTTCTTCAAATAACTTCTTCAATTTTTGGAGAATCGATTTATCTCCATTTAATTGGAATAGAGAGAAGCCAACGTGCCCTCTTGTGTTGGCTGATAAGTCCAATTCCCAAGCCTCTTCTAAAGCGGCTTGCGAACCATGTTTTAGGGCGATGTCAGCGACTAATTCAGGACGGCTTGCAGCCCCCATCGATAGGTCCTTGATGACATCAAGCACCTCGGCCTTTTCCACTTCTTTGGTTTCTAAAAGTAATGATAAATCTCTACCTCTTTGGATAGCTTGTTGTAGAGCATTACCGTCATCCAATTTGGAAGAAAAGCCTCCTAAAGCAAGTAGTTCATCAGCGTTAAATGCCGATTCTCCAACTTTGTCTACCAATGAATTGAGGTGATTAACATCGGCAATATGCCCATCGAGTCCTGCTGCAATCAGTAAACACTTGGCTTCGCCAAATGCATTTCCTGCACGCCGATGTAAAGTAGCCGCCCGCCGAAGATGTAATGCCGCTTGGGTTGCGCCTCCAGTTGTCATTTTCAACTGAGCCATTTCAATAAGCAGAGTGATGGTTTCACTAGAGAGGTCAAGTTCGCCCTCATCTCCTTCAATGTTGATTTCAATCAAGGGGAGGCCATCGTGGGTATTTGCCTGCTTCAGAATGTTTGCCCACTCCAAGGGTTCTACATTAGCAACCAAGTCTTCCAATGAATTGCGCTTTAATTGCCCGTCATCTCCTCTATGGAGAACCTCGCAATTAGCAAGTTCTGCAGATAATTCATCAACTTTGTCTTGACCCTTTTCTGTTAGGGTATATGCGGTGACTCGCTTTCTTTCATTTGCAACTCTTCTCCTTTCCGATATCAGTAAGCCTTTGGAAATTAATATTGATACCTCTCGTGAAATATGAGATTGTGCCATACCAAGTCTCTCGACTAAACCTCGCTGACTGTAGCGGCGGGGGTATTCGAAACGGTCTAGATATTGCTGACATCCAGATAAAGCAATCAATACCCTATCTGCATTACTCGGCTTGATGCTCAACCCTTTCCACCCTCTGTATGGATGTGCAGTGAGGCGGTTGTGATTTAAGAATCACCTTGTTTGACATAAGAGTGCCAGTTGCTACCGCGTTCTGCATTCGCCCCCATGCTGGGGAAATCCTCAGCCTTTGGAATCAATGCCGCCTTCTTTGCCTTGCGACGAACCATCAGAACGGTGCCAGCAACTCCAACAACAAGCGCTCCCATGATGATTGGGGCAATTCGCATTAAGTTTCGAACCAGGACTTGATTTCCAAGGTTAGTTGGCTCTCCAAATCCTGAAGTGTCAATGGTCATAACATCGATGTCATATTCTGGGTCGTGAGTGATATTCTCACCTACTGGGTGGTTGTACCCTCCAATCATCCTAACTCCTTTGTAATGGCCATCTGGAAGACTACTAGTCTGCAAATCTTCCTTATTTATAGGACGGATTCCGTGTAATTGGAACAGTACCTCCTCTTCCACTTCGTCGATTGTCGCATTGGACACCCAACGGATACTGGCCATTTTTGCTCCATCATTATCGAAATGTAATCCACCTGCTCTAACTGCTGAGGCGTTTGAGATTCCTTCTTCTTTCAACTCCTCACCTTCAGGACTACAATCGGTTTGCTTGAATTTTTTGCTGTCTTTTTGTGCATTTCCTTGGCCATTGTTATTCATTTCAACATAGTCCATTCCACACTTCAATGGATGACCAAATTGGTCATGTGTGTCCATTGGTGGTGGAGGAGAGAGATGCATTGCAGAGTCTTTTTTTGCTTTACCCACGACTGGTTTTGGCCCTGGCATTTTCTGGAATTGCTCCATTGTCCAATCAGCTACGCTGTCCTTCATGTAAGCTCCCATGCCATATTCGACAACTGTCATCAATCGGCTATCATTGGCTGAAGCATCCCATCCTTCGAGGATTTGATCGTACTTCCATACGTTGTTTAGGACATCTGCGGTAATGTTGCTACTTCCAATTTGCTTACTACTGTCGATTTTTATGTTTTTACCCCTATCTTTATGTGTTTCCACAAGGTAATGAGGCATTGCCTCAACTTCGACTGCTGTTTCGGTTGTTGTTATGTGAAAGATATACTTGATCAGGTCAAGACTTTGATTGGCATCCGCATCATTTCCCTGATAGGCGATTGATGTTGCTTCAAGGCTGAAATCAAATTGGCAATTATTTCCATTACACTCTTCTATCAAAACAGAAGGAGTCCAAGTTAAATTATTGTATGAAATATATTTCATGATAGATTCGTGACTAACATCAGCCTTTGAAATTTCATCTAACGTTCCTGCCTTTTCTTGACCTTTTACATTGAATAGGCCATCATTATTTAGATCTTCATATTCAATAATACCATCCAATTTTTGATAGAAAATAGTGTTGACTGGAATACCAACTCGCTTATCGAAACGCCCGCGAGAATCGTGGAGATCTGCAACTCCTATGAAATGTGTTTGTGTAGTGAGTAAGGAGATATCACCCGGGTCTTCTGCTGTTCCCCATGATAACTGCATCTTCGCATCTCCGAGTTTTAAGCTCAATTTGCCAGCAGTTTCATTCAACTCCATTTTTATCTCTTTATTTGTATAATTGATACTATTATCAGTAAGATCATCATCACCCTTTTGGGCAGTTACACTACTTGGTATTGATACCAACATCAAACTAATCATCAACAGCGCTACAAGGCTTCTTCTGCTCATAAAGCCCTGTCAACTATATCCAGTATATCAAAGACAATATCAGATATACCACAAAATTAGTTTCTATTCCTGCCGAGAACCTCTTCTGATTTCTTCAAAAGTGAGGCAATAAGTTCTATTTCCTTGACCTCATGACCTAAGGCATTTAGTGAAGTAGTGGTTTTTGGACTCATTCCACAACCTGCTAGGTTCTCTACTCTGCCAGCCGGCGTATCGACATTTATCGTGAAGCCATGTCTACTAACCCATCTTAGAAAAGATAAGCCGATACTTGCAACCTTATGTCCATCAACCCAGACTCCTTGCATCCTTTCATCGCGAGTTGCTGAAATTTTATGTTCCGATAATGCTGTGATAATCCACTCCTCTAACTTGTGAATGATTTGACTCACATTGGCTTCATCAACTTGATTCCAATGGACGATTGGGTAGATGACGATTTGTCCCTTACCATGCCAAGTTAGACCTCCACCCCGGTCTACATCAACAGTTAGGTAACCAGTAGGTGCTTGAATACCATCATTACGCGCCTTAGGCCCGATAGTGACTACTTCGGGATGTTCACAGATAAGGAGAGTATCTTCAATTTCATCAGCGATACGCTGCTTTTGCATTTTACTCATTAGGGCGTCCGCCTTGGAGAATTCAATAACTCCAAGGTGTACTACCTTCATACTGATTCCTCAAAAACGCCCAGATGAGCCAAAACCGCCGCTTCCACGCTTGGTATCGCCCAATGCTTCGACATTATCTACTTCTGTAAAAGATACCAATGGTACAGGAGCTAGTAATAATTGAGCGCAGCGTTCACCTTTTGCCAAATGAAATTCATCACCTTCGCCAATCCAAGTCGCCAAGACCATCAACTCACCGCGATAATCTGAATCTATTGTTCCTACTCCATTTGGCATAATCATTCCTTTTGCACCTAGGCTTGAACGGGAGCGGATTTGACCTTCCCATCCTTCGGGGATGGCTACCACTAAACCTGTTTTGATACGAGCAGATTGGCCTTTGCGAATCACTGTATCCTCAAGACAACGCAAGTCCCATCCTGCGGCGCTTGGAGAGCCTTGAGTCGGAGCCGAGGCGGCTTGGTTGAGTCGGGTAAAAGTGACATTCAGTTGGCTACGGGTCATCAGAGCATCGCAGAGGGTAGAAGCCTTCATAGTTAGCCAAGAAGTGCCTTTTCCTGATAGCAAAAGCACTTTGAAAATCGATGGGAGATGACGGAGACCGGAGGCAATGATTATGACCCCTGCGGAATGCGTTGGAGACTCCAGCGCGTGGTGAGTGCGCCAAGGAGAGGGAGCGGAATGCAAACGGGACAAAGCGTGGATGGACAAGACATTGATTTCAGTGCCGAGTTCGTTGAGCCCATGCTCAAGGAGAACCTCGACAGGTTCGTCCTTTTCCCAATCAAGCATGACGACATATGGGAGATGTACAAGATGGAGCAAGCCAGTTTCTGGACTGCTGAAGAAATAGATCTGGCCCAAGATACCAAAGACTGGGCCAAATTAAACGATGATGAGCGACACTTTCTCAAGCATGTTTTGGCTTTCTTTGCTGCCAGTGATGGTATCGTTAACGAGAACCTGGTCCTAAACTTCTCCAATGAAGTCCAATGGCCAGAAGCCCGCGCATTTTACGGCTTCCAAATAATGATGGAAAATGTCCATGCTGAAACCTACTCTCTCTTAATAGACACATATATCTCAGACCCTGATGAAAAAAATCACCTCTTTAAGGCCTTAGAAACCGTGCCTTCAGTAAAGAAAAAGGGGGACTGGGCAATGCGCTGGCTCTCTCGTAAGAAGGGTAATTTCGCCGAACGCCTAGTTGCATTTGCCGCTGTTGAAGGTATCTTCTTTTCAGGCTCCTTCTGCGCCATCTTCTGGTTGAAAAAGAGAAACCTGATGCCAGGTCTAACCTTCTCAAATGAATTGATTTCTCGAGACGAAGGACTACACTGTGATTTTGCCTGTCTATTGCATACTCAAATGCAACGCCCTTCAGAATGTTCCAAAGTTAGGTCAATACTTTCAGAAGCAGTGGAAATCGAAAAGGAGTTCGTAACCTCAGCACTACCAGTATCACTACTGGGGATGAATGATGTTCACATGTGCCAATATATCGAATTCGTCGCAGACCGTTTGGCTGTTGCCCTAGGCTGTACAAAAATTTATGGAACAGAAAACCCATTCCCTTGGATGGAAATGATTTCTATGCAAGGAAAGACAAATTTCTTCGAAAAGCGGGTCGCAGAATACCAAAAAGCAGGTGTGATGAATGCGGGTTCAAGTCTAGGAGCGGTACAAACCCGCTTCTCTATGGAGGAAGACTTCTAAACCGTCCGCGATGGGAGAAACTTTGTTGCGCTGGAATATAGGAGGAGGTGATTGAAAATGGGATTGAAAGTAGTCAACCGGAAAGGAGAGGAGGAAGCAGTACGTTTTGATGCAATACGCGAAAAATTAGAGATATTAGCAGAAGGCCTAGACCAAAATTGGGTAGATACTGGACTAGTTGCAAAATTAGTCATCGAAGGACTTTATGATGGTGTAACCACGAAAGAACTAGACCAATTATCCGCTGAAACTGCTGCCAGTCTCGTCAGCCATCACCCAGATTACAGTTACTTAGCTTCAAGAATTGCAGTTGATGATCTTCACAAGTCAACAAATGATTCATTTTCAGAAACAATCAATCAACTGCATGCATACATAGACCCAGAATCAGATAAACCAGCCCCATTAATCTCCGATGAAGTTCACAAAATCGTCATGGATAATGCAGAAATGTTAGATTCACACATAGATTACAATCGCGACAATAATTACGATTACTTTGGGTTCAAAACAATCGAGCGTTCTTACTTGTTGAAAATGTATGGGGTAGTTTCCGAACGCCCCCAGCAAATGCTGATGCGCGTATCCATCGGAATCCACAAGAATAATCTTGAAAAGGCCATAGAAACCTACGACCTAATGTCAGAAGGTTGGTTCACACATGCAACTCCTACTCTCTTCAACTCCGGTACGCCAAAGCCGCAAATGTCTAGTTGTTTCCTTCTAACAATGCAAGATGATTCACTCACAGGAATTTATGACACTCTCAAACAATGTGCGATGATTTCCAAATCAGCAGGTGGCATCGGAATATCGGTTCACCACATCCGTTCCAAAGGCTCCTACATCAAAGGCACAAATGGTACCAGCAATGGATTAGTGCCAATGCTAAGAGTATTCAACGACACTGCTCGCTATGTCGACCAAGGTGGAGGAAAACGCAAGGGTTCCATTGCAGTTTACTTAGAACCATGGCACCCTGATATCTTTGAGTTCCTAGACCTAAGAAAGAACCATGGTAAGGAAGAGATGAGAGCAAGAGACCTATTCTACGCCCTTTGGACTCCAGACTTATTCATGGAAAGAGTACAGGAAGATGCAGAATGGAGCCTATTCTGCCCTAATGAATGTGCAGACCTCCATGATACTCATGGCGATGAGTTCAGGGCTCTTTACTCCAAGTATGAGCAGGCAGGAAAGGCCCGTAGGACTTTCAAGGCCAGGGAATTATGGGACGCAATCATCCAATCCCAAATAGAGACTGGCACACCATATATGCTATACAAAGATTCAGCCAATGCAAAATCCAACCAAAAGAACCTCGGCACAATACGTTCCTCCAATCTATGTACTGAAATCATCGAATACACAGCACCTGATGAGGTTGCAGTT
>JAOMAZ010000026.1 GCA_028344335.1 Deltaproteobacteria bacterium | reverse complement strand
TTCCATGCCTCTAACCATTGCTTCATTTGGACGTCACGATCAGACTCAATTCTGTCTAATCGAGCATACCATCCGCTTACGCTATCTGGCCTAATCATTCCACCCCGAGCGGCTCGGGGAGTGGTTCCGGTTTGAATGCTACGCCCAAAAGAAAAATTCAAATTGATTCATTTTTCAAGATTTCAACATCACTAGGCAAACCAATTCCGACGATTTCCCTTCCCTTAGCCAACAACACCCAGTATTCTTCCACCCATTTCAATAAACGTTCAACAGTGTCGCCATCAACACCAGAACATGTGGCCAACTTTCTAATAATTTTTAATTCAGAATCGTGATATCCACCATCAGATGCTGCAATCAACACAGCATCTCTCAATGCTAATTTGAGGGTTTTTTCATTCATCCCCTCAACCAATCTATCAAATTCAGGAGGCTGCCGTAACATCTGGCGGATTTCTCTTCTTACTTCTGGATGCAATAATGCTTGACCCATTTTCCCTTCCAACGCTGCCATTTCCTCTCTAACGAGTTCCCCATCAGCAGCACAAACCAAAGTTAGTATTGCCAGCAAGTCTCGCCTATCATCTGCAGGCAACGTTTCCAGTACGTCTGGAAGCAAGGCCAAACCTCAAGTCTCATTGAGGATATCGTATCCTTCCTGCATCCAAGTATATCCTCTGACTACCCATTGCAACAAATCCTCAACAACCTTTGCATTCATTCCAAGGTGTGAACATATTTTCAGAAGAGCGGCCTTTTCATCTTCATCAACATGGCCATCTGCAGCCGACATTAAGACAGCATCTCTCAATGCAAGCCTCCCCGATTCATGGCCAAGACCTGCTAATGCCTCTTCGAGGCTTGGGGGGTTTTTCAGTGCACCACGCACTTCTTTTCTTTGACCTGGAGATAAAAGAGCAGTACCAAGGCGTTGCTCAAACATTGCCATTTCATCAATAGATAATTCGTTGTCGATTCTTGTAATAAAGGCAAGTAACTTTGCATATGCAAAGCGTTCAGCCTGAGGTAATTTGTGCAGTGTATCTGGTAGCATCAAGCAACCGAGACATGCCATCACCTAAGAGCAAATCGCCACAAGACTCCCAGTTCAGTAAACCTCATGCACCAAATCCCTCTCGCCTTTCCTATGCTACCTTCTGTCAACGTCTTAGGTGGAGATTTAGCTGAATGTTCTTCAGATCCTTTAACAGGATGGTTTCGAGATGGTTGTTGCAACACTGATGTAAATGATATTGGAAGGCATATTGTTTGTTGTATATTGACAGATGACTTCTTGGCTTTTGCGAAATCAGAAGGCAATGATTTGATAACCCCAGCCCCACAATTTGGATTTCCAGGACTTGTTGCAGGAGATAGGTGGTGTGTATGTGCACAAACTTGGTTGAATGCATATAAAAAAGGCGCCGCCTGTCCAGTTGACCTTGAGTCAACACACGAATTGGTTCTGGAAATTATTGATCTAGAGCAACTTGAAACGCACGCTTTGTAAGTTCAATCATCGAAAGTTTCGACATCCGATTGCATACCAGTTAGTACATTTCTCAATGCCACATTGTCTTTTTGCATCGCATCCATAAATGAATATTTCACGCCCAACTTTTCCGCTAAGGCTGCTAATGCTTGACTGTCTTTAGGCAGGCATTTTCCACCAAAACCTCGATTCAGGCCGAATATTGGGTCGAGATGACTTGGGCCAATCGGTTGAACTTGTTCGGCAGTAATGACTTCCATCACCTTATACCAATCCTCATTTAGGCCTTGACAGATATCGTACATTTGATTCGCAAAGATCACTTTCAAAGCATAAAATGTATTTTTTGTATATTTGACTAGTTCAGCCTGAGTAGGAGTAACATGGAAACACTGGTCTTTTCTTAATACACCTGCTTCTCTATGTTGTTGGAAAACCAACTCTGCAACCTCTGAATGATGAGTTCCACAAACTAAAACATCTTGATTTCCAAAATCTTCCAAATGCCTTCTTTCTACTAAGAACTCAGGACTATATGCGATTTTCAAATGCGGATAACGTTGATGATATGATTGAGTAGTTCCCGGGATTACAGTACTCTTTACAACCGCGATGAAACCTTCAGGTAATTCATCTAATACAGATTCAACGATACTTGTGTCGCACTCTTCAGTATCTTCTTTTGGAGGAGTTGGTACTGCAATATATGCCATATTCACATTTGAAGTAACATCGCTTAACGTTGTACCTCTCACAGGGTCATGTATGAATAAGTCATGTGATTTTGAAAACCAATGTTCAATCGCCCCACCGACGATTCCCGCTCCAATGATGCCAATTTTCAACTAATCACCTCATTCAATACTTTTCTCCCCTGAGCGAATATTGCAAGGAGATGGAGAGAGGACGCCTGCAGAAGCAAGCTCTCCTGCTTTCAATAAGTTATCAGGAGTCCCACAATCTAACCAAACCTCTTCATTTAAAATGCGTAATTCTATTTTCCCGCTCTGGATGTAGCGTTTATTGACGTCTGTTATAGAGAAATCATCGCCTTTTACAGCCATTTCCTCATCCAACAATTCCCAAAAATTTCTGTCAAAAAGGTATATTCCTCCAATAGCTAGTTGGCTAGGCGGTATATCTGGTTTTTCTATAATATCAATTAATTTCTCTCCATCATCGAATACACCAACGCCAAATGCCCGAGGGTCTTCAACAACCCTGCCTAAAAGAAAAGCACCTGGTTCTTCCTCGGAATTTGCCCATCGACCAACTTCTTCATCTAATTCAGCACTAGTAATATTGTCTGAAAAGTAAACCAGCAATCGCTTCCCTTCAACATGAGACCTTGCAAGATTAAGGGCGTGACCGACCCCCTTTGGCTTTTCTTCGAGAACATAATGAATATTTTCACCTTCAAGCCCCGCACCTATATGCTGTGCTATTTGTCCAATAAACTGATTACCAATTATTGCAATATCTTTAATTCCTGCTCGTCTAATTATTCCTAGAGCATAGTCGATAACAGGCCGCTGGTACAAAGGCAGCAGTGTCTTGTGAGTGTATCTGGTGAAGGGAAGAAGCCGACTTCCAGCCCCTCCAGCAACAAGAATTGCCTTTACTGAATCAGGGCCCACATTACATCCTCCGACCACAGCCTCATGGCGCTCTCACATATAGGAAACGGAGGCGAGTCGTGAAATCACTCATCTGGGATGAAACAATCTTCTTCAATTTCGTGAATTGCACCAGCCATTAACAAGTGATCTATTGCTTCATCTACTTCTTCAGGAGAGATTCTCCTTTTGGATAGAACATCATTAAGTTGCTTAATTGACACCATTTCCACATCTCTACTCATCAAATTATCCATTTCAAATAATACCATTTGAGCCACCACAGCGAGTAATGGGTCATCGCTTACTTCCCCAGGTAAATAATTAAGTAGATTTTTTGCAGGGTGAGGATGATCTATTAGGTCTTCATTTTGAATATTTGCAGGAACAAATGAGTTATTCGCATTAACAGGAGCAATGTCAAAACAATCGAATAAATTAGTTTGGTTCGCCTTGAAAACTTCAATTTCAGGCTCTAACCGGTTGGCGATCGAATCAACCCTGTGAATTTTTTGTTCAAGCTTAATCCTCTCTCTTTCAAGATCCATCTTTAATAGTTCGATCTCTGCTTCGGCTTTCTTGATTAACCACACCTCGAGGTTCCAATCTGGGTCAAGCCCGTGCATCGCATCGCATAATCGTTCTAGGACCTCAGGTAATGGCCCAGAATCCAATCCAGACCCCTCCGCTTCACTTCTCTCGGATTCCTTCACTTCATCGCCCTCTGGTATGGAGGTTGATGAACCCTATGCCTGAAGAGCCTGCTAATCGAGCATTTTGAAAATATTCAACAAATCTTGACATCTAGTGGGGAAATGACACGGAGGTTATGGACGGCGCGTTCATGTAGGGGTTGCTTGTGGCTTACAGTATGACTCATTACAGCATTGCTGTTTTGCCGGGCGATGGCACGGGTAGAGAGGTGATGGCAGAGGGTTGTGCCTTACTCGATGCTATTGAAGCAAATACGAGTTTGAGTTTTAATCAAATTATAATTCCTTGTGGGGGACAATATTACCAAGAGACCGGCCTAGAATGGCCCGATGGTTCTTTTGAAGTGTGTAGAGATGAGGCAGATGCGATCCTATTAGGTGCCATCGGCTGGCCAGGAGCAGTTTGTAAAAATGGAGATCTTGCAGGAGGCCAAGTTGTACTCGGCTTGAGGGCTGGACTTGAATTATATGCAAACGTTAGGCCCATCAAACTCTACGAAGGAGTTCAACACAAAGTTCATGGAAATTTTCAACAAGTTTGGAGTCCCGGAAAGGTCGATATGATAATCGTTAGGGAAAATACCGAAGGGCTCTATCATAGCCTTCTCCACAGATCAGCAATGCGAGCCACCGGTGGTGAAGAATACGAGCCGCCGGCGATGACCTTCCCAGGTATGAATGGAGACGTTGCATGGGACCCACGACCCATATCTAGAGCTGGCAGCAAAAGAGTCATCGAGTTTGCACGCAAACTGGTTTTATTGAGAAATGGCAGCCCTGAAGGGGTGAGCAAACTTACTTGTGTAGACAAGTCCAACGTTACTAGGGGTTGCCAATTATTCCGCGCAGTCTTCGATGAGATGGCTGAAGAGTGGGATGATATTGAAGTTGATCACGCCTACATTGATGCTTTTACTATGTGGTTGGTTAGAAACCCAGAATGGTTCGATGTAGTTGTCACATCAAACATGTTTGGTGATATTGCAACTGATCTCGGAAGCGTCCTTCAAGGCGGCATGGGTATGGCAGCAAGCGGAAACATTGGTGATAATCATGCATTTTTCGAACCAGTGCACGGCTCAACACCTAAGTATGCTGGGCAAAAGAAAGTCAACCCAATCGCTACTTTGAATTCAGTTCAAATGATGCTTGAATGGTTAGGATACAGAAATAATGATGATGAAGCACTGAAGGCAGCAAAGGCAATCGATGAAGCGGTTGCTGAGCACATCAAAAAAGGTGAAGTTTTGACATATGATTTGGGTGGTGAAGCCTCAACAACCGAAGTTGGTAGCGCAATTATTGCGAGTGTTGTTGAAAAACTCAAGTAATTACAAACTTCAACTTACTAAATTATTGCTCCTTGGAGCCTTGAGATTGTCATTAATACAATCTAATGCTGATTGTAGAATTGCAGAATTATCCCAATTATGGTTAATTTTTTCTGGGTTTTTCAGTTCTTCAAACAAATTTTCTGCAAAGCGGCTTATTTCATCGACAACAGTTACTGTTGCCATTTTGGCACTTCTTGACATTGGGTTCAAGTCAATGACAATGACATCTACACCCATCGCTACCAATGCTTCACATCTATCTCCATCTTCTAATGGAACCAACAATACATCTGCTGCAAGCATACCATCACTATGGCAATTGGCCCTTGGCCCCTCAAGTCCAGGAATTCTACCATCGGGCGAGGCTCCCAATAACCTAATCTCATCCACCATCTTACCCCAGTTGGTTTCACCAATTCCCCGCGGGGTTGAATTTCGAATTCGAATTTTTGCATCTTCAAGAAAAGACATCAATACTAACATTCGTTCTGGCGTTCGATAAAAGATGTTGATTTCCACATCTGCTCCAGTCAACGCTGCGCAACGAAGTAAGTCATCTGAAGCCAAAGCCATTGTATTACCATTAAAGGAGATAACCGCCCTTTCTGCTGCTGCCAAACGTGCTGCTGCTTCTTTCGTAGCCCTCGTTGCACTTTCCGTAGTAGTCTCGCCAAGTAAGTAGTCGAACGCTTCTCCACGCCCATGGGCAATCAACGCTGAGGCCGCTAACATCCCTGCTTCTGCAGCCTCTTCCAACTTTCCTCTAGCAAGAAGTGATTTGTAACGTGGATGAGAAGGATCAGCTGCATGACTCAAACCCCCACCTCCTCAAATAACATTGAGAAATCAACATGTTCAATTCCTTGATTCAGAGCACTGGCTGATAGCACGTCAACCCCATGCCAATTATGTAAAGAATTGAACTTGATTCCTCCGCTAACCTCAATGATGATATTTTCTTTTTCAATTTGCTGTTTTATTTTCCTACATTCATCAGGCCCGATATTATCGAGCATGATCACAAGTGCAGAAGGATGAGTCCAAGATGCTGCTGCTTCAAATGCTTGATTTGCAGAAGTGACTTCAATTTCTACGAACCCCCACTCCGTTGGGTCAACTTCTGTTAAAGCATCAGAAATAGAATCCCATTTAGTCAAATCATTTTCCTTTAACATCAATGCATCTGATTTGTTTAGTCGGTGGGTCAAACCCCCTCCAACCATCACAGCCCATTTATCCAACAACCCCCAGGTTGTTTTTCTTGTACAAGCTACTGCACAGGGCGCGGTTTCAACCCATGACGAGGTTGTAGTCGCAATTCCAGACAACCTACCAATAATGTTTAGAATAGTTCTTTCAAGACATAGAATAGAATCATTTGGACCTTCCAAAGTAGCAATTTTACCCTTCATTATTGTATCCCCATCTTCAATAAACCAATTAATTTGAACACTTGTTTCGGAAAGAAGTTGATTAATTATGGCAACCCCTGCAAACACTCCAGTTTGTTTGGCATTAATATTAGCAGAAATTTCCAATCCAATTTCAGGGACCTTTGTTATTGCATCATCTCGCAATAAGTTTTCAGTCCAAGCCCCTATACTCTGCCTCAATAGAGGAGTTGGCATTCCATCTGATATTAACAGATGGGAACGATCATGGGGGAGAGCCACACTTCCCCCAAAAGCCATCTTGAATTGAAGGTTCGGATTTGAAGGGGTTGTATTCTCATATCAAAACACCACCGGCCAAGCATGGCGAGGCTGCTTGTAGCTGGTACTGGCCTTGCTGGTATTGGTGCTGCCCTTGAGGCCAGCCGGCTTGGCCATGAAGTTGCAATGGTCGAAGCCCACGAAATTCTTGGAGGCCGCGGGACAAGTACAACAGAAGATGATTGGATTCTTGATGCTGGCCCACATTTCTTAGATTTGACTGGAGAAATCAAAAAATGGTTGGATAAAAGCAGCAAGGTAAAATTAGCAACCCGGAGAATAGATGCTAAGCGCCTCCAAATTATTAGAAATGGCACCTTGCAGGAGATAATCGCAAGTCCCGAAGCAATAAAAACACATCAAATAAAAGGGAGAGACAGGAAACGACTACTATCACCATCACGTTATATTTCTTCAGAATTCAAGGCCAAACCCACTTTAGATATTGAATTATGGATAAAAGGCGAATCACAACCCTTTATTGATTATATTGAATGTTTAACAATACTAAATACATGGAATCAAAACCTTCTTTCATCCTCTCTTCCAATAATCATCAATTCTTTGAAGGGAAAAGCCCTCCATATTCCACTTGGCGGTTGGGCTGAAATCACCGGTCGCTTTTTTTCTGCACTAGATGTTTTAGAAGTACAAATTCGTTCTAATTCACCCTTGAAGAGATTAGTCAAAGACAGTAGTGGAAAACTGAGAGGAGCACTCCTCAATAAGGGTGTGAAAGTTGAAGCCGATGCAATCATCCTTGCAGTTCCATTTGCTTCGGTTGAGGCAATCTTAGAGACAAGTAGAATGCAAGTTCCAGCATATGAAAACAACCCACTAAAGGCAATTGTGTGGGATTTACAACTATCAATGAGAGCCTTTGAAGGAGTGCATGCAATTTGGGATTCAGATCGAAAAGTAGCCCTAATAATGATGAGTAACATAGTACCAGAAAGACTTCCTGAAGGCCATCGCGAAGAACATTCTCATCTCTCCTTTTTATCATATAATGACAAACAATCAATAGAATCATTTCTTGATGAACGGCTTCAAGGCTGGAGAAAAAACATAGTCAATGAAAGGTGCTTAGAAAATGTCGTCATAAGCCAATCTACAGCCGAGGAAAAAGTGTTCGAACAACCATATTTACAGCAAGGGTTAGCATTTGCAGGAGATTGGATTAATGGCGAAGGGTGGTTATCAGAAAGAGCATTCAAGAGTGGTATCGCTGCTGTTCAAGCCCTTCACGAAAGCCTCTAAACCTAATTGATTGAGCAGGCGATATGCGCATCGTTACTTGGAATTTAAACGGCATTAGAGCCGCCATCCGAAAAGGCTTGGATGACTTTATTTCTAAAATTGATGCAGATGTATGGATGTTCCAAGAGGTTCGGGCATTACCAGAGCAATTACCACAAACTTGGAGTCCACCAAAAGGAATGGAATTAATGTGGCATCCTGCTGAAAAAAAGGGCTATTCTGGTGTTTCAACCTGGTCAAGAGTGGGTATTCAAGAAGAAGGCCGCGGCATCGAGGCAAGCAATGACCCAAAAGACCTAGAGGGGAGATTCTTGCTATCTAGACACGGTGATTTGCTTCTTGGCAATACTTACCTCCCTTCCGGCTCATCGAAGGAAGAACGCCAAATTTGGAAAGAGCAGTGGATGGAAGATTATCTTAATTTTGCAGAGAAATTCACAAATTCTAAAACCCCAGTAATTCTCGCGGGAGACTTGAATATTTGTCACACAGAAGATGATATTTGGAACCCTAAAGGAAATAAAAACACTAGTGGTTTCCTCCCTCATGAGCGCCAGTGGTTCACCCAACTTTTGGAAAGTGGTTGGCACGATTTATTCAGAGAATATCGCGGCCAAGGAAAAGGTCCCTATTCATGGTGGTCTAATCGCGGAAAGGCTAGAGCAGATGACAAAGGATGGAGGATTGATTACTTGCTCGGAAACGCAGCAGCAGCAAAACTCGTTTCTCATGTTGAGATTCTAAGAGAAGGGGGGCTGGTCGTTTCAGACCATGCTCCAGTAATCTTAGATTTGAATTTCAACTGTTCTGAATGAGCGCAACCCTTTCAAGAAAAGAATCCACTGTTTTTCTTAATTCAGAAAGAGTAGTACATGAAAACGTGAAACAAATTTCATTTTCTCTCTCTTCAACATTACAAGCCATATCTTCAGCAACCGAGAGTATTTGTGCTTTCAATGCCATCTCTCCAGACCAAGTAACGCTCGCTGTATGTTCGTCCACGAAACCCCCCACACGTCTCCTACAATTCTTTTTTTCCTTCCACAGGGTTGACAACCATTACTCTCTAGCACTGACTGATGGCAACAGGGGCGGACTTTCTCCTGTCTGGTTCTGCTGGCGTCCAATTACAGGAAGGACGGCGCGCTCATGAAGGGAGAAGAGCCATCCTCCTAACACGTAAAACAGATATTGGAGAATTTATTTCATTGGTTTCAACAATGGGAATAGAAATTATCGAAGTCATTCATCAACCCGGCTCAACCGACCCGCGGCATGTCTTAGGCTCAGGCAGATTAGAGGCTATTCGAGACGAGTTAAAGGCCAAAGTGAGGGGGCATCCTTGGAGTGGTGTGGACTTGGTGATGGTTCATCATAATGCTAGCCCAAGGCAACTGGTAAATCTCAACGAAATATTAGAAATTGAGGTTTGGGACAGAGTCCGATTATTGCTCCACCTTTTCACTAATCATGCAAATAGTGTTGAGGCAAGAACCCAAGTACGACTAGCCAGATTAAGGGCCGATCGTTCGGTTCTTAGAGAAATTGTTCATCGTGAAACAACTGGTGAAAGAATGGGGTGGGGTGCGGGAGGAAAACACGCTTGGCAAGGAGTACTTGAAACAGTTCAAAGGGAAGTAGTGGCAGTTCAAAAGAAACAGCGAAAACACGCCCGTTCACAAGCTGAGAGAAGGCGGCAACGAAAGAGATCTGGAGTATCCACGGTTGGACTTGCTGGCTATACAAATGCTGGGAAATCTACACTCTTCATGGCTCTGAGTGGAAAGGATGTATTAATCGAAGACCGATTATTTTCAACTTTGGAAACAACAGTGGGAAGGATGCTTTCTAGTCCTCGTGTATTGATGGCTGATACGATTGGTTTCATTGATAGAATTCCAGCTGAATTGTTGGATGCTTTTAGAGCAACTTTAGCCGAGAGCCTTGAATGTGATTTACTATTACTGGTGCTGGATGCCAGTGACTCATTATCAGAAATCGAACGTAAACTAAAGACTTCACGACGTGATTTATTGGAGAGAATGGATGATGATGATAGACCAATAACAGGTGTTGTGTTGAGTAAAACCGACTTGCTCAAAGAGGACATTGATGAGATTTATCACCTTGTCGAAGAGAATTGCCTTGAAGTAATTGCAGAAGTTAGTGCAATTGCCGAGCAGGGATTGGATGAATTGTGCCAATGTATACTCGATGAATTAATCGGACCTCCACTCAGATTCCACCTAAAGCATCAAACTGAAAAGGATTCAACCCCAATTGAACGATTATTGCATGACCTTCATGAGTGTGGACAAATGGATGCTCAAACCGATAATGGGGAACAAGGTTTTGAAATCGAAATGCGAATCCCAAAATTAGACCTTGACCGACTGATATCAAGGCACCCAACTCGTATTGAAATGCAATAATTAGCGAAATAAAGAAATCAGGTAATCACCTGCGCGAAGCATGGACTTGTTTGAGCACCTCTCACTAATCCCATTTATTCTCGTCGCATTAGGTTTGATAAAAATCATCTCAGCAGTTGCACATTATATTGAAACCAAAAATAAATATCGCGAATCAGAACAGACTCCAATCAAATTATATTGGATCCATACCCTATTAATTGCTGGAATTTTCACAGCATTATTGCTGTATTGGTGGAATTCATTCCAATTTAACGATTACTCTCAAGAAAAGAATCAAACCTGGAACCTTGCTGAATATACATTGTATATTTTACCAGGAATCTTTCTTTACTTAAGTCTTGAACTATTACTCCCTGATATGAATACCGATGAGCCAATTGATTTGAAGGAACATTATTATTCAAACTCAATTGAAATGTGGGCTACGCTTTCATTCGTGGCCGCTACTTCTGTTATGTTCTCTTTGTTTTTATATGAAAATGAATTATTTTCAAGAGCAACCTTTTCTCGTATTGGATTATTATTCATGTTGACTCCAATGTGTTTCACTCGAAATGAAAAAGTACATCGAATATTAGCACCGATATTTGTGTTTGCAATGATACTGTCAATACCGGAAAACTGGGAAATCAGCATGGGCTCTTCATCAATATGAAACGAATTGCTTGAAGCCATACTACCCTTCGCAGTATCGTGGAGCAGACCGAGCCATTGACGAAAATCCCAGAGGAAGATACAGTCTTTGAGAGCAGTCAGGCTAGCATCGCATTACCCTCGGATACACCAATCAGTGTTCAAGCAAGAGCATTGGCAATTCTAATTATGATGGCCGCAACTTTAGGATTCATCAATGGCCTTGACTTTGCCACGCCTGAATCAGGTTTAGTCAGGCCACATGAGTTTATTTACAGATTTTCTGAGCAAGCACCTCCAGCTTCGGCAGTATTGGATGGTGTAATCTCAAACCCAGATGGTAGTTCAACAGAACTGTATTTAGTTGAATTAGTTTACATGAATGGCACGGTATATCAGAATACAACGGATGAAGATGGAAATTTTCATTTCGAAAATGTTAACCCTGGATTAGCAGAATTATGGATACATACTGAGAATTTTGAAAAGGGAGTCCAGCACAGAATCTTACTCACACCACCAGTGCCTGGAATTGAACCCATTGGATATTCAAAAATTAATGTATTAATGCCGACTGTGGCAGAATATGAAGCATCTTGTGAAGGAGAAAATTTAACTTGCGTACCATGGGTTGATATGGCTTCAGAAGAGATGGAAATGCCGTTGATGGACCCCCAAGCTGGCAGCCTCTATTTCATGATGGGATTCATGTTTATGGGCCTCTCAGTTCTTGCTGCAGCGTTTGCAATTATCGGCTTCAGAAACGGTTCTCGTGGATTATTGCGTACAGGAGCAGTAGTGGTATTTTTCACTCAAGGGCATTACTACACTTCTTGTCTGCTTGGTTTGCTTGCTATCGCTTTATCATTCGCAGTACCAAGCAGAGAGTAGGATTGCTCAATCAGCCGTTCGGCTTATTCACTCGACCCCTCCAGTGGAGTATGTGGCGGCACCTGTACTCTCGCTTGATGCAAGTATTTGCAACTGGATGTTGAGGTCCTTACCTGAACAAATATCTTGTATCCATTTTGATGGAGATGATATTCGAGTGGGAGATTGGTCTGGAAACCTCGTTTGTTGGGATAAAGAAGGAGATATGAAATGGAGTTTTGACGGACCAGACCGTGTTTCCAGCATAGCCGTTTCTAAAGATTTTCAAGTAGCCTGCATGGGGTTGGAGTTAGTTGCTATTGATAATGATGGTAGGCAATTATGGAGCAAAAAACTAGAGGGTTCTGCGGACGAGGTCATTATTGGTCAGGATGGGATAATACATGCTACAAGTTCGGTCTTTGATATTGAACATGGAGATTTTATGGAAAGCGCCTATTGGAGGTTTAATTTTGGAGGTGAAGAACAAAGCGTGCAACGTTTTGACGAGCGTCCTTGGCACATGAGTCTAATCGACGGAAAAGCCTGTTTAGGCCTAGGCAGACCTAGGTGTGGGCTGCAGGTATTCTCAGATGAAGGAGAAGGGGAATGGTTTGAATTATCAGAAGATGACCCTGTTTCTTGTGGAGTGCATGGTAGAAACGCAACCCTTTTCGGTCATGCAAATGGTTCAGTATCAAGACTCATCGAATCAAAAGTTGAAAATCTCATTAAATTAAATGATGGGATCAAGACCGTTATTTGCACTTCTGAAGGCTTTGCAGTCTTGGAAGAAGATGGAAATTTATCTAATTTTAACTCTAAAGCAGAAGAAAAAGGAAAACAACAATTCCCAACATCTGGTGGAGTATGCGATTCCTTTTCCCCGGTTTCTGGAGACGGGGCCCTCTGGCTGATAAATGGAAATGATGTGCAAATTTTGGATTATCGCTGTGAGAATATTTTACAACTAAACTTTCCTTCTGAAGTTTCTTCAATTAAAGGCAATGAAAATTTGGCTATTATTGGCACCCAAAAGGGAGAGATATATGTTTTCGAAAAGGAAATGTTAGCTAGGCGAATAAAAGTAACTGAATTGACAAGTAGTTCAAAACAAGACTTAAGAGAAAAATTACGAAACTTAAGAAATAAAAAATAAATCCGCCGATATTTCCAGTGGAAGCAACCCCTGCTAAATGATATTTCTAGTGGAAAACAGCGATTAAAAACCGAAAAACTTATTTATTTCCTCCTACACTGGGGAGTTTGCCGCTTCAATGGAGCGGTGGAGGAGGCCCTCGGGTTGACTCCGGGTCCCCAGCCATCGGCCCGTTCTTTTGAGCAATCGATGGACTTCTTGGAGAGAGATTTCCGAGTCGAGGTGGAGTTGGAATGACTTCGGTCAGAGCAACAATACCGCCGGTTGAAACCCTCCTTAGGGAGGGGCTAGGAAAACGAGTCTTTCGGGACGAATTAACCAAAACCGGTTTGGGAGAGAATCAGCGTCTGCAACGAAGGCCCGCAAGGGCGACGGGGCAATGGACGTGAGGAAACCTTCGGGTGGAATCAGATTTGATCCAAGTGGCGAGCAAAATCTTCGGATAAAATTCGTTGCGATGGCGGATTTGAGATTTCGATCGAAATGAAGCTAGAGGCGGAAATCAACTTCGGTTGATGGAAACTTCGACAGCGGAGGCTGGCAGGGGGGCGGATTCCTGCCCGGATGATTCCCCCCTACCAGTTCTCCCAACTGCCTTGCAGATAATCCGGCCCTTAGCCCTCATCTTATACTGATTCCGTTTGAAATCATGACATACACATCGATTCGGGAGCGATTTTCATTTTTTCGTCGTAGCAAACCAAAAAGCCACCATCCGACTTCGCCAAGATATGAGCGAAGACGATTCGAGTGAGCAACAGGATCCACTAAACAAAGCTAAAGCACTACTGGATGCCTTTGATACGGTAGAAGATACTGGACATACAGCACGTTCAGGAACAGGATCACGCCAAGCACCAATGGCAGCCCCAAAACGCCCACAAGCACGTGATGCCCCTGTGGTTGGATTGGCCAGAAAAACCGAGGGAGTCATGGCTCATGATGGCGAAGTAGAATCGGTACGAGAAGCACCGGTGAATACAGGAACAAACCTTGTCCATGAGGCGCCAACAAATCTTGGCTATGCAAAAGATGAGGCTCCTAAAAAGCCAGCCCCCACCCCTTCTAACACTGGTTCGGTGCCATTACCTGGCTCAGTTCCACTTCCTAAAAAATCAGAAAGTGATGATTAGGCGTACTTTCCGACCTTTTCACGGATATCCTGAACGGTATCCTCAAGGTCATCGATTTTATCTTCAATAGTTTCCCTTGCTTCACCAAATAAAGGCAAAACTTTCTTGGTTAAAGGTTCTAATTGGTCTCTATAGTGAGAAGATAAATGGTCGGTTAACTTTTCTAAATCTAGGAACCCCACAGTATCTTGGATAGAATCAAAGACTCTCATGGCAAATCCTGGGTTGATTTGGATTTCTCCCCCATTATCCATATAACAAAGATTTCCAACATGGTGATATGCAATTTTTGGCATAGTTGGCACGGCATCTTTATCATTCACGAAACGAAATGAATCTGGAACTAATTTTTGATATAATTTCTTAAATTTCTTATTTCCAACACGGGGACTGCCGTAATTATACATTGTAACTGGGAGTTTCAGACTTCTTTTGATGTCTGCTGCACATAATGTTGCCAAAGCGCCTCCAAGCGAATGACCGGTGATATGGATGCGCTTGCGGTTTTCTGCGGTCAACTTTTGGATAGAAGAAAGAATTTTTTCCCTCACAGGTAGGTAAGCATTGAGGAATCCGAAATGAACACGCGGCTTCCAAAACAAAACCCCCTTTCCATGCAGCCACCGTTTCTTAATGGCTAACGCATCAGTCAAAGCATCGGTAAAATCCGAAGTGCCTCTGAATGAAATAGCAACCCTTCCTTCATGTGAAATAGCAATAACCGCTTGCGTTCCAACAACATCATCTTCAATAAATTCATGCAGGTGATAGCCATACTGATCGATGTTCATTGCCTCTTGTGTTTCATACACTTCGATAGATAACATACACATTTCCCCGGCTAAATCCCAATCCGGTTTGACCTCTTTTTCCTTGCCCATCCACTTATCGACGTTACCTTTCTTGACTTTTTGGCCATCGGCCTCAAAACGTTGAACATCTTCATTATCTACTGCGCCAATAATTTTTCCTGATTTTTTATCTTGTACTAACA
>JAOMAZ010000025.1 GCA_028344335.1 Deltaproteobacteria bacterium | reverse complement strand
AGATTTTCCCTCCAATCAACACAGTCTTGTATGCCTCCATCTCGATCAAATTCAAATCTCCACCAGCATCGCTGGCATTAACACTAACACTGTATACGTCTTCATCAATGACCCAACGATCATTCAACCCGCTTCTATTGAGGAAGAAGGTCCAATCTCCCTCTACCAATGTCCCAGTGGCATTTCCTCCAATATCAGTAGGGCCAATGCTAACGTTTCGTAAGCCATCTTTGCTGACTGCAGTTATCGTGAATCCAGATAGATTGTCTCCCGTTTCTGCTTCACTAAGGTGAATTGATACATTTGTAGATGCGATTGCATCCCAAGTCAAGTCTGCATTTGCTGTTGCTTGGGAAATAATAATTGATTCCTGCATTTCCAATGTCATATTGCCTCTTAATTCCTGAGGCAGTACAGCAGTCCAGTTTCCGGCTTGCACATAGGCTGCGATATTTCCATTTTCATCTGCCTCTACCTTCTCAAAGGTGACTCCGTCGTCGCTATGCAACCAAATGGTCACATTGTCTAGTGGGTCAACGCCGTTCATCACTTGAGCGGTGAGTAACCATTGAGGCTCGAGAGGAATAAGATATGGTTCATCCATCTCTCCAATCGGCACCTCTAATGTATTGAATGGTACTGAAGTCAATGTTTGGTAATTAGTTCGGTTTCCAGAATCTGTTATATTCTGCTGCTCAATTATGATATCATAGACCCCAGCCTCAATACTTAGATTCAATACACCTGTTAGTGCAGACATATTATTGTAATCAGTATAAGTTATACTGAGTTCATCACCATGACCAGTTAACTGTGGAACTAAAGTTAGGGTGACATTGACTGCAGTGCCGTTCTCAAATATATCGTCTCCATTATCATTAAGGAAGAGTTTCAACTGCACATCAGTATAATCAGGGCTGCCATTGAGAACCCAATCCAATCCCTCAGCATCAGAGCTTACTTCAATATGTGAAGTATTGACATTAAGTTCATCCAATAGCACATCGACGGTGTAATTTCCAACTGGTAGGAAGAATTCGAAATCTCCTGAAGTCATTGTGGTTGTGGACCAAACAACACCTGAAACATTGTTCGTAGTAGTCATTTCTGCAGGTTCCCACCCAGGTAATGAATCATCCCAAAGTGAATCCCCAAAGATGAAAAGTTGACCTGTGCGAGAAAGTGAAGGTACCATTGAAAGATTGAGGAAACCACTTGCACCCTCTGAATAATTAGTATTTGTATCTACGCTCAACAAAGTGCTTGCAGTTGAAGTTTTACGTGGTGAGATTGTTGTTATGCTGAAATCCAAGCCTGCAGGTAAACGGGCTTCGAATACCCCATTCTCATCTGTTACATCATAGCGCACAAGATTTCCACTTCTCATAGTTACGTTAACTTGAGGAACTATATTGAATGGGTGATCAAGGTGTGGACTCAACATGTAAGTAGCATAATCGTCGGCTGCAACAACTTGTCCTGAAACGTTGACTGCATGGATGTAACTCTTTTCACCAAGACTAACTTCATCTTCCAATAATTCAAAGTCGAACCATAGCATATATGATTCATGGTTATTGTCAGAAATTATCCAATGACCTCTTGGTAATTCAAGTTCTATAAGTCCATTCTCATCTGAAGTAGTATTAAATTCAGGGTAATCATCATACTTTGAAGCAATGGTGACAACTCTATTCCCATTATCCCAGTCATTATCAAGTGCACCTGATTCATCAAGCACGATGTCAGAGATTGAGAAATTTACATCGAAGTGGATTGGTATCTGCATGTTGACCTTCAATTCTTCACTTTCATCAAAAACAAATAGGGTTGAATTCAATTCATACCACCCATCACCATCAAGGTCAAACCTGTAGTAATATTCACCCTTAGAAAGTGGACCATGTGAGAAAGTACCATTCTCATCGGTGAAGATAATATCTGCATCATCTTCACCAAGTGCAATATCGATTAGTTCAAAACTCTTGTTAGCGAATACATCTCCGTTCATGTCGAACATCGTATCGGAGAATAAACTGCCCGGCATTGTCAACTCAAGGCCATATTTAGCATTGATTTCAACCTCTACAGGCTGTGGTAGAAGAACTTCCTTACCATTCTCTAATTGTGCTATCATATTGTATGACCCAGGAGTTAATCCTGAAAGATAGAATGAACCAGGTTCGACAATTGGACCCGAAAAGGTTCCAATTCCAATAAAGGTTCCAGTTCCATTGATTGTTCCAGTTCCACTAAAGCTTCCGGTCCCCTCAAAAGTAGCATTCACTAGTTGCCCAGTAAATGCTGTTGTTGTGCCTGCAGTCATACGTCCACTCGCATTCAATGTACCCTCGAAGAGGTAAATTGATGCTTCACCTTGACCTCCTGCTGTTTGCAAACAAATTTGCCAACCCTTGCTTAAATTGAGGCTAAAGGTACCATTATCTTCTTCACAATTTAGTATATCTGACGTACTATTGTCGTCAATATCTTCGGGATTAGCTTTAATTGATCCAGAACCAACCCATATTCCATCACCAGTGTAAGTCTGATCAACTCCAATATTACGAGTATATTCTCCAGTGAAGTTCTTGACAAATGTTGTTTCACCATTAGAGGTAGGGGTAAAAGTTCCGTTTTCTGTAAAAGTTATTTCTCCTTGACCAGGTCCTACAATTCTTGACTCATCGCTAGTGAAGGAACCATTGGTTGTGACTACTGAATAGTTGTCATCAGTAGACCAGATACTGCGTAGATATAGCTCTTTTTCGATAAGTGGGTTGCCCTCAAATGATTCATGACCAGACCATGATACTGTTCCACTAACTCCTGAAGTTTCAATGACCATATCGACCGCTTCTGTATAGCGCTCACCAGAATGACCTTGCTTACCACTGACGTTCAGGTGAGCCTCATTCAACCAAGTCATATTTGAGACTCCACCAAGAAGCCCAGTGATTGGGTTGGTCTCTCTATTCTCATTTGACAAAGTAGTGAAATCTGAAATTGTTTCCTGATAATCACCCTTACGAATTGCATCTCTATCTACAATTGGTTCATTATCACCCAAATATGCACTGAAACGAATATGGCCAGATGGTACAGTAACACAATAGTTTCCATTTTCATCAGCATCAACAGCAGCGATAGGGATCCAGTAGGTATTATTGTCCATATCAGATTCATGTTCCCCGCTGAATCCATCGCGTTCAACAAGAACTCTTGTATTGTTCATCCCAACTCCATGAGACATCTTTACTTGGCCACAAACTTCAGTTCCTGAATAATACTTCAGAATCTTTACTGCAGTATTTGCATACTTTACAGTTCTCTGGTCTGCGGTCTCTTCTGGGAAAGTAGTTTCATCTCCTAATCCAGAACCATACCAGTTTGATATAACGAAGTGGTTCATCATCGCTGCAGGTAGTGGTGGTGCAATCTGCAACATCGAGTCAGGTGTGCCTGATACACCGAAGTGCTGACCTGGTTGTGGGTTGGCTGAACCTACGTCAAGTCCTAGAGTTGATGCACCATATCCAACATAGGTTCGAGCGATCATTGTATCAAAGAATGCTGATGTATGATCAACACGAATATCCTGCAAAGTTAGGGCTTCATATTCAGCTCCTTGCTGTTGTTGGTTCAATAAATCCTGCAAATATGCCTCTTCGTATTTTTCGGAAGTCATATCCTCATCATACCCACCACGAACGGTTTCATAGGTGGTAGAAAGGAAGGTGTCCACATCTTGACCTCCCAAAGTAGTAGGTGCATGGAAAATCCCTGTTGGGTTGCCATAATTATAGCGTGCATCTTCATTATAGCGTCCACCAATTGGGTATAATCTATTATCAACTGCAAAGTATCTAATTTCGTGATTTCTCTGGAAGGTTTCGCCTGGCTTACCTTCGCTATCGGCGACATCATAGATATCAAGGCTCATCAAATCACTATACAAGGCATTAATCTCTTCGCTGCCTAACGCAGATGTTAGCAAGTTTCTGCTCAATGCCAAACGAGTGTTCTTTCTGTGTAGATTGGAAGCGATATCATCGAATTCATCGATTAGGTCATCGGTATACCAATAATCTCCAATGATGTAGTGAGTTGTGTCGACGACTGTCTCTTCATCTTTGACAGTCTTTTGGTTATATCTCACTCTTGCTTGTTCTTCAGAATCATAATCTTCACCGGTACAAGTGTTTGGTTCTTCACAAACAACGGCGTCAACACCATCGTATATCCGCCATACAGTTCCTGCAGATTCATCGAGAACACCATCAATCATAACGCCACCACTCGCCAAAACGATGTCTGAATTATAAGACTCAACGGTAAAAGTACGCTGTTTAGCATCGGAAGAACTCATTTCAGTTTGAATGAAAATATATTCCTCTAGTTCAGCATCGCTTAGATGGTTGCCTAGTATTCTGTAGAATGGTGCTGATAATTCATATTCACCTGAATTCGTATTAGTGTATGCAAGGTCACCTTCTGTTAATTGCCAGATAAACAACCCAACCAAGTCCTCTTGTGAACGGGATAACAACATGTTACCGGTTGCAGGGATTCCTGATTGGAAGTTATCTGATACGGATGGATGTTGCCCTTGAGACAAGGCTTGGAACCCATAATCCCACCATGACACGAATGCTGGGCGGTCTCCAAACTTCTGATGGCAAACGTCATCCTTCCACATTCCGTCGTTTTGTTCACAACTTTGTTCAGTAGTTGCATCATGAGTCAAATCTTGATTTGCCAGCCAATCATAAGCTGTATTCCAACCCCATCCATTAAACCCTGGTCCAAAAGCCCCCATATACCATGATGAGCCATCCTCATAAGGTGTATTATCCATCACTGAGAAATCCCAGATATCAAACCGGAACATATCTGGAGTAAGATGGAAAATTGTTGAGTCAATCTCATCCTTAGCATCGCTACCTCGGGGGATTCCTGCATCTACTCCATATGTCGCATGTTGGGAAGCAAGCATCAGCATGACTAAACCAAGAGCACTGAAAGCTGGAGTGCGCCATACTGCCTTTCGGGCAGAAGTGAATCGATCTCCAGGGGTGCGGATACCGATTCTTCGCCATTCCTTAGTGATATTTCCAGCCCCACTACCCTTCCATACTCCGACGATTGCCCACGAACCTAGAACGGTCATTGCAGGGGTTGCATTGAAGATAAAACGACCTGCTTGCCAAGCCATATAGGCTCCAATAAGCACCCAAAGTGATAGGACTAAATGTGTCTGTTTCTTATGTCGTACTCCTTGCCAAAGGGCCCACATTCCAGCTGATAATGCTGCTATGAACACAAGCGGCCCAAAGGATGCAAAGAGCGTGCCACGGCTTGGAGCCTGTGCTTCAGCAATGGTTCCGAATATCTTGTTCTTGCTGAAATAATAACCACCAGTGAATAGAACATCCCAACCATTGTAGATATTGAGGACGAATTGAAGCACTGCTAGTACTGCTAGTACACCGAGAACCATCACAATTCCTGTTCCAAATACCATCAACCATGGTTTATCACGGAATGCAACTACAACAAATGCTGCTAATAAGGTGAAACCAAAGATGTAGAACATAGGTTGGAACCCGCTTGCATCCCAAACTAATCCGAGTTGCGGGTGCGCATAGAACGGCATTGGAAGTAATAACACAACGCTGAGCATGATGATGTTCAGCGTTGCAAGAATTGTACTATCACGGCGACGGAATAGATTCAGTAGTAATTGCAGAGCGAATGCACCAAAGATGATCGCAGGGCCGTAAACAAACCCCTTCCAACCGAGTGCAACTGTTGCGATTGATATTCCAGCAAGAATTGAGTAACCCACTGCAGTAGGCTTAGCCTTACAAACAGCCTTCATTGCTTCAAAGAGGTGTGATGGCCTCCAAGAAATTGTCTTCACCATTCGTTCGCTACCGCCGTGTTGAACCGCTTTCAGATAGTAATGCATTCCTAGAGATAAGAATAACAACACAAAGGCATCGTGGTCAGCCAAAGCGAAAGTGCTGTGGCTAACGTGTCCTGGCATCAATGCTATCAACCAAGCAGAAATAACTCCAGCACCCTTGCCGATTTGATTTCTAGCGATGGCTGCCAATGGGAAGACTGTCAAGGCACCATAGAGTGCAGGAAGTCCTGCAACGGACCACCATACAGCTTCACTTGGAGCAACTCCGATAAATGGTGCTATCATCATTCCGCCAAGAGCAAGGCTCCAAGCGAATAGTGGTGGTCTTGGATTGATACCGCCGATTGGGTAAGCGCGGTCTGCATCAAATATGAAATGTGCATGTTGCGCCAAAATATAATCCACGGCTCTCTTCATGTACCAAGGGTCAGACCCACCTGTCATATCCCATCCAAGGGTGCCGTCTGCAGCCATTGCTGGGATAATATTCCAAGTAGTACGAACTACGAGTGCAACTACAAATGCTGTAAAGGTCAGACATACTGCCCAATTATCCTGCCACCATTGCCGAGCCTTGCTTGGATCAGTAATTCCTCTATTATCCCAGCCGCCCCATTTGTCATGTCCTGCGATGTAGAATACACCGACGAATATGAAGAAGGTAATTCCAGCCCAGATAAACAATCCTTGGGTTCCTTCTAGCATTTCTGCTTCTATCCATCCGGCTTCTTGCCATCCGCCAACAGTATAGAGAATCCAAGATACTCCTACAAGCATGGCTCGAGTGAACCAGCGTTCTGAAACACAAAAGCCAATGAACATGATTGCAACTCCTGTAAAGATCGCCCACCAATATGACATGTGGGAATTGGCTTCGTTCATGACTGTCAATTCTAGCCTTGTAATCAAATCACTACTTGCAAAATGATAGAGGGTTGCAATATGGGCCAAAGCCCATGAACCCATTACTGCAATCATTGTCCATTCCGAAGCATTTGGCTTTCGGCCTTCTCTGCTTGGCATAAATGACCACCAGCGTCCAACACCCGCTGGGAACAAGACACCTCTTTGTAGGGTTGCAATAACAGCGCCTAAGAGCAAGGAAACAGTCCAAACGCTGAAGAACAGGAATCCAGTTGCTTTGCGGTGTTCGTCTAGATAACTCTCATCCCAACCATCTCCACCGATTGTTCCATCTTGAATTTCATCATATGGATCGTTATTAATCAAATCCTGTGTTACCCCAGCCCATGTATCTGCCGCACCAGCAATTACCAATGCTGCCATGAAACCGATGATGATGAAAGTGAGGATAGTTTGCTCTTCGTGCCTACCTCGAATATCGAAAATATGCCCTCCCACTGCAAGCAGAAGGAATAACAAGGCTACGAGTGAACCAGCAGGGGTGAAATTAGCGAGTATCCAAGTCAAGACCAAAATGACTCCTAGGAATGCGAGAGATAGCATAGAAGAAGACATCTGAATTTTGCCAGAATCCCGAAGTGCACGGGGTACGGTTGCAAGAATAGCAGCGGCGATAAGGGCGCCAAAAACCATTCCCGACTCTGCGGTCATAAAATCCAGACCGATGGTCTGGATCGTTGCAAAGGACAACAGCACAGCAAGGGGAGCGATTAGCCATCCCAAGGCAAGTGCTGGTCCACTTTTTTCTTCATTTTCTATGTTCTCCATTTGGGACCATCTCTCTCAGTTTCTGCAGCCGTAAGGCTGGAGCGCCCTCGCCACTTATGGGGTCTTTTTAGTGGTTGCTGTTTAATCACATCCCGAGATGCGGCGCAGTATAACGAATAGAATATATTTCCTTTATCAATAACTAGGTTCTTGCGGGAGCCGTTCAAAGGGCCCTCCATCCGATATCGAGGCGGTATTGGGATTCTGCCAATTTTATTCCCTCCATCAAACGATAGGCAGCCTGTGCTGCCTGCTTCAAGTTTCGACCCATGCCAGTGGCTGAAAGAACTCTGCCTCCGGTGGCAATTAATTTCCCTCCTTGTAATGATGTTCCAGCATGATTAACCCAAGACGCAAGTTCATTCTGCGAGTTTTCTTCGCTAGAACTTGGAAGCGAAATAAATCCTCCTTTTTCAGGAGAAAAAGGATAACCATTTGCTGCTAAAACCACCGTCAAGCAATGACAATCAAGGAATGAAATTTGTTCATCTTTCAAACGACCTTCTGCTACTGCCAACAAATGGGAAGCCAAATCTGAATCAATTAATGGTAGAGTTATTTGGCACTCTGGGTCGCCAAATCTGACATTGTATTCAACCACATAAGGGTCGCTATTTTCATCTATCATCAAACCTACATATAGCACTCCGCGATATGGTATTTCAGTAGATTTTAGATAATTGTGCATGGGTTTGACAATTCGTTCAATGGTTTTTGATTTGACTTCTGCATCAACTACTGGAGCAGGAGCATAGGCTCCCATTCCACCGGTATTTGGGCCGCTATCTCCTTCATTCAATCGCTTGTGATCTTGACTTGCCGGAAGACAAACAAATCCGGATTCATCCATTAGCACTAGCACGCTTGCTTCTTCCCCAGGCAAGAATGCTTCAAGTAAAACCTTACCATCGATTTCAATAGCATCGAGTATTGCATTGGCTGCCTGTTCTCTATCTTCAGTGACAACAACTCCTTTGCCACCTGCAAGTACGTCCCTTTTGACCACCCATGGATTGCCTGAAAAATCATTCAGTGCATCATCGATTTGACTTTTATCAGAAATTATTCGGAAATCCGCAGTTGGCACCCCATTCTCTTTCATTACATTTTTAGCCACTAATTTGCTTCCTTCTAACATTGAATTTCTTGAATCCGGTCCGAAACAAGGAATGTCTTTGCTACGAAGTCGGTCTGCTAATCCTTCAACGAGAGGACCTTCGGGGCCAACAACTACCAGCGAGGCCGATAAATCAACTGCGAGTTGAGTCATAGATTCAACATCTGAAGCAATATCTGAATGATTTGTTGCAATCATTGCTGTACCAGCATTTCCCGGACTGACATGTACTGCAGATACAATTGGCGAGGCGACTAATGCCATAGCCAACGCATGCTCCCTGCCGCCACCACCAATAATCAGGATGACTAGGTCATTCTGCCTCGACATGGTTTGCTCACAATAACCTTAGGCAATAATCATTGAGATGGGAACTTCCGGTATATTGAACAGCCTAATGCGCACAGGTCATTGTATGGAGGGAGATTTGGGCAGCATTCACATCGGGCTTTTGATACTCACAGTATTATGGTTTTATCTCCCAGGGTTCTTGGTCAATACATGGGCAATGATGTGGGGTAAATGGTTACCAAAGACTGGCTATGGACCTTGGCCTATTGACGGGGGTAAAATTCATCAGGACGGAAATAGAATTCTTGGCGATGGGAAAACTTGGAATGGCTTGATTGGTGGTGCAATTACTAGTGGGCTACAAGCCATGTTGATGGTGAAAATCGTCTCAGGAAATGGTTCTGGCTCAGCGCCATTTGTTGATTTGATGTACGGGATTGGACCTGAAGATTGGTTCTGGATGGGTGGGAGTATGGCAACTGCATTCTTCGTTGGTTCAATGTTGGGTCTTTCATCACTAATTGGCGATAGCACAGGTTCCTACATAAAACGCCGTAGAGGAATGAAGCGAGAAGGTGATGTCAGCAGCAAAGCGCCAATTCTTGACACCTTACCTTTTGCAATTGCAACCTTTGCCTTTGGGATAATTTTTCTACAGGGCTCAGCGATTGGAGATCCAGACAATCTTATTGTAATGTTTATTATAATCCTCATTACACCTTTTCTACATAGAATATTCAATTTGATTGGCTACTGGCTCGGCTGGAAAGATGTCCCATACTGAATATTTCTCGGTCAAACAAGCAATTTGTTTTTTGATGATGAGCCCCCGTCTGATTCCATGCGCAGCCGAAACAGCATGATATGTGTCTTACTTTTACTCCTAATGAGTGCCGCACCAAGCCTTGCAGATGCTCCTACTGATGGCTCAACTATCACCATAACTTCTGATGAATCATGGAGTTCATCACCCACTTTGAATGGCAGCGTTACCATTGCATCAGGAGCCACTCTAACAATAGATTCAAACACCGATATTGCTACTTCATCAAGTATTACCGTTTCAAATGGTGGCAATTTGGTAATTGATTCTAGTAGTCTCAACTCCCAAAACCAAATGGTCTGGTTGGCGATGGATGATTTAAGCGCCCAAATCACAATACCACTCCAAGGTACAGGTGGAGATGTGTCAATCAAGTTTACATTCAAGGATTCTTTAGTAGAAAACAACCTGAAAGCAGGGTTCGCAGGCTCTGAATTAACAAATCAGAGCGGCGAGGATGCGCAATTCACAACAAATTTAGCACAGGGTGTAACTGAAGTTTCAATCAATCTCTCAGCAGCAGGTTGGTTAGCCGTAAAAATCACTGAAGTGGATATCGTTGAATCAGGCACAGGAAGCAGTGTTGAAGATATCAGAGGCCTTCAGTATACAGGGCTCAAAGCAGGTGCAGTAGCAACTTGGAGTTTGAATATCATGGAAGGTGGAGGTCTTTTAAGCAGCCAATCATCCATCAACGGTGTTGACCTTGCGTGCTTTGGAACATGCACATTAAACAAAACTACCATGCAGTCCTTTGAACCGATTGACCTTTCAGACTCTGGGGTAATCACTCTAATAGATTCAAACCTAAATGGCAGCATAACTGATGAAGATATCAAAGGGCAACCTGGAGCAGAAATCAATTGGGGTGAGTCAACAAATGGTTCTGGCGGAAATACTGATAGATGGATAAAGGAAAGAATTGGGCAAAAAATAACCACTCCTCTACCTGATGTTCGTATTCAATTAGTTGAATTAGGTTATTATTCGGAAAGCAGAACTGCAACCAGCGATTCTAATGGAATGATTACACTACCTACTAGAATTATCCAATGGATGGATTCATCAGGCGAGGTGCACAATGAGTCAGCAAGAATTGAGAATATTAGTTTCACCAGCGCCTCTGCATGGGGGGACTTCACTGGACCTTTGGGATTACTTGGAAGTGATGATATTACTTTGTCCCTTGATTTACCGATGATTAGTGTTATTTCAGTTGAAATTGACGACGATAGTGAAGCAAATGTTGGCGATTCTGTTAGCGTCACTGCGAAGGTAAAGAATGATGGAGCAGCAGCAACCATTGCATTAACTTGTACAGATTCAAATGGTATTGATGTCAGCACCTTGCCAATTTACATCCCAGTTGAAGCGGGAGCACAATCTACAACAACAGTTCAATTCTCATGGATTCAGCATGCACCAGGCGATGAATCCATAACTTGTTCACCACTCATTCCATCTGCCTTGGAGGGTTTTGAGAACCTTGTGTTAACAGATCAAAATTCTGCTAATAGTAGTAGCATGAAATGGGCCGCCTCCGTTGATTCAGGAACAAATATGGCCATATGGCTAATGGTAGCAGTAATCATAGGAATAGGAGCCCTGCTTGCCTTCAACAAGAAGGAGACTATAGCGGAAGAAGGAGAAGAATCCTCACCGGAAACTGAAGAAGAAGAGACAGAAGCAACAGAAACCGAAGAAGCAGTTGAGGAAGAAGATAGTTAATCAGCATTTTACAGCTGCTTTGTAATCATCTTCATCACTTCTATTCTCATTTTCTTCCCAGAAGTATTCGAAACCATTGGTAGAGGAGAATGTATCGAATGAATCTCCTCCAGGTACGATATGAGTTATCGTGATAGTTGTCTTGTAGCAACCATCACCATCGTAAAAATCACTTCGGGGGATATAATAAACCTCTTGGCCATTGATATCTTCCTTTGTCTCCATCCCATTTAATTCTAAGTCAAGCCAACCATAACTAATGGATTTTGAGCCTTTAGAAGAAGTCATAGAATAACCATTAACAGAGAATGTTGTCCCTCCATTCCACTTTTCTGAGCCGTCTTTGCTGATTGTTATTGTAAAAGTATAATCACTTGAAATTTCTTTAATATATGCATCCCATTCACCTTCCTCTGGGTTTGCTGAACGTTGCAAATTCGAGTTTTCTTTACCAAGTCCCAACTTCATTTGAATCCCAAGGTGGTTAGTATCGGTATGACCAGTGCCCCCACCTGAATTTCCACTTTCATCTTGTTCAGTTACCGGTAGCATATCTGCACCAACCGCAGTGATAGTTCTATCAAGAAGTTCAGGAGTGATTTCACCTTCCCATGAATATTCCCCAGCACTAATACTCAAGGTGTAGGTTAAGGCTGAATGGTCATTTGCATCAATACTACTTCCTCGATAAATATCTACTAATGGAACTTCAACCGTTGAGATTCCCTCATTATTGGTTTCAATTCCATCCTTTGACCAGACCTCCTCTCCCTTGACAGTGACACTCGCAGAAGCTTCTCCACCAGCGGTATTGTAGAGAGTGAAAGACAACATGTCATTGGCCTCATCAATTTCAAAGTGGGAGGCACGAACATTTCCTCCTTCCCAAGAAAATGCAGCAAAATATGGAATCGCAGTTATTACCAAGAAAGTGATTCCAACCGCTACAATTGTATTCTTATTCCATTCACCTTTCTGTTGTTTGAAACCCCATGAGGTCAAGCCCCAAGCAAGTAATAACAACCCGAATGGGATGATTCCTTCCCAGTTGGCCAAATCCCAAACAAAATAAACTGCGAGAACTAGAGAAATGAAACCCAATATGAAACCAATCTTGGCATTTAGGTCATTTCCAGCACTAGGGATTGAAGTCTTAGGAGTGGATTTTTTCTTCGGAACTTTCTCTTTGGAAGCACCTACATTCTCTTTGGAAGCACCTACACCTTTATCCACTAATGTGGCAGTCTTCAATAGACTGCCAGTTTCTTTGAATTGTTTTGCATCTTCGGGGGTTAAACCGAGAAGAACACCCTCTTGGCCTCCGTCTTTTGCGACGTCCTTGGCTTTATCTAGTAGACCTGCCATTTCCCTTCACCTATCTTCAGCGTGTTCTCCATGGCTCATCAAGGCTTTGCCTTTTAGTGCGCAAAGCACTGTAGATTAGCTGGGAGGATTTTTCCCCGGTTCAAAACAATCCCATTGAGGATTCTTCTTCTTCTTCAGTATTTAGATAACGTCTACCGATTACAGCAGCAGCCAGTACAATCATTGAAAGAGTTGGAATAATTTCAAAACCGGGAAGGTAGACACCACGAACATAAATTGTGATTATCTGAGATTCAGCAAGCAAAAGGCAATTCGCGGGATCTTCTTTGCAAGCGAAATCACTCATAGACGCGAATTGCAACTGGTAGTACTCATCTGTCCATCCTTGAATCTTTGGAGTGCGGATGTTGACTTTCACCTTAACCGGTGTATCTGATGCTGGCATTACCATACTGACTGCAGGTAGAGTGACTTGGAATCCCTTGTCCTTTAAGGTGTCATCTTCATCTTGGTCAATGACTGCAAAGCGGAATTTATCCTCAAAGTTTCCATGGTTGTAGACATCGAATACAAAGGTGTAGTCAATCTTCTGCTTGAGTTGCGTGAAAGAGTTTTGAGCAACAATTTGCATCATTGCGAACTGCTTGATTGAAACAATCATGTTAGTTGACTGTTCGGAGGATTGAGGGCTAGTCATTCCGTTAATATGAGTCACTGAGGCCCTAACAGTCACGCCGTGGTCCTTCATTTCTGCCTTCGAAGGGGCTAGGATTCCAATTGGGAAATCCGCACTCCTTCCAGCACCAATTGCTAAGGAACCAGGAGAAGCAACTGCGATACCTGGTGTTGAGATAATATCTATTCTAACATTTTCATCATAAGCAGTTGGGTTCTGAATAGAACACATGGTTGAACCACTGCGGTCTTTACCTGGTGCGACATCGATTTCGATTGTCAGCGAGTTGCAGGTAAGGGTTATCATTGGGGTTGGAGATTGGGCTTCTACGACAGGTAATGGAGCCATAGCTACCATCAAAGATCCTAGGTAAAGTGCCAACACCATTAGGGGGGTATGCTTCCTCATTTTGTTCACCGTGATGTTTTCCACCTGCGAACCATTCATAACCATTATGGGTAAAAGTGTTGACGAATGGCCACCTATATTGTGTTATTTTCTGATATCTCAAGCGTAATGTTTGTTGATGTGATGCTCGCGCCTTGGGTCCAAGAGGGCCTGTAGCTTAGTTTGGTTTGAGCCCCCGGCTCATAACCGGGTGGTCGTCGGTTCAAATCCGGCCGGGCCCACTAAATTTGCTAAAAGTATCATTCCTGCATGATTTAAGCAGAATATGCACTGGACATCAAACAACAACACGAACGGCTCCGCGAAGATTGCTCATTCTAACTAAAGTAAATTCAAACATCAAGCCGCGACTGAACTGGTCTAACAATATCCCGCGCTTTCAATTCAGCCTCATCTCGAATGGGCTCCGGGACAAATACTAGGACGCGACTATCCAACTCAATCAAAGAACGAATCAATGGACTCGCCTCACTAACATCACGACCATCAGGTAACAATATTCCCTCACTATATGGTAAATATCCACGCTTGGAGATGGATGCGATAATCAAATCATCAGCAGGGATAAATCCAGCACTTTCTAGCATTCTTGACAATGGTTCAATCAATTTTTGCGCCATCTCATTAGTCATACCATCAATACGTAAAGACTTGTGGAATCCTCTTCGAGATAACATCTTACTAGCCAGGCCAGATAACTCACCATCCGCATGCTCAGCCCAATGAGTCATCGCCACCTGAACATCCGCATCGGTCAATCTACTATAGGACAACACATCTAAATTAGAATTAGTCAGCATATCCTTCAAACCGGTATCCAATTCTAAATGACCTGATTGATACAATACTCTAGCACGAGCCAACATTCGAGTTAGGTATGATTGAGTTAGTAAATTCACCTTGTGGAAGTAGACTTGTTGATACATATGGAAACGGCAGACCAAGTATGCCTCTATTGCAGGTAGTCCCCAACTCATGATGTACAAGTGACCTTCGTCGTCTACTCTCATTGCTCGAAGAACTCTATCTATATCGAAACCACCAATTTGCGCACCACTATTTGCTTGATCACGCAATAGATAATCCATTCTATCTACATCTAATTGACTAGAAACCATCTCTTTTAGAAAAGGTTCAATTTGTTGACCGTCATATTGTGAATCGCCATTCATAATAGCAAGTAATCTTCCAAATCTCGCTTCTCCCAAAACTGCGCGAGTTGCTTGTCCAACTTCCGTTTTAGTAGATTCAAGCATCATCCCTCCCCACTTCTCATGGCTATGAAATGTGGCAAAAACCTCGGGATTTTCCAATAAGTGTGAGTAGGGGGGATGACCAATATCATGAAGTAAGGCCGCAATTTGTACTAATTCTGAATCATCATCACTCAGCCTGCCGGGGTGTACATCCTGCAATTGCCGTGCTAATCTACCTGCTAAATGGTACGCTCCAAGACTATGGATAAATCGGCTATGGTTTGCTGCTGGGAAAACATAATAGCAAGTAGAAAGTTGTTGAATGAAGCGTAATCTCTGAATTTCTCTTGTGTCAATGATGGAGACAATGTGAGCAGGAACAAGGATATCTTTGTGGATTTCATCCCTAATTACGCGGTCCCTCAACACATCCCCTCCGCTTTGGCGGCCAACTTGGCTACCTTCAAACCCACCTATCGACGTCGATGATTCAATAGGTATGTCATATTACCCACTGTTGATGGGTGATGAAGAGAAGGCCAAGGCCAAGGGCAAAC
>JAOMAZ010000024.1 GCA_028344335.1 Deltaproteobacteria bacterium | reverse complement strand
GAGGATTGGCCCTCAACAACTCCGATTTGTATAGTGAGATTCACTGGATTCAATGGTGTAATGTCGCAATCTTGCATGTAATTAGAAGTATAGTATTGATTGGACCAAGTGTAAAATGAACACAAAGGTTGAATGCTGAATGTAACATTAGTGCCATTGGATATGTTAGTATCTAAGTAAATTTGCCAATTAGTAAATGTCGAGTTATATGAGAAAATCATGTAGGCACTTTGCCCTATGGAAGTTGATCCTTCTGGAGGGCTACTTGTAACGCCAACGGTATCATTGTACATGCTGGCTGCCGGATAGTGGATGTCGCCACCCCAGCAATTGTTAGTTAATTCAGCAGTCAAATTGAATAAACCTTGGTCTATTGAGGCGTTATAATCATGTGTAATATTTGAAACTCCATAACATGCATTGACATCGACTGGTCCTAAGGCGATGGATACATTCTGAGAATAACTCTGGTTTTGGCTGCAATTCTCTTGGCAATTATCACGTGTCGGATGCAACTCAAAATTAGCAATGGTTCCTACAGGGATATAAACTGACCAATCTACTTGCCAACTTACTGGATAACTCCCTCCATCCTCAATAATATATCGCCAATTATTGTCATCTACACTAGTATCGACACCGGCAGTATCGTTGAGAATTAAGGTACTAGGATACATGATATCTTCCGCACAATAATTAACTAAATCAGCAGTAATATTGAATGAATATTGGATTGGTTCACTGTAATTGTAGTCATGAGTCACGTTCTGGAAGACCAGGCACTCATTGGAATTCTCACTCAACTGTGAGGTTGGCGTTATGTTCAGTTCAGCTATTGGTCCAAATTGTATCAATAGCATCGCAGTAATAGCGATTAAAGGCAGGAATCGGGAACTTCTCTTCACCATGGAAGGCGGTAGCGACTTCGCATAATATCCTTGTCTATTCCTCGTCATGTGGGAACTTCACTCAAAATGGATGCTGAAACTTGGTGCATGGATTCCGGAAAATGGTTTTTGAATTATCTTTACTCTTCTTCTGAATCAAACACCCGTTCAAGTTCCGATGCCTTCTCAGTTGCGATGTTCAAAGCACCAGCAGTAGCAGTCAAGATTCGGCGTTCTGCCTCTGTGATGATTCCATCTGCGCCAGCTGCTGAATAAGCTTGCAGATATGCAGATTCTGCCTCTGTATATGCTGAAGGTAACATCTTGTTACTAAGGCGATCCAAAGTAGAAATCACTGGTTTTCGAATAATCAGTATACTGGCTCCCAAGAATACTCCGCCAAATATTCCATAACCGAGGAAAGATTCCATAACTTCACTTCCAGTTAGGAATAAGATTGCCCCTAAACCTGTGAAAATCGAATTGCGAAATGTACGCCTAAGCTTTGAATCAATACCGAGAACAGTGTCTTTCATAGAGGCATGAGCAAACATCATACCCTCAAATGCAAAAGGTAACGACATCATGAGGCCTGTAAGTATCCAAGCATACTCTGTCAAAATTACCACCAGTGTTTTGGAATTTTCTAAGTCATTTACTAGGATGTCTCCGAACGAGGGGGGATTTCCACCATTCAATACAGGAATAATAACGAAGAGAGTGGTGAAAAATATCATGGATCCAATGACCTTACCAAGGAATCCAATATACAGCGATCGAGAAGTCAGGCTATTGCTGGAATCATGGTTCTCTTCATTCTTGTATTGCTTCATTGAAGTCCTCATGATAACCAGTGCGGCGATGGATACTAATGCAGAAAGACCAACTATGAAGTAACCAAATACAGGCGTATCTTCAATTGACCATTCTCCAGTAGTTGGACAAGTTCCGATTGAATCAATCGTTTCTTGCATCGATGGACTGACTGTCCCCCATTGTTTGTGAACTATGGGCAGTGAACCTTTATCGCAAATAATCCATGCATAATTTTCATACACCCAAAGATCTGTTGCAATAATCATGAATATCAACGTCAATAGAGGGATGGCATACCACGCATGCCTTTGGAAGAACGGTTTGTATAGAAATGAAAGTTGATTGACACGATAATAGATTGGAAAACAAAGATACATCACTACCGAACAAACGTGTGCTGAAATGAAAAATGTGGTATTGAAATTCCAAAGATATTGATCAATAAACCACCACTCGTGTCCACCTGGAGTGATGTTCTTCATATGGAAGGCTGACTTGAATCCTTCACAAGTGATTAGTAAAGCCATGAAACGATTTTCATTGGCTTTTGGATTAGCACGAATTATTAAAATTGCAAGACTAACTAACCACAAAAAAACAATCAGGCTGAGCCAATTTGACACCATTCCAATGCCAAATTGTTCCTTTGAAGTGAACGCCTCTGCATAATACTCGCCTATGGGTTTCACGTTTGGCCGAGAGAGTATTAGCCTATTTTATTGCCGGAGTATAAACGCGTAACTAGGTGGAAATCGCGATTCCTACGCCTTTCAGGGTGGTATCATGGGGGTTTAGGTAGGGTTGGGGAGAGTAGTAGGTGAATCTGGTTGTTACTAAATATCTGTTTAGGTCTTGAAATCGGCAAACTCATTCAAGGACAGACATATGAGTGAAAACACCAACCAGTCACCATGCCAACCGCAGTGGTAACCGGAGCGAATCGTGGAATAGGACTTGAATGGGTGAGGCAACTTCTCGACAAAGGTTGGGATGTCCATGCGGGGTACCGTACTGATGAGGGCGGATTATCAGGAACTAGCGCCCACCACCATCAACTCGATGTCACATCGAAGGAATCCGTCGAAGCATTCGCAGCTTCGCTGCCAGATAGGGTGGACCTCCTAGTCAACAATGCTGGTGTGGCGGACGGACGTTGGAGGTCGATAGAGGATATCGACCACGAACAAGTCCTGAAGGTCCTCGACATCAATTCGGTGGGGCCGGTACGAGTGACTCAGGCTCTGCTCTCAAGATTGGGTGGAGATAAGATGTCGACCATCGCCATGGTCAGCAGCCTGATGGGGTCTGTCGAAGATTGTATCAGTGGCAAGTCCTATGCTTATCGAGCCTCCAAATCGGCCTTGAATATGTTCAGTACTGCGATGAAGAATGAGTTGAGAGATGCCAACATCAGTGTCGTCATCTTGCATCCCGGTTGGGTTCAGACAGATATGGGTGGACCGAATGCCACAGTTACTCCTCTAGACAGCATTGCAGGAATGATTCAACGAGTTGAAGAACAGACTTTGGAGATTACTGGAAGATTCGTTCAATACGATGGAGAAGCGCTTCCTTGGTGAGGGCAATCTGCATATACACTGGGTCGTTTGTTCCCTTCATGAGGGGCAAGAGTGCACTACTGCTGTCCCTTCTAATCATTTCTCCTGCTCTGTCAGGATGCTTTGGTGAAACGGAAGAGATTGAAGGACTGAAGTCCAGTGATATCGTCATCACTCCAGAGATACTCGTAGGTGCAATCTTCCAAGAGGTGAAACTCACCGTAAATCGAGACTTGAGTATTCATATTCCCTACTTCATCATCGATGATTTTGGACTTGTGAGCAACTCCACTACCCTAGACCTCAAGGCTAAGGATTCTCAGACCGTTGTCATGTTGGCTCCAACGAATATGGAATATGCATATTTCTTGATAGGCGAGCATGGAGAGAGGAATTGGGAATTACGGGCCAGCAACCAGAGTTGGGAGGAATCATTCAACACCTCTTCGCAACTTTTTGTCGCACAGCATGTTTCACGACCTTCTGAATCTGGGGTCTCGACCGAAGAAGGAGCGAATCACAGTACTGGTCTAGTCAATGGATTCGCGGTATTGGAATGGATGGAGATGTACACCGATGATAATTCAGGTTACAATAATCGTTGGGGGCCATTCATACCCTTAGACCCCGCATACGAAAGAGCATTGGGGTTCTTGTTGGGTGAATTCAATTCCATGGGAATGGATGCTCAGATCCACCGTTATCCCTTCACTTCGACTCCTGCTGCAGTGAACGTATGTGGCTACAAGACTGGCAGTACACATCCCGATGAATGGTTGGTCATTGGCGCTCATCTCGATATCGCTGAGATTGGTAGCGGGCCCGGTGGAGGAACTCATATCGGAGCGCATGACAACACTGCAGGGGTGGCGATGGTGCTCGAGGCTGCGAGAGGACTCTCTCAATTCGAGATGCGACGAACACTGGCAGTATGCTTCTGGTCAAATGAAGAGAATGGATATTTCGGGGTCGACAGGTGGATAGACAATATCCCAGAGGAAGTGTCGGTGACTAATTACCTGAACATCGACAGCGCAGGCGTGAATTATCCAGGAGACTACACGTTGGTGATAGATGTTATACCCGATACTGACGACCAATTGGGTGAACAATGGGAGATGATTCGCCTCGCAGAATGGCTGGGGTCGAACAATAACGATATTGCAGAAGTATTACGAAACGGGCGCCAACTGTACTATGAAGAGGGCTATGCTGCAATGAAGGACCACGACCATACGCACCCAAACACCATCTCGGTACATGAATCACAGCGCGGACGCAGTGATTACATCCGCTTCGCCTATCGACTCGACGTGGTTTCAATGGACTTCGGTGCCATTACGGGAGGCTACGACTGTTACCACTCACCCTGCGATACTCTGGATACGATGATAGAATGGATGGCGACAGAAAACAGGTCAGGTCAACAGAATCTCGTTGAATCTTTTGACCTGATTACATGGTGGTTCGTTAATCTGGTATTCCATCTCGATGAAACACCGATTCACAACGATTGAGTAGACCGGCTACTCGCTATCTGAATGGAGGTTTTGTACCTCAACCATAGGAAGGCCGGTAGCGACGTGCTCAGCACTGCAACGGTCCAACTGATGATACTACCAAGTATCATCCCATGTTCATGCAATGCCCAAGTCGCAACCAGCGCATAGGCTCCCACCGAAGAACCGCCCAGCATCATCGGACCTGCAGCACCTGTCGGAACCTCTGGTCCTTGAGAAATCCATAGTCCCACCATGGTTGTCAGAAATATGGCTGGGAAGACCGAGGCAAGACCTGCGATAAGAGGCATCCCGAGACCTGAGAGGTACACTGCAATACCAATGGCAATCGCAGCACCAATTCCTCTTGAGAGAAGCACACCGTGACTGACTGACCTGTTTCCTCTAGGTGCATCAGTGGGCCTCCAAGTCATCCATATTCCAAGAGCAATCAATACGAACATCCCAAGCAGTCCAATCAGGAATCGTGAATAGTGCCCTATAGCGAAGTTAAGGCAGAGGGAAAAAAGAATTGCCAAGAAGGCCCATGATACAAGCGAAACTACAGCCATCTCAAGGAGTTTGACATCTTTTCTAAGTTGAGGATAGAGAACCCATGAACCTACGAATAGTGAGTTCAGAACCATCCAAAACGGTACCAACGATAAGCTGGTCAGCAGAGCATCCTGACCACCAGCAAGATACATTCCAATTGCAGCAGGAACTATCGTCGTCGGTAGAGTGCCAATAATTCCCCCGATGACTCCTCCCCATCGTTCAATCGCTACTGTGACTGCAATGGCCACCAGCCCCGCAAACACAGCCGACAGCAGAATGGTCTGCACAACCCTGCCGGGACGCGGACGGGCCTTGGAACTTACACATCATTGTGAAAATGGTAATGCTAAGCCCTTACTAAAGGCACAAACCTGACGCCCATCACTTTCTTCCTACTCAATTTACCTTGATTTTTCAACCACCTAAACAAATGCTGGCCGTTGATGGTGCTCATCGGTGCAACTATCACACCCTGTTCTGCAAGTTGTTGCTTCCAAGCCTTTGGTAACTTCTTAGCACAAGCAGCAGCGATAATACCATCAAAAGGCCCTACTTCTAACAATCCTAAATGACCATCACCACAGGTCATTGAAGCAGGCATCAAATCTAATTCATTCAACACCTTTTTCGATTGTTCCAACAATTCAGGTACTAATTCAATTGAATGAACCTCATATCCCATATGTACAAGAATTGCCGTTTGGTAACCACTTCCTGAACCAATCTCGAGAACCTTTGAACCATCAGGAATTAGCCTTGTAAGAAGAGTTGTCATAGCTGCTACCATGTATGGCTGACTAATGGTCTGTTCATGACCTATAGGTAGTGGATTGTCATCATGAGCCTTCTTTTTCATATCATCTGGAACAAAGAAATGGCGGGGTATTTTTTGCATTGCTTTCAATACCCTTTCATCGGTAATATCGCGTTGAGCAATCTGCTCCCTTACCATTTGGTGGCGAGCTGCCTCTTCTCTCACAGCAACCGCTGGGGGGGAGGCGACAATCAAACCATCCCTCTCTTTGTGCGTTTTATACAGCCTCTTCAGTAGAACCTAGAAGCAATGTCAGTAGCCCTTCGAGGTATTCTCCAATAACCCTTCAAGGTGCTCATTAAGGCAAATCCCAAACTGATTAGCCGACATCATCAAAGGGAATCAGTTTCCGACAGGCGTCATGGAAAGCAGCACTGTTGATAACGGTGTAAAATGGAAAGTTGACATATTGAATGCTAGTTTCCTTACAGGCACCCCAATTCTCGCAGTAGTTGGGATGATTTGGTACACCATGACTTATGGTATTACTTGGGTAGAACCAACCATTCTATTTGTCATGTATTGGGCTACTGGTTTGTCTATTACAGCCGGCTATCACCGTCTATTCAGTCATCGAACTCATAGTGCCGCTTGGCCACTCCGTTTATTTTATGCCATTTTTGCTGCAGGTGCTTTCCAGAATTCAGCCATTAAGTGGTGTAGCGATCATCGACGCCATCATCTGAAGGTTGATACGGAAGTGGACCCATATTCAGTCACCCGTGGCTTCTTCTGGGCTCATATGGGTTGGGTTATGGTACAAGAAGGTGAAGAAACCGTTGAGAAGGTCGAGGATCTTCAAGCCGACCCAATCCTTGCTTGGCAAGCTCGTAATATTTTCAAAATTGGATTTCTTTCAGGAGTAGTCTTCCCTGGCTTCCTTGGCCTTTGGCTTTTGGGAGGTTGGGTCGGTTTCATGGGAGGGTTGATTTGGGGGGGTTTCCTTCGCTTGGTACTTGTTCACCACGGTACTTTCCTCATCAACTCTGGTGCTCACTACTGGGGTAGCCAGCCGTATTCAATCAAGAATACTTCTCGTGATTTCTCGCCTTTATCTTGGGTCACCTTTGGTGAGGGGTATCACAACTTCCACCACTCCTTCCAAGCAGACTATCGGAATGGACATAGATGGTTTCACTGGGATCCTTCCAAATGGTGGATTGCTTTGTTTTCAATCATCGGTATGACCAAGGCTCTTCACAAGGTGCCACAATGGACAATCCAAAGTGCTCGTATGAAGACTGCTTTTGAAAAGAAAGAAAAATCGATGGTTGAAGGTACTGCTTTAACTAACTTCAAAAAGCGTTCCAATGATTGTTCTAAGCGTTTGAGGGGGGCGCTACGAGACCTTGCCAACGGCCGTAGTGATTTAGCAACAGCGAAAGCACAAAGTGATAATGAACGTAAGACGACATTGAAAAGTACCATTAAACAATGCAAGCAACGGGTCAAGGACACTTGGTCAGAATTCAATCAGTTGATGAGAGAAATGAAGATTTCCAAGCCAATTGCTGCTTAACGTCTGGCTGTCTTGGGCCTAAAATCATCACAGACTTCCCTATCGCATTCTATGTATGGACCATTCAACAAGTCTATGCAATACGGCACCGCTCTCCAGATATCGTCAATTGTTTCTCGAATTGCCTTTGGACGACCTGGAAGATTGAACAAGAGGCTCGATCCTCTGATGCCACCAATCTGTCTCGAAAGAATGGCAGTTGGTACGAATTTCAGGGAGATGGCTCGCATCTGCTCACCAAATCCTGGCAGTAATTTATCGCAAACTGCGGCTGTTGCCTCAGGAGTAATATCTCTCGTTGTGGGCCCTGTTCCCCCAGTTGTTACAACTATGTTGCATCCTTGTTCATCTACCAGTTCAACTAGTGCTGCTTCAATGACTTCCTGCTCATCTGGTATGCATTGGTAAACAACCTTCCAAGGCGAACGAATTGCTTCTTCAAAGAACTCACAGATGGCTGGACCACCCTCATCCACATATTCTCCTGAACTAGCCCTATCGCTGATGGTCAAAATTCCGAATATTGCTGGCTCGCCAAGGCTAGCGGTAGAGCCACCGCTAGATATCATAATTACGCCTCGCTTGTAATTTCAACATCTGCGTGTAATGTCTCTAACAAGGTGAACTCAAAGAGTTCTTGAGATCGTCGCTTCTTGGTTGTCCTAATGTGTAGTATTGCCATCCCAATGAATGCAGCAATTGCGATAGGAATGGCAGCTTCAAGTTTGTAACGGTGCATGAATGTGACAATCCCTTCAGCGGTATAAGCCCATGTAATCGAGGCTGCAGCACCGCCGACAAATGTTGCCCAAAGCACACGTCCGAAATTCATACGAGAAAGCATACCTAACATGGCTCCAACTAGAACCCCACTTGCCATGAATGGAATCCAGACGAAAGCAATTAACCCCCAAAATCCCCATTTATTGATGAAATCTCGCTTTTCATTGGCTGTATATTCTACTGTAGAAAGTAAGTCCCCAAATATCTTGGTCTGTAGAACTCTACCAGCAAACCCATCTTGCTTAGCAACTGCAGCAACTCGTCCTTCATGCTCAGAAGAGGTTTCGATTCTTCCGACGTCCGCTTTATCCGCGAGTGTTCCAATTTCATTACGTGCCTTAACGATTAGATTTCTCTCACCAATTAATTCAGAGAGTTCACTTCTAAGGTGCTCTTCAAGTTGTTGAGCTACCGAAGATTGGCTCTTTTTGAATCTAAAGAATGCAAATCTAATATTCGGCCTGTAGATGACTGAAATGAACATCGCCGTTTCTTCTGGTAAGACCATGGCGCCAATCAGAGTATTATCATCTTGATTATCAAACCACCTATCTAGACTACTTTTTGCTTCTTCCTCAAGGCTATTGAAGGTATGTAAGTCTTTGAAGAATGAAGTGTAATCTTCGACAAGGGCTGTTTTACCATCCTCCACTTTTCCTACATCAGTAGTATCTACTCCAACTCCAATCCCAGTTTCGAAATCCATGTCTGCATTGTCGCCAACTGCCTTTACAACAAGTTGTACAGGTTTGAAAATATGGAAAATCCGGAATTCATCTAAGATATCCCTGAGGATTTCTGCTCTAATATCTGCCTTATTACTAAGAGTGGATTCTGTATTTTCATAGGGCACCAAAATATCTATTGAGAGTTCCTTTTCAGACATTTTAAAGCGTTGCCAATCAATTTGAACATGCATTCTAGCACTTGCTTCTTTCACCGAATCGATAACAACTCTTTCGATGTGAGTATGTGATAATGTGTCGTCAGCATCTTGGTGGTACACCTTGTACATCAAAGGGTAGAGTAAGAATAATGTGATAACAGAAAGGCTCAGAGAAACAAATGCCATCCACCATGCAGGCACACCGGCTGCACCGCCTGTAAGCATTGCAGTTTCACGTCCGCCACCAAGTTCTGCACCCATTAAGACAAGGCCCCAATTCCCCATGTCTGTCGATGTCCAACAGGTTCTAGGGCCGCCCTTTTCGGTAATTTTGGCTTCTTTAGTAACTTTACCGCCTACAAATGGCAGCCAATCCCACGTACCTGATTCTTCAGTTATCTCAAATTCAGCGCTCTTAGTAAAATCATCACCAAGTTGTACAGTCGTGGCATTCCCATCTTCATCAACAGCATCTTCCCAAAATGTCAAAGTTACATCAAGCACGTATTGACCTTGCTCAATATCATCAAAGGGAGCATTTGAACCAAGCTGTTTAACATCGTTCCATTTGATTACTTCATTACTTTCACTATTTTCCAAAGTCCAATTTAGATGTGGATCTCCATCTTCAACATTATACGCCTTTGCGCGAACCGTGAGCACGTCATTATCAACCCAAATATTCATCCACATGCTGCCACTATTATCTTGGCATTCATCTCCACTGTCGAATACCGTTGTTGACATCCAATGGTCCCAACCTGTCGAACTTCCAAACACTCCAGTTGACATCGCGAATAGAGCTCCAAAATAGATCGCCGCATAGACTATACCAGTAATCAAAGTATAATCCTCGATTCCTTTTGGAAAGCGCTTTCCACCATCTGTATTGGTCCTGCGCTTACGGATTGCAGCAATTTCTTTGCTCACTTTATCCTTTTCTTCCTGAATAATTACTGACACATCCAAGTCATCTTCAGCCGGATCTTCAACCTCGAGAGTTTCAAGGATTGTGGCGGCTTCGGCTGCGCTCATCAGGTCCACGACAACGAGCCATGTCTTAGCATTTGGCGGAGGAGATTGAGACGAAGCCTTCCGTAAAGGCCATTGACATCAAACTATTAGCGTTGACTGAGAGGAGCAGTATGACTGGAGAGTTGTTATTCAAAGGCGCCACCATTATTGCTCATAATGGCACATTTATTGGCGATTGTAGAGTGAAAAATGGAGTGATTTCTGAACTTGGAAACTTACTTCCTCAAGACAACGAGAGAGTATTCGATGCAACGGGACTCCACCTATTACCTGGAGCGATTGATCCTCAAGTTCATTTCAGAGAACCTGGAAAAGGGGACTTAGAATGTATTCAAACTGGGTCTATGGCCGCAGCTTCAGGAGGTATAACCTCTTTTCTCGACATGCCCAATAATATTCCTGCTGCAACAACACTGGCATCAATTCAGGCTAAGTTGGATAGTGCTGCAAAAACTTCTGTTATCAATTATGGATTTTTCATTGGCGCAACTTCTGATAATCTAGAGGAGTTGCAAAAGGCAGTAGGAAAACCAAGTCAACCAATCCACAACCCAGGTATCTGTGGGATTAAAATTTTCATGGGCTCTTCAACTGGAGACTTACTTGTAGATGAAGAAGAAGCGCTTGAGGTGATTTTCTCAGAAACAGAAGGAGTCATCGCTGTTCATGCTGAAGATGAAGAAAGATTAGTCCAGCGATTTGAAACACTCAAGCATAGGACCGATATGGCTGCACATGCAGAATGGCGGGATTCGGAAACTGCATTACTCGCTACCCAACGTGCTGTACGCCTTGCCAGAATATACGGCCGAAAATTACACGTTTTACATTTAACAAGTGGGTTGGAAGCAGATTGGCTAGTTGGAAAAACAAATTTGGTCCAAGAAACTGTAGATGGTGGAAGAATTAGTACTGAGGTCTTGCCTCAACACTTGACATTCGACCAACAAGATGTTGAGAAAGAGGGCACGCGATTGAAAATGAATCCTCCAATTCGCTATTCTGAAGATAAAGAAATACTTTGGAAACGCTTAATCGATGGAACAATTCAATGCATTGCTACAGACCATGCTCCACATTTGCTAAGTGCAAAGGCAGCAGGCTGGCCTTGCGCACCTAGCGGAATGCCGGGTGTTGAAACTTCACTTGCGGTGATGCTAACTCATGCGAAAAATGGGAGATGTACTATCGAAGATGTTGTTCGTTGGATGTCCACCAATCCCGCAGCCATCTATGGCATGAGAGGAAAAGGTAAGATAGAAATTGGTCAAGATGCAGATTTAGCTCTTGTAGACATGAATTCAAGCATGAAAGTTGATGATTCAAGATCATGGAGCAAGGTTGGCTGGAATCCCTTCCATGGACGTGAATTAGTAGGCTGGACGGTGGCAACGTTTGTTGGGGGGGTTCAGGTTTTTGAAAGAGATTTTAATGAAAAAAGGAAAGGAAATATCATTGTTCCCGCTGGGCAAACAGGGAATCCCCTTGAAATGGCATAAAACTTACTTTGGAAATGTATTATTGATTATTATTCTACATCCAATATAGTTAAATTATGGCGAACACCTATAACAGACAAGTAGAGTGCAGCAATTGGTGAGATACAATGAGTCTTGAAGAAACACTAGGAGAAGGATACAAACAAGTATTAGCTGGATTAGGAGCATTCCTCGTCGGAGCAATATGGGGAGCAACTGGAGAAATGAGCATTAGTGGGATGTATATTCCACTCGTTATAATGATGCTTGGTGCATTAGTTGCAATATTAGGAATGAGCCTTGGCGGAGCAGGTGGAGCACATGGTGAATCATTTGATCTAAAATCGGCAATGGATGATATGGCTGGTCTGCTGACTGAGCTACAAGAAAAGGTGACTGGCGGAGATGACTCCGGCGACGGCGGAGACGACTCCGGTGACGGCGGAGATGACTCCGGCGATGGCGGCGAGTAATTACTCAAATCCATAAATTGCTGAATACTTTCTTCTTAGATATGAGAGGAATGGTTCTGAAGTAGGAGATTTTCCCGTAACGATTTCAATTAATTTTGAAGGCCCATACTTCTTTCCCTGTGAATGAATATTTTTTCGCAGCCATTGTAAGACTAATGGCAGTTCACCATCTGAAATTAGACACTCTAAGTCTTTATCAAGTTCGATAACCATTTTCTCAATCAATTGAGCAGAATACAGGTTCCCCAATGTATAAGTTGGAAAGTACCCAAAAGCAAGACTAGCCCAATGAACGTCCTGTAGACAGCCCAGTGTATCATTAGGGATTGCAACTCCAAACCATTCCTCAAATAATGAATTCCATAATTGAGGGATTTCTGAAACATCCATTCCATCATTGAATATGGCTTTCTCAACTTCATATCTCAGCATTACATGTAGATTGTAAGTTACCTCATCAGCCTCTACCCTGATAAAACTAATATCAACCCTGTTTATCAAACGGTGGAGATCTTCATCACTCCAATCGGGACAATCCTGAAATGATTGACGAAACCAATCACCAGCAATTTTCCAAAATGCTTCTGAGCGGCCAATTTGGTTTTCCCAAAGTCGAGATTGGCTTTCATGAACACCAAGTGAAACTGCCTGGCCTCTTGGCGTATATTCATGTTCTAGTAACAATCCTTGTTCATACAATGCATGCCCTGTTTCATGCATTACTGCGCCAATACAGGAAAATGGTTCTGCTTCATCATAGCGAGTTGTGAATCGTGTATCTCCTGACCAAAGGCCTGCTGAAAACGGATGTGAAGATATATCCATTCTTCCCGCGGAGAAGTTGAAACCATATTTTTCTGCCACCATCCTACAAAAGGAATCTTGTAAAGGAATTGGGAAATGAGAGGTTGAAGGAATACTAGGGTCGGGTTTTTTCTCCTTTGCAAGCATAATCTTGCCGAGAAGTGGAACTAAACTCTGCCTCAATTCTTCAAATAGCAAATCATAATCAGCAACAGTCATTCCAACTTCAAAATCTTCCAATAACACATCATACGGGGTCTGACCATCTTTGCGGAGATATGAGATACGCTCTCTTGCAACTTCGACTAACTCTCTCAGAGTATTGTCGAATGAGGCAAAATCTGCATCGGCACGAGCCTTTGCCCAAACTGCCACCGCCTTTGAAGGCAAAGATGCTGCTTTGGAAACATGCTCTAGTGGAAGTAATACTGCCTTCTCTCTGGCCTTTGCCATCTCCCTAATATTTACCACTTGGTCATCGTCTAAGGTCTCAAGAGAGTTTTCTAACCTCTCTATTAATGCACCAAAATCCTGAGCTACTAGCAAACTATGCGATTGGCCTGCTAACCATGCTAATATCCCTGCCCTTGCTGCTGCACCTTCTTTCGGCATCAAAGTTAATTGATCCCAACTAAGATGACCACTAATTGAGTCAAATCGATGAATATCACGAACTTTTTCGATGAACTCTTCATACTCCTCGGCTGGGGACATAGACTGGGCGGATGGGTCCAATGTCATGAATCTTGATGATGAACTGTGCAAGCGTTGAAGGCGGCAACGCTTGTGTGAGCACGTGGGCCGGCGTAAGAAGGGCGAGAAGGAGACTCCTCCTGAAAGTGAAGACCCTGATGAAGAGGCAGTTCTCAAAGGCCTGAATGATGAATCTGGAGATTCAGAATCTGAAAATTTAGAGCTTGAAATCGAAGAAATATCTGAAGATGAAAGAATTATCCGGATGAATAAAGCAGCGAAGATGGTTGTCAAAACATGTATGGACATTCGTCGTGGTGAAAATGTACTCATCGTTTGTGACCCTACAACTACTGATATAGGACAAGCACTCTACGAAGCAGCATCAAAAATTTCAGACCGCACTCTGCTAATCATAATGCCAAAAGGTCGCCATCATGGAGAGGAGCCGCCCGGTCCTGTTGCCAATCTAATGCGTCAACAACAAGTAGTCATGGCCCCAACAAGGTTTAGTTTAACTCATACAAAAGCCCGATTCAATGCCAGTCGTAATGGTGCGAGAATAGCCACTATGCCTGGGATGAATGCAAAATTATTCACCGAAGGTGGGATGACCTCGGACTTTGGAAAAATCAGAGATTTAATCGCAGAATTAGGTAGTACATTGAGGCGAAAGAAGGATGTCAGAATCACCAGTACAAGTGGTACTGATGTTTCATTTGAAATAGATTGGCGAAAATGGAATAGAGAGGATTCTGGTATTTGCAATAGACCTCAAATGGTGACAAACCTCCCCGCTGGCAAAGTATTCACAATACCACGCCAAGGAAGCATGAATGGCAAGGTGGTTATCGATGGGTCATGTGATGCAGATATGCTCACTGAACCTCTAACTCTATTCATCGAAGATGGAATTGTTGTTGATGTTAAAGGCGGTCAAAATGCTGCAAATATTAGACAATCGTTTGGTGAAGTAGCCAAAAAATTACGCCCGAAAGAACAGGATTTATTGTGGACCGTTGCAGAATTTGGCTTCGGGGTTAATCCAAATGCCCGATTGATAGGTAACTTGCTTGAAGATGAAAAAGTTCTGGGCACCTGCTATTTTTCCGTCGGAGAGAGTGCCTCTCTGCCTGGTTCAGCCCAAGGGATGAGAATAACAGGTGTTCTCGCCGAACCAACTCTTGAGATTGGTAAGTTAAAATTAATAGAAGCTGGCGAGTTTCTTCTCGATGATGAGTGATTTCAAAATTGTCCAAGTCCACAAACTGGACAATTATTCCAATTTGGGTCCAATCCGATGCCGCATCCTTGGCAATGAACACCGCTCTTAATAGTGGGTGATGGAAGTTCTGTTTGGCCTTGTTGGGACTGTTGAGCTGCTCTCTGTTGTTGTAAAAGAGCATCTTGTTGAGCCGCAAGTTGTTGTTGGTTAATCGCCTCTTGTTGAGCCGCAAGTTGTTGTTGGTTAATCGCCGCTTGTTGAGCCGCAAGTTGTTGTTGGTTAATCGCCGCTTGTTGAGTTGCAATTTGTTGGTGTTGACCTAAAGTTGGTCCAGTAGCACGGGGCATTCCACCTCCAACAGGAGTTCGGACCGGTGCAGCCATCACTGGCTTTGGCAATGTGCTTTGAGAATGTGAAGCTGGTTGTTGCTGCTGTTCTGAAACCTGTTCAACTTCCTCTATGACCTCTTTAGGGAGGTTTTCTATATTCTGTGAAGGTTGAACCTCTGCCTCAATTGAAGGGAGTTGAGCGGGTGTTACATCTCCTCTTCCACTGGTAGTAATTCCAGATAGCATACTCTCCATTGATGGTTGAATATCTGCACTTTGTTCTTCTGTTGGTTGTTCAACAACCTGTATTTCTTTGGCGACATGAGGTGCTTTAGGTCCAACGAGCCCGAATGCTCCCGCGAAGGCATCACCCTCAGTTTCTGTGATTTTCTTTTCATGTGCAGGTTCTGCTATTATTTTCGAAATAGGTAATGGAACAATATCCTCAACGGTCATCATTGGAGGTGGAGTAGGCTCAAGTTGTGGTTTTTCAACTACAGAGCCAGGAAGAGGAACAGAATATTCTTCCTTTTTTACAGAAACTTGAGGTGGGGCAACAGATGTTTTCACAACGGGTTCTGCAGGGGTTGGAGTTTGTGGAGGAGGGAGGGATGGAGCAGCGGCAGGTAATGGTGCATCAGACAAACTTGGGATTCCTACAATGGCGCCATTACCTTGATATGAATGTAATACTGCAGAGAGGCTACTATTAATTAACTTCAAAGAATCTACACTTGAACTTGGAGATGCAAACATTCCTTTCAAAGCAGCATAATATTTCTTTACAACTACATCTCCACCTTCTAAGTGAGCAATCGATAATAATTGGAGTACATTCATTGGATCTGCTATGGTCTCGATACTCTGGCGGCTTGATTCATCCAGCCCTGGGTCAGGGCCACCTGGCTCACCGTCACTAGTTTCCATACCCAGCCAGAAACGCAACGGGTCAACTAATTCCAGCATTCCAAGATGACCCACCACAAGAAAGTAAATTTCTCCACCTTCACAATTCATTCTCTCACTTGCAGTGTTGAAATCAAAATCTCCCTTTGCAAGATGGAGGTCAGAGGTTAATTCCAAAAAGAGGGAAAGAGCAGATTCAGAATCCATTTCAAGAAGAGTGTGTAAAGAAGCACTGGATTCTGTGACTCCAAAGTAGGCTGCAGCCTCATCAACATCTATTCCATCAGGTAAGGTGGCGCCAACAGGGGGAACTTCACTCAACATCTTCACCTCCTGTCGTGCGCCGCCACCTGCAACTTTCATTTGAGCATGTTCCTATCGGCTTAACCATCATCTCACCATGCCTTTGCTTCATTGAGTATAGCACGTGATTGCTTAGCACTCCATCCACTACCTTGTAAAGTCATCATAATACTTCTATCATCTGTTGAAATTTGTATCTCGTCCCATGCCCAAGCAACAGAGTCCTGTCTTGCTACAGCATCCTCATCATCGAAAAGTGGGCCCTCATCTTCCGGTTCCCAGTTTTGTTGCCGATTTTCTTCTTGTTTGGCTGCTTCGACTTCTTCAGGGCTGAGAATCTTCTTCTTTGTTGCCTTCTTTACCGGCGGTGAATCAACTGGTGGTCCTGCTCTTGGCCGAGAAGGAGATGGGGCTGTGAAGCCATAGCCACCGCCACCGGTAGGTGGTGCACCATATCCGCCACCTGCATAAGGGTCGATTCCTCGGTCCATCGGTGGACCTCCTCCTGGGCCTCTACCAGGTGGACCTACGCTTGGGCCTCTGCCAGGTGGACCTGTGCTTGGACCACTACTAGGGGCCTGTGTTGGGCCTCTTGCTGGGATAGAATCACGGCTTCCACGTTTTGAGGAGGTAGAGGGGATAATATCATCCTCTTCATCATCGAACCAATCGTCATCGTCATCGTCGTCATCATCAAGGTCTATCCCCCTACCCCCTCCAACTAGCATGACAATGATTACCAATAAGACCAATGCTCCCAAACCTGCTCCACCATAAATCAACATTCTATCCATATTACCAGAAGTTGATTCCTCTTGATTTTGGTTTTCACCAACAATCATACAACCACCTGCATCGACTTTGTCACCTAATATTGTATCAGGGCAGTTATCATTCATGTCCACTACGCCATCTGAGTCACTATCTCTCTCGGTAGGGTCACATCCAGTTTCATCAACTAAATGCCTCCATTCCGCAGCTGTCGAAGGACATTTGTCTCCGGTTGAAGAACTAGCATTATCGCCAACTCCATCATTATCACTATCCTTCCATTGAGTTGGATCATCTGGGAAAGCATCAGCACCTGAGAAAACTGTCCAGATAAAATCACCATCCGAGTATCCATCCTCATCACGGTCAGGACAACCAAACCTATCTTCAGTAGAATTCCCATAATCATCGGGACAAGCATCTCCTTGAGTTCCTGTCAAGTTGTCTCCAAATACATCACCATCTCGACTAGCCCATTGAGAAGGGTCGCCGGGAAGTAAGTCATCAATATCTTCTACCCCATCACCATCGCTATCTGCACCCTCAACAATGCAACCGATATCATCGACTTCAGCACCTATTGGAGTGTTTGGGCATTGGTCAATAGCATTACTGACTAAGTCATTATCATCATCTTTTTGAGAGTCTGAACATCCAAGTAAATCTACTTCTTCTTCTATTGGTGTATTAGGACACTGGTCATCAGGATCTGCAACATCATCACCGTCTGCATCAGCCTCTTCTTGAGTAATTGTACATCCTCTTTC